>NZ_JBHLWL010000035.1:0-87983 GCF_042432965.1 Paracerasibacillus soli | reverse complement strand
GTTTTGAAATCTGTGAAGATAATTTAACCGATAAAACATACTTTAATAAAGTTTATAAAGAAGCGGTTGAACTTGCTGCTTATCTTTGTAAACAATACAAATTAACGGAGAAAAATATCATCGGCCATTATGAAGGTTATCAAAAGAAGATTGCTAGTAATCATGGTGACCCGCGTCCTTGGTTTTCCAAACATGGAAAGTCAATGGATACATTCCGAGCAGATGTGAAAAAAGAATTAGCAAAAGGAACGACAACTACTAAACCATCAACTGATAGTAAAAAACTATATCGTGTACAGATTGGTGCGTATAGTGTGAAATAGAATGCAGATATGCAGCTGGAGAAAGCGAAGAAAGCTGGGTTTAAAGATGCATTTGTGAAGTATGAGTAAATTAAAAACAACCGTGGAGTACGATTATACTCCTCGGTTGTAACTGAAATTAGTATTTGTTCTTCCACAATCACGCCCGTTTTAATATAGTCCCAAGTCATTTTAAGCATTCTATTGAAACCGCTCCATCTGGGAAATGAATCAGCAGGTTTCCACCAGATGAGAAGTTCGCTTCAAAAGAGAGCATTGCATTGTCAACCGGCAAAAATTCTTCGAATAACCAATAGTCCAATTCACGACTCAATGCAGGTTTTTCATTGTGATAATTAAGATGTCGGAATTGAAATAGTGACGTATCCTTAAAACTCACTTTCCATTTATCGCTACCAGACAAAGTTAGGTGAATATCGGTATGCAGCAGGCTGGTATGTTGAATTTCTACTTTAACAAGTTCGTAATCGTGAAACCCCCAACCATTGAAACGATCGAAAACTGGTTTTGGGAGTCGGTTTACCAACGTTTCGAAAATCTTTCGGTATGCCTTAGCATTTTTGGATACTTCCTCTTCCAACTTCAGTACTTCTATCTCGCTTGTGCAATCCATATTTAATGCCACGTGAGCATCGTATGATAAATATTTCATGTCATTCCACTCTTTTCATTTTTTAGATACTGACTAATTTATTGAATAATCTAATTTTATTATATCCCCAACTACAAACACATATCAACTATTATCGAAATTAATAGAAGAGGGGGTTCGAAACCTCGCTTTTTTTCGCATATAGGTAGAAGAATATTTAGGAGGAAATCCATATGCGAATGACAAGACTCTCACCTAATGATCAAACACTCAGTAATAAACCAACAAAACCAACTGAAAAGCAACTTCAAAATGAACTCAACTTTCTTCTTGCTGAAGAAATGCTCACTAAACTACTTGAAAGAGAACTCATTTCGCCGGAAGAATTCAATCAAATAAGTAAATTAAATCGTAAAAAATTCAATCCTTTATTAGGCCCTTTAATGAGCGATAAACCTTGATATTACAGTGTTCTAACGCTAATATGTCACGTACAAGAAGGGAGGGTGAGTGGATGAGAAAGATAACAACACTCGATGTAGCAACATCTTCAATAGGAAAACCAAAACAAAAGGTCGCTGCCTATATACGAGTATCAACATCAAATGAGGATCAACTTATTAGTTTAGAAACACAAAGACGTCATTACAAAACTTTAATCGAAAAGAATGATGAATGGCAGCTCGTCGATATTTACAGTGATGAAGGTATTACAGGAACAAAAAAGGATAGACGACCAGAATTGCTTCGCTTAATATCTGACTGTGAAAAAGGAAAGATTGACTTCATTTTAACGAAATCAATTAGTCGATTTGCGAGAAACACAATTGACTGTTTGGAACTGGTTAGAAAATTGATGGACTTAGATGTTCACATTTATTTTGAAAAAGAAAACATCAATACAAATTCTATGGAAAGTGAACTCATGCTTTCAATTTTAAGTAGCCTTGCAGAAAATGAATCAGTGTCACTTTCCGAAAACAGTAAATGGTCGATTAGACAACGATTCAAACGTGGAACCTATAAATTATCATATCCACCATACGGTTACCATTATATCGATGAACAAGTAGTTGTAAATGAAGAACAAGCAAAAGTAGTCAAACGGATATTTAATAGTGTGCTTAAAGGAGTGGGAACAGAGCGGATTGCCAGGCAGTTAAACGAAGAAGGTATTCCGACAAAACGAAATGGCAATTGGACAGGGTCTACGATACGTGGAATTGTTAAGAACGAAAAGTACACTGGGGATGTTCTGCTTCAAAAGACTTTTACTGATGAGCATTTTAACCGAAAAATAAATCAAGGTGAATTGGATCAATACCTAATTGAAAATCACCATGAAGCAATCATCACACATGCTGATTTTGAAGCCGCTAATCGGATGCTAGAATATCAAGCAAGCCAAAAGAATGTAGCTGCTGGAAGTAGAAAGTATTTAAATCGCTATCCTTTTTCAGGAAAGATTGAATGTGCGGAATGTGGCGATACCTTTAAAAGAAGAATTCACACTTCCACGCATAGTAAATATATCGCTTGGTGCTGTTCTACACACATTAAAAACAAAGATAAATGTTCGATGCTTTTTATAAGAGAAGAACGTATTCATCAGGCATTTATTACGATGATGAATAAGCTAAAGTTTGGTTATAGTTATGTATTAATCCCACTATCCAAACAACTAGAAACGTCAAACCAAGATGAAAACTATCAAATGATTACCGAAATAGAAGAACAACTCGAAGTTACACAAGATGAACTTAATATATTAATTCAATTAATGACAAAAGGGTTTTTAGAACCAGCAATTTTTAATGAACAGAAAATCGAATTGACCCATCGGCATATGAGGCTAAAAGAAGAAAGAGAACAGTTACTATATTCAATAAATGATGGTTCAAATCAGCTAAATGAAGTGAAGCGGCTCATTAAATATTTTAAGCGGGGAAATTTTATGGCTTCATTTGATGAAGAAACCTTTCAAGATATTGTAAGAAAGGTAATTGTGTATTCACCTAATGAGATAGGATTTCATTTGAAATGTGGCATTACACTTAGAGAAAGGATTGAACGCTGATGGCACACACACCTTTTGGATATAAAATAGTAAACGGCAAAATTGAAACTCATGCCAGAGAATCTGAGCAATTAAAGCTTTTAATCCAGTCATACTTATCTGGAAAATCTTTAGCTAATGCAGCAAAATATACTGGTATTAATCGATCACATGGTGGAATTACTAGAATATTAACAGATGAAAGGTATCTAGGGAATGAAATATTCCCTAGATTAATTTCAAAAAAGCAATTTGAACAGTTGAAGGAAGAAAGGTTTAAACGAGCGAAAAAACTAGGGCGTTTAAATAGAACGAAAGCGGAAGAAACATTTACACCCAGTTTTAAATTTACAATCGGAAAAGTAGAAAACAAATACGACAATCCAATTAAACAAGCAGAATATGTATACAGCTTAATAAAAAAAGAGGTGACTTAAAATGTCATTAGCAAGAAGCGTAACAGTTATCCCGGCAAGAAGAAGGGGAAGTAATGTCGATGCAGAGGATAAGAAAAAGTTGAAAGTGGCAGCTTATTGCCGGGTATCAACAGATAGCGAAGAACAAGCAACCAGTTATGAAGTTCAAGTAGAACATTATACTTCCTATATTCAGAACAATCCTGAATGGGAACTTGCAGGTATCTATGCGGACGATGGAATATCTGGGACAAATACCAAAAAGCGTGAGAAGTTTAATAAGATGATTGAGGATAGCATGAATGGAAAAATTGACATGATTATCACAAAATCCATCAGTCGTTTTGCGAGAAACACGCTGGACTGTTTAAAGTACATCAGGCAATTGAAAGATAAAGAAATACCTGTGTTTTTTGAAAAAGAAAACATCAATACAATGGATGCCAAAGGAGAAATTATGCTCACCATCATGGCATCTCTGGCACAACAAGAAAGTCAGTCACTTAGCCAAAACGTAAAACTTGGCATTCAATACCGATATCAGCAAGGTGAGGTGCAAGTGAACCATAATCGTTTTCTAGGCTATACCAAAGATGAGAACAACAAACTAGTCATCAATCCAAAACAAGCGAAAGTTGTGAAACGGATTTACCGGGAATATTTAGAAGGAGCAAGTTTAGTTCAAATAGCACGTGGACTTGAAACGGATGAGATACTTACCGCAGCTCAACGGTCTAAGTGGCGGCCAGAGTCGATTAAAAAGATACTGCAAAATGAAAAGTATATCGGGGACGCATTACTTCAAAAAACATATACCGTAGATTTTTTAACGAAAAAACGAGTTGTAAATAACGGGCATGTTCCACAATATTATGTTGAAAATAACCACGAACCAATCATTCCAAGAGAGATTTATTTACAAGTTCAAGAAGAAATGATGCGAAGAGCAAATATTCGAAACGGAAAAACTGGAAAGAAACGAGTGTATAGCAGCAAGTATGCCTTGTCGAGCATTGTCTTTTGCAAAGAATGTGAAGATGTTTTCCGAAGGGTACATTGGAATAACCGAGGATACAGATCTATCGTGTGGCGATGCGTTAGCAGGCTAGAAGGAAAAACGCATCTTTGCAATGCAGAAACAATAAGAGAAGATGAACTTCACCAAGCCGTAGTACAAGCTATCAATGAAGTGTTGGGAAACAAAGATAATTATTTAAATATATTAATAGAAAATATTGAAACAGTTTTGAATGAAAAAGCAGATAAACCAACAGCTGATATTGATGAAAAACTAGAAGAACTTCAAATAGAACTTCTCAGGCTTGCGAATTCAAAAGAAGATTATGATGATGTAGCCGATGAAATATATCGACTGCGGGAATTGAAGCAGGAAGTAATGTTGGAAAATGCTGAACGTGAAGGACTCAGGCAACGAATCGAAGAAATGACAAAGTTTTTAAAGGAACAAACGCAGCAATTTGAAGTGTACGATGACTTACTTATAAGGCGATTGATTGAGAAGATTACGATTCGTGACAGGGAGTTAACAATTGAATTTAAATCAGGAATTGAAATCGAAAAGGATATTTAAAATACATGGAGATTTAATTCTAATACATTTTAACATTTGTATAACATATATTACTCCACCCCTTTAAGTTAACATAATTAAAATGGAAGATAAAAATTCAACAGATACCAAAACAACAATTTTTATTTGTTTTTTGGTATCTGTTTTGAATTTCTTTAAGATAAATTACAGTAATATTTTATTAAAAAATAAAATGAAACATAATCAGGCTTTGAGGTGAATTTACGTGAAGAGCAATGCTAAAGCTTAAAAAATACCTATCTAACAAAGGTGAATTTTTATTTTTATCATATTATGTAAATGCATGTAAATGAATAGTTGTTTTTAAGGATATGTTATTTTTAATTGCTTCATTTCATATTGACTGGAACGGTCAATTTTGATATACTTTTAATGACCGGTCGGGTCATTATTTTATAAAGAAAGGTGGTTTTGATCATTTATTCAAAATTTAATAACTTAAAACCAGAAAAACAAAAGCAAATTATTAACGCAGCTATAAAAGAATTTGTCCAAAGTGGTTTTGAAAAAGCATCTACTAACGAAATTGTAAAAAGAGCTAATATTTCAAAAGGCTCGCTGTTTAACTATTTTAACAGTAAAAAGGATCTTTACTTGTACTTGATTGAGTATGGTAGTCAAGTAATCATGAATCTAAATGAACAAATTGACTTGTCTGAAACTGATCTATTTAAAAGAATCGAAAGAGTTGGTTTACAAAAGTTCTATGTTCAACAAAAGTACCCACAGGCATTCGATTTCTTGGCATCAACTAAACAAGAGGAGTCTGTAGAAGTCAAGGATATCATTAAACAAAGGCTCAATCCAATCTATAATCAAGCCATGAATAAATTATATAAAGACATTGATTACTCTAAATTCCGGGAAGGAATTGATATTGAAAAAGCAATTGAAATTTTGAATTGGACGATGTTTGGTATAGGAGAGAAAGGACTAAAGGAATTGGTTACCTTTGAGGATATTGGTAAATTTGGAGAGAAATATCTAGAAGAGTGGAACGTTTATGCCGAATTACTGAAATACAGCTTTTATAAATAAAACTGAATTAAAGGTGTATTGAAATGAAAACATAGTAGTTTTAGATTTTTATCTAAAAAATTTTAAAAGAGGGTGTCTATATTATGACCGATATTGTAAAGGTACAAGGATTACAAAAAAAGTTTGGTAAATTTCAAGCATTGCGTGACGTGTCGTTCACGATAAAGTCAGGGGAAGTGGTTGGGTTTATTGGTCCTAATGGTGCTGGGAAATCTACAACTATTCGTGCCCTATTAGGTATTATAAAACGTGATGCTGGTATTGCCGAGATATTCGGTAAGGACGTTTGGAAGGATAGTCTTGAAATTCATAAGCGCATTTCTTATGTCCCTGGAGATGTTGCCCTTTGGGGAAGTTTAACGGGGGGAGAAATTATCGATCTCTTCATCAAATTACATGGTAGTGGAGATAAAGAAAAGCGCGATTATTTAATTAAACGTTTTGAATTAGACCCTAAGAAAAAAGCCAAAGGATATTCAAAAGGCAATCGTCAAAAAGTTGGATTGATTGCAGCATTATCTGTTGATTCTGATTTATATATTTTTGATGAACCGACATCTGGTCTTGATCCTTTAATGGAACAAGTTTTCCAAGAAGAAGTTGAAAAAATTAAAGCATCTGGTAAAGCTATTTTATTGTCCTCCCATATTTTAAGTGAGGTAGAACGATTAGCAGATAAGGTTGTAATTATACGCCAAGGTGAAATTGTTGAAACTGGAACCCTTGATGAATTACGACATTTAACTCGGTCTACTGTCACTTTAGTGACAAGTGGAGATGTATCAAAAATGGCTTTTGTAGATGGAGTACATGATTTTATTCAAAATGATAGCCAAGCAACATTCTCTGCCGATAATCAATTTCTCAATAATATCTTGATTGAAGCTAGCAAATTAGGTGTCACAAGGTTTGAATCTATACCGCCAACACTCGAAGATTTGTTTATGCGTCATTATGAAAGTTAAGCCGTGGGAAGGAGGAAAAATTATTATGAAAGAAAAATTCGCTCGTTGGGACACATTGTTTTTACAGTATTTAAAACGAGATTGGAAAAAAAATATTATATGGGTATTGGGACTTGGCATGTTTTCGGCTGGATTTGTTCCAGCTTTCAAAGAAATAGCAAAAGGGCAAGGTTTAGTCGGAATGTTCGAAACTTTGCAAAACCCCGCAATGATCTCTATGGTGGGTCCGACTCCAGTTGAAACAGGAGCTGATTATACCTTAGGAGCAATGTATGCGCATGAAATGTTGTTGTTTTGTGGTTTGTTTGCGATGATAATATCTATTTTACACGTGATAGGTCATACTCGTAAAGAAGAAGATCTTGGCCTTACTGAGCTAGTGCGTTCATTTCAAATAGGTCGTCAAGCAAATTCTCTTGCAGCAATAGCAGAGATAGTCTTCATCAATGGTATACTAGCACTTTTTATTGCAGGAGTAATGATAAGTTTCGGGGCCGATACGATTTCTATTCATGGTTCCGTGTTATACGGGGCATCAATCGGAATGGCAGGGATTATTGGTGCTGGGATTGCTTTAATAATGGCACAAATTATGCCCACGTCATCGGCTGCAACGGGATCATCTTTTGGGATTGTGGGATTACTTTACATTGTTCGTGCTGGAACAGATGTCTCCAATGTTGACTTATCTATGATGAATCCTTTGGGATGGACATATTTAACTTTTCCTTTTACAGATAATAATTGGTTTCCACTTATTTTTGCTTTAATTTTCAGTATAATAGTGGTGTTCATAGCTTTTTCACTTGAAGGTGGCCGCGATATGGGGGCTGGCTATTTACCGCAAAAAGAAGGGCGTGAAAGTGCAAAGCAGTCTTTACTGTCCGTCCGGGGATTATTTATAAAGATTAATAAAGGTGTCATCATTAGTTGGTTAATCGCATTTGTTGTTATGGGTGCTGCCTATGGTTCGATTTATGGAGATATGCAGACATTCCTAGAAAGTAATGAAATGATGAAACAAATGTTTTCTCACGCAGGATTTTCTATTGAAGAATCATTCACGGGCACAATTATGATGGTTTTGATTGGTTTGGTTTCTATTCTACCAATTGCGATTGTAAATAAACTCTTTTCTGAAGAAAGCCGATTACACTTAAGTCAGATTTATGCAACAAAAGTAACTCGCAGTCAATTGTATTGGACTAGTATAGGGTTATCGATATTAGGAGGATTATTAGGAGTTTTATTAGCAGCAGGTAGTCTTGGAGGTACTGCTATCTCTACGATGGGGAATAGCGGAGAGATGGATATAGTTGACTTTCTTGCTGCTGGCTTTAACCTTTTCCCTTCTGTTTTATTCTTTATAGGTCTAGCAGCGTTAGCTCTTGGATGGGCACCGAAACTAGGTAAAGTAGTGTATATTTATCTTACATTCTCTTTTTTATTAAATTATTTTAGCGGCTTAATAGACCTTCCGGAATGGTTTTTAAATACTGCTATACAAAGTTGGATACCTCAAATGCCAATGGATGATTTTGAAGCATCAGTTTTTCTTACAGTTACTATGATTAGCATTGCTTTAATAGTAATAGGTTTCTTGGGTTATAGTAGACGGGATATGAATGAAGGAGCTTAAACTGATTGAATAGTAAATCGTGTAAACTAATGATTTAAATTCTGGTGTTGTAGGTTTTAACATTAATCGATGAAACCAATTAAATTTTATTATTGCAGGTTTCATATATTTAATAAGGATAGATGTATTCTAAACTAGAATTATATTTCGATTCTTTTGGCAACCATTAGAAAGGTAGTCGATATGTTCCCACGAACGTACAAATTAGTCGATATGTTTCCACATACGACCGATTTGATGAAAATCGCAAATACATCCATTCTATCAACTCGTCCCATGTTGAGGCTGTTGCGAGGTTGGAGAGGAAATTTGTCTAGTTAAAAAATAAATCACCTAGTAAAAATAAACATTTCCGATTCTGACCCTGATTTCGTTATAATAAACATTTCCGATTTCGGGGTCTTTTTCTTGAAAACCCTTGCTACTACTAGGTTTATTCTTTTTTCGGGCTTCTTTTATTTCGGTTATCTTTATTCCAACTCTGAAAAAACAGTGAAAAAGTGTGTGAAAAACAGGCGAAAAAGCGGTGTTTTTGGGGTTGAAAAGTGTGAAAATGGGGGTTCGGTCGGAAATCTTTATTTTAACTCGGACGAAGGAATGCGGGTTTGGGAGTGGCGTTTTCGGTGATTTATTTTTTCATGTAACATAGTTAGAAAGAAGAATTAAATTTAGTTTGTAATATTGCATCCATAATATGGAATAAAGGAGTTAAGAGGATCAGTAGGATTCTAATATGAATTCAATAGTTATATCTAAATGAATGATTTTCAAATTGAATTCGGAAGGGATTCAACTAGATAGCATTGGGCTAAACATATAAAGGAGTAATCTAATATTTCAATGCCGTTAAGCTGTACGAATATATGTATTGATGTACATGGAACGTGGCAAAGCGTGTTACCGTAGACAGCAATTGTTGGTTTTTGAAATAAAGGTATCTCCCTGTAACTCTCTCCTTCCCCACGTAACTTTGTTCTTCCCTAATGGAACTAAGTTGGTATCGAAGTGGTAAAGGAAACAGGAAGAGCAGCGGGCAGTCTAACATGTACTCAGTCGTTTTTCAATCGGCTTTTTCAATAAAAGTTCAATATAAATTCGGGACGGATCCAATCGGCTTTCGTCCCTTTTTATTTTCACCAAAATTGGGGGTAAGTCTAGTCCAACTCTATGTCGTTACTGGATTCAATAAGTACCAAATCCCATTTCAATTGTTTTCCTAACCCTATAAATCCAACGGATTTTCATTCTCTATTCAGTATGTTTCCTAACTGTAACACCATCCCAAAACTGCTACCTTTTCAATCTTTTCTCCTGATTCTTCCTTCTGTTTCAGGGAAGAACTTAGTTACAATAGCGGAATATTCTATACAATCCGTAACGGAAAAAAGAGGGGAAAAACAGGCGGTTGAGGGAAAACTTAGTTCCATTTCCTTGAGGCGTAATAGAGCGGTTGAAGCGTTGGGGAAGGACTAAGTTACAGATACATATAATAGAAGAAAGAAAATGATAAGAGATAAGTGGAAATAGGATAGGCTTAGTCCTTCTGGCTAGATTAAAGACATCTCACAGATTTGGTATAGCATTCAGCAATCGGGCTATTAGCTAAGCAATAGTAGCTCACAATTTTTTGCGATGTTAATCTAATAATCATTTGACTATTAGAATATATAGCTGTAAAATTACAATTGATATTAACAGTCAAACGAATATTTGAATATATAAACTGACACAATGGATCAAGAGAAAAATGAAACTTATTCAAATATTTAAGGATTGGAGTGATTCGCTTTGGTAACAACAATCGTATCGGCTATTGTCTCATACATAGCGACAAGTATTGATTACATTGTCATATTAGTTGTTCTATTTGCTCAAAATGAGAGGAGAAAAAAGGCTGTTAGAGATATTTTTTTAGGACAATATTTAGGATTTACTATACTAATTGCCATTAGTCTATTGGCAGCTTTTGGACTTACATTAATACCGCAACACTGGATTGGATTACTTGGTTTGGTTCCAATATTCATCGGTCTAAAGGTTTTGTTTGAAAAAGAAGACGATGCCGACGAACAAGGAGAATCTATAGATACGAGTCAATTCACCAGTTTTATACTTAGTGTAGCAGTCATTATGTTAGCCGCTGGTGGAGATAACTTAGGAGTATATATTCCTTATTTTACGACCTTAGCCACTCTTGAATTAGTAGTTACGATTATCATTTATTATGTTTTAGCTGCAGTATTATTATATCTATGCCGGCGTATAGCAGCTGTAAAAGGTGTATCTGAAACAGTGGAAAAATACGAAAGAATTATTGTTCCAATTGTATTTGTAGCTTTAGGTATTATGATTATGTATGAAAATGGAACTTTCAGTTGGATACTAAATTGGATTAATTAAGATTTTAAAGTTACATTAAAAAATTGTCTAAGAAGTCTAAAACAAACAATCAAACAATCATTTGACTATTTGTTTATAGTGAGATATATTATGAGTATAATTAATATACAAATAACTATTTGAATGTGAGGGAAATATTATGACAAAAGATATTTGTGAAGTTACCTGTATTCACGAAGATAAAGTAAACAGGGCTAAAAATGATCTTGCTAAACAAAACCCTATGGAAGTAGCAAAGGTTTTTAAGGCTCTGTCAGATGATACAAGGGTTAAAATTGCTTACGTTTTGTCTTTAGAGGGAGAGTTATGTGTTTGTGATGTAGCGAATATTATTGAATCTTCAAAGGCTACGGCATCCCATCATTTAAGATTATTGAAAAATCTAGGTATAGCAACATATCGTAAAGAAGGGAAGTTAGTCTATTATTCACTAGATGATGAGCATGTTAAACAGCTCGTAGAAAAAGCCTTCGTTCATCAGAGGGAGGTAATGAAAGTTGGATAATACAGCAAAAACCTTAACAGAAGATAAAAATGTTTACCGTGTTGAGGGGTTCTCATGTGCAAATTGTGCTGGTAAGTTTGAAAAAAATGTAAAAGGACTACCAGGAGTGCAAGATGCTAAAGTCAATTTCGGAGCTTCTAAAATTGATGTCTTCGGCAGTGCAACCGTTGAAGAACTAGAAAAGGCTGGTGCTTTCGAGAATCTTAAAGTGGCACCAGAGAAAACTAGAAGACGGGTCGAACCTGTGGTAATTGTAGATGAAAACGTTTACCGTGTTGAAGGTTTCTCCTGTGCAAGCTGTGCAACGAAATTCGAAAAGAATGTAAAACAAATAACGGGAATCCAGGATGCAAAAGTAAACTTTGGAGCTTCTAAAATTGATGTTTACGGAAACACAACCGTTGAAGAACTTGAAAAAGCAGGTGCTTTCGAGAGTCTTAAAGTATTTCCTGAAAAACTAGCGAATCAAACGATACAAGAGGTCAAAGAGGACAGTAAGGCTCATAAAGAAGAGAAAATACCATTTTATAAAAAACACAGTACATTACTATTTGCCTCATTACTTATTGCTTTTGGTTATCTTTCTCACTTTGTGAATGGAGAAGATAACCTGGTAACTTCAATGTTATTTGTAGTTTCGATTGTAATTGGAGGGTATTCACTATTTAAAGTTGGTTTTCAAAATTTGATACGCTTTGATTTCGACATGAAAACCCTGATGACAGTTGCCGTTATTGGAGCGGCCATCATCGGTGAATGGGCAGAGGCGTCCATTGTTGTCATTCTATTTGCAATCAGTGAAGCACTTGAACGTTTCTCTATGGACAGAGCAAGACAATCCATTCGTTCATTGATGGATATTGCTCCTAAAGAAGCACTTGTCAGACGAAATGGACAGGAAATAATGATCCATGTAGATGATATTGTTGTAGGCGATATTATGATTGTCAAACCAGGGCAAAAAATTGCCATGGATGGGCTAGTTGTGAATGGCTTATCGGCTGTCAATCAGGCAGCTATAACAGGAGAATCAGTTCCTGTTGCCAAAACGGTAGATGATGAAGTATTTGCAGGTACGCTTAACGAAGAGGGTCTGTTAGAAGTAAAAATAACTAAATATGTAGAAGACACAACTATCGCCAAGATTATTCATCTTGTTGAGGAAGCACAAGGGGAGCGTGCTCCAGCCCAAGCATTCGTAGATAAGTTTGCAAAATATTACACTCCGATCATTATGGTTATTGCAGCCTTGGTTGCAGTCGTTCCACCTTTATTCTTTGGTGGAGGTTGGGATACATGGGTTTACCAAGGATTAGCAGTACTTGTAGTTGGGTGTCCTTGTGCATTAGTAATTTCTACTCCAATTTCGATTGTTTCGGCAATTGGAAATGCTGCTAAAAAAGGTGTGTTGATTAAAGGCGGTGTCTATTTGGAGGAATTGGGAGCCATCAAGGCAATCGCATTTGATAAAACAGGAACACTGACAAAAGGTGTACCTATGGTAACAGATTTTAAAGTATTAAATAATCAAGTGGAAGAAAAAGAACTATTTTCCATCATTACAGCTTTAGAATATCGTTCACAACATCCACTGGCTTCAGCAATTATGCAGAGGGCTGAGCAAGATAATATTCCTTATTCGAATGTGCAAGTGGAAGACTTCACTTCGATTACTGGGCGAGGTATAAAAGGGGTTGTAAACGGAACAACCTATTATATTGGTAGTCCAAGACTTTTTAAGGAATTAAATGTTTCCGATTTTAGTCTTGAGTTTGAAAACAATGTGAAAATACTACAAAATCAAGGAAAAACAGCCATGATCATTGGAACGGAACAAACAATCCTCGGTGTAATTGCCGTTGCAGATGAAGTACGTGAAACAAGCAAAAATGTGATTCAAAAACTTCACCAGTTAGGAATTAAGCACACAATAATGCTGACTGGTGATAATCAAGGTACCGCAAATGCAATCGGTGCACATGTAGGCGTATCTGATATTCAATCCGAATTGATGCCACAGGATAAATTAGATTTTATTAAAAAAATGCAATTGGAGCATGGTAATGTAGCTATGATTGGCGATGGTGTTAATGATGCTCCTGCACTTGCTGCATCCACTGTCGGAATAGCAATGGGCGGGGCTGGTACAGATACTGCAATCGAAACTGCTGATATTGCCTTAATGGGAGACGATTTAAGCAAACTTCCATTCGCAGTAAGACTCAGTCGAAAAACGCTAAATATCATCAAAGCTAACATCACTTTTGCTATTGGAATTAAATTAATTGCTTTACTATTGGTTATTCCAGGCTGGTTAACGCTTTGGATTGCTATTCTTTCAGATATGGGAGCTACTATTTTGGTAGCATTAAATAGTTTGCGACTGATGAGAGTAAAAGAATAGTACACTTTCCCCAAGAGTTAGATCTACATTCTAATTCTTGGGATTTTTCCATTTAGCTAGACCATAGAAGAAAGTGAAAAAGCCAGAAGTATAGGTATACTCAATTATAAGGGCAGAACTTGAATAAGAGAATATTAATATTATACTTGACCGTGTACTAAGGTACAGGGTCTATTATGTTTATAGAGGTGAATAATTTGAGCTATCGAATTAGCGTATTTGCTGAAAAATGCGGTGTAAATAAAGAAACAATAAGATATTATGAAAAGAAAGAGTTATTAAAAGAGCCTATTCGAACCGATGCAGGTTATAGGATATATACGGATGATGATGTTAAGCGTGTGAAATTTATCAAAAGACTGCAAGACCTTGGATTTTCATTGAGTGAAAGCTATAAATTACTTGGTGTTGTTGATAATGATAACGTACGCTGCCAAGGTATGTATGAATTTGTATTGAGAAAGGAGAAAGAGATTCAAAAACAAATTGCAGATTTAAAAAGAACAGAGTCCATGTTACAAGATTTAAAAAACAGGTGTCCTGATCAAAAAGCAATACACCAATGTCCAATTATTGAATGGTTAGTATTTGATTAAACATATCATCAATTTTATAAATGAGGGAGAATTAAATGATGAGAAAATATCGTGTTAAAATCAACGGAATGACCTGTACAGGGTGTGAACAACATATTGATACTGTATTAACCAGTATAGGCGGTAAAAATATCGAAACCAATTTTCAACGTGGTGAATCTGTATTTGAATTACCTGATGGAATTAATGCTGAGAAGGTAAAACAGGCAATTAAGCAAGCAAAATACCAAGCTGTAGAAATAGATGAAATTTCGACGCAGAAGCCAAAAGATATTGAATTAGATAATAAAAAAAGTTATGATTTACTCATCATTGGTTCAGGAGGGGCAGCTTTTTCTGCTGCGATTAAATCAATTGAATACGGTGCAAAAGTTGGAATGATTGAGCGTGGAACAGTAGGAGGGACTTGTGTAAATATTGGCTGTGTTCCATCAAAAACACTTCTTAGAGCAGGGGAAATCAATCATTTAGTAAAAACAAATCCATTCATAGGTATACAAACATCTGCTGGGGAAGTCGATTTAGCCTCTTTGGTGAATCAAAAGAATGAATTAGTTAGCGAACTTCGAAATCAAAAATATATAGATTTAATTGATGAATATCGCATTGATTTAATAAAGGGTGAAGCTAAGTTTGTTGATGAAAATACAGTTAAGGTAAATGGGGAGAAACTTTCTGCAAAACGCTTTTTAATTGCAACAGGTGCTTCGTCATCTATACCAATGATTTCAGGACTTAATGAAGTGGACTATCTAACAAGTACAACGCTACTCGAATTAAAAAAGGTGGCTAAACGATTAACTGTTATTGGTTCAGGCTATATCGGATTGGAACTTGGACAGCTATTTCATAATTTAGGTTCAGAAGTCACACTTATACAAAGAAGTGATCGGCTATTAAAAGAGTATGACCCAGAAATTTCAGAAGCTGTAGAAAGAGTCTTAATCGAGCAGGGTATAAACCTTATTAAAGAGGTAACTTATGAGCGTATAGAACAAGTTGGAGAGATAAAAAAGGTTAATATAACGGTAGATGGTAAGAAAAAAGTCGTAGAATCAGAGCAACTACTTATTGCAACAGGAAGAAAGCCAAATACGGATTCCTTAAATTTAAGTGCAGCAGGTGTTAAAATCGGAAAACGAAATGAAATCCTGATAAATGATTATGCTAGAACAAGTAATGAGAAGATTTATGCAGCAGGAGATGTAACATTAGGGCCCCAATTTGTTTATGTAGCAGCCTATGAAGGTGGAATTGTTGCTGATAATGCGATTGGTGGGTTAAATAAAAAATTAGATTTATCCGTTGTTCCTGGTGTTACATTTACAAATCCATCGGTTGCAACAGTTGGGTTAACTGAAGAACAAGCAAATGAAAAAGGCTATGAAGTAAAAACATCTGTATTATCTTTAGATGCCGTTCCAAGAGCACTAGTAAATCGTGAAACGACAGGTGTATTTAAGATTGTTGCTGATGCTAAAACATTAAAAGTTCTTGGGGTTCATATTGTATCCGAAAATGCAGGAGATGTAATTTATGCAGCTTCGTTAGTAGTAAAGCATGGTTTAACCGTCGACGATTTAAAAGATAGCCTTGCACCATATTTAACAATGGCTGAAGGGCTAAGGCTAGCTGCTCTTACATTTGATAAAGATGTTTCGAAATTATCTTGTTGTGCAGGGTAAAGTACTGATTTTATGGGGCAGGTTAGTAAAGGAGTAATTGTTTCCGTTTCACCACAAATGAGTCATCTTGTGAAATAAAGAGTAAAGGCTATCCAAACTTAAAGGACAGCCTTCTTTTTTCTTGTGTAAAGTAGTATCTGCGAGACAATGGCGAGCACTGGTAATTCAATCAAAGGTCCAATAACTAAAGCTAGAGCAATGAGAGGCTGATCAGGGAATGCGGTCACAGCTATAGCCAAAGAAACTGGTGAATTTCTTGCAATAATCGTCATATTTAAGCTAACTGAATCTGCATAGGAAAACTTTAAAAACCTTCCAACTAAGCGTCCTACTACATAGTTAATAACAAAAAACAACAAAACTGGAATAATTAAAATGTAAATGACTTCTAGGTTTTCAAGCAAGTAAGAACCTTGGGAAGCAAACATTGCCATAATAGCCAATGATAAAAAGAAAATCTGAGCATTGGCGAAAAAAGGGATAATCTTTTTATTTAAAACTGATTTTTTTCTTAGTAAGAATCGAGTAAGATGAGCAAGTACAAAAGGAATAATCAATACAATCAATATACTCTCTATAAGCGTTGATATGGGTATCGTTTCAATAGTTCCGGCAAATAGTAACAAATATATTGGCAAAAGTACGACTTGTAAAATTAAGTTAATCGGTAAAACTGATGTTGAAAGAGATACATTTCCTTTTGCAATGCCAGTAAATGCGAGATACCAATCTGTACAAGGTGTCACCATAAGCATAATAAAACCGATCCATAAAGCTGGATAATCAGCTAAGAAAATGGAACCCAAACCCCAAGCTATTACTGGTGTCCATATAAAATTTATGATTGTGTTAGCTCCAAGGAATTTAATGTTTGAAAAAGCCTTTTTTAATTGTTGCAATGGAATTGTTAAAAACAACCCATATAGCATCAAGAATAGAAACGGAATAACTAAAGTCTCCGCATATTGTTCAATCATGTTTACTTGTCCTAATAAAAGTCCTAAACCAACAGCAATTAATATAATAACAGTTTGTAGTTTATCTAATAAGCCCATAGATCAATCACTTTCTTCTTAGAGATAGTTCAGTACAATTTACTTTCTTACAGATTAGTATAATACATTCCGAGAACAATTACTTTTAATGCGTATTATTCCGCAATATAGAGACGTGACTTATACTCTAGTGTAAACAGCTAAAATTAAAGGTATTAGCAGTTGTTACAAAATCATCACATATTTACGTTCTTTTTCATTGTATATATAAGCGAATAGTTATATACTTATTCCATAATAAACAAGAAGGAGGAATGGTTATGCTAAAAACAGCAATTGAAATGGAAAAAGCTGCTGTAATTTTAAAGTTACTTGGTGACAAGACACGATTGACAATGATGAAATTAATGGATGATCATGCTTGTTGTGTATGTGAATTCGTGGAAATATTTCAAATGAGTCAACCAGCAATTAGTCAACATTTACGTAAGCTGAAAGATTTAGGATTAGTCGAGGAGGAAAGAAAAGGGCAATGGATCTTTTTCTCGGTCAATAAGAATAATGAGTATTATTCCTTTATTAAAGATATTCTCGATCAATTGCCAAGTCAAAACGATAAAATAAAGGAATTAGAAGAAAACGGTACACGAATTTCTTGTTGTTAAATTGGAGGTATTATTTTGTCAACAATGCTTATACTCGCAATTTTAATTTTTATAGCGACCCTAGTCTTCGTAATTTGGCAGCCAAAAGGTTTAAACATTGGCTGGTCTGCAATGGGCGGAGCAGTTATTGCTTTATTAGTGGGGGTCGTAGGGTTTAGTGATGTAATCGAAGTAACAGAAATTGTATGGAATGCAACCCTTGCCTTTGTTGCCATTATTCTTATCTCTTTAATATTAGATGAGATAGGATTATTTGAATGGGCTGCTTTACATATGGCCCGATTTGCAAAGGGCAATGGAATAAAAATGTTTGTCTATATCAGTATATTAGGTGCAATTGTTGCCGCCTTATTTGCGAATGATGGTGCAGCATTGATCCTAACACCAATCGTACTTGCAATGGTGCGTAATTTGAATTTCAAAGAAAAAATGATTTTTCCGTTTATCATGGCGAGTGGATTTATTGCTGATACAACTTCATTGCCATTTATTGTAAGTAACCTTGTAAATATAGTGTCTGCAGACTTCTTTGGTATTGGATTTGTTGAGTATGCTTTACGAATGTTCATTCCAAATATATTTTCACTAATTGCAACTATTTCGGTGTTACTGATTTATTTTAGAAAAAGTATTCCAAAATCATATGATGTTACTAAATTAGGTGAACCTAAAGATGCAATTAGGGATCATAGAATGTTTCGGTTATCATGGTATGTCCTAGCTTTATTAGTAATTGGATACTTTACAAGCGAATTTATTAATATACCTGTTTCTATTATTGCGGGAACCATTGCCATATTCTTCATCATTATGGCTAGACAAAGTAGTGCAGTGAATACAAAAAAAGCTATTAAGGGAGCACCTTGGGATATTGTGTTCTTTTCCATTGGAATGTATGTTGTAGTGTATGGATTAGGAAATGCTGGTCTCACATCTGCACTAGCAAGTGTGATTCAAGCTGTATCCGATGAAGGCTTGTTTGTTGCTACAGTTGGTATGGGGTTCATTGCTGCTTTTCTATCATCTATCATGAATAATATGCCAACGGTATTGATTGACGCTTTAGCAATTGCTGAAACAAATACTTCTGGTGTGTTAAGGGAAGCACTTGTTTATGCAAATATAGTCGGGGCAGATTTAGGTCCAAAGATCACACCAATAGGATCCTTAGCAACCTTAGTATGGCTCCATGTGTTAACTCAAAAAGGTATTAAGATTTCTTGGGGTACCTATTTCAAAACTGGTATTATTTTAACAATACCAATCCTGTTCATCACACTATTAGGTCTATATTTAACGTTGACTATATTCTAAAAAGGAGCATTTGTATGGATAAAAAAACAATTTATCTTTTATGTACTGGTAACTCTTGCAGAAGCCAAATGGCAGAAGGTTGGGCGAAGCAACTTCTTGGAGATGAATGGGAAGTTAGAAGTGCTGGAATTGAGGCACATGGCTTGAACCCGAATGCTGTCAAAGCAATGAATGAAGTAGGAATAGCCATTTCTGACCATGAATCAGAACTGATTGATAAGGAGTACCTCGATAATGCAACGTTAGCAGTAACTCTTTGCGGTGATGCAGCTGATCGTTGTCCAATGACACCGCCACATGTTAGAAGAGAACATTGGGGTTTTGATGATCCTGCAAAGGCAGAGGGAACAGATGAAGAGAAATGGGCTGTTTTCCAGCGAGTTCGTGACGAAATTGGTGAACGAATCAAACGATTTGCTGAAACAGGGGAATAAAAGATAGGCCGTGATCTAATACTCGGGCTTATCTTCTGATTAAGATATAAGGATATAATTATATATTAATGCGAGGAGGACAAAAATGATGAAAAAAGTAGAAATTTTTGATCCAGCAATGTGTTGTTCAACAGGTGTCTGTGGACCAGGTGTTGATCCGAACTTAACAAGGGTTGCTTCAACTGTGTATTCACTGGAACAAAAGGGTGTAGATATTAAGAGATTTAATTTAGCAAATGATCCTGCAGCTTTTGTAGATAATGAAACGGTTAATCGGATACTTCAGGAAAAAGGGGCAGATGCACTTCCTATAACATTTTTAGATGGGGAAGTTGCTAAAGTAGGAGTATATCCAACCAACAAGGAATTTTCGGAATGGTTGGAGGTAAGTGCGGAGGAATTGACCCAGAAACCTCGTGTACGTGTTTCTGTAAAACTCGACTAAAGGAGAATCTTATAATGTATACACTGTATAATCCTAAACAGCATGTCGAAACACCCTATCTATTTTTCACAGGCAAAGGTGGAGTTGGGAAAACATCTGTGGCATGTGCAACAGCAATAGCTCTTGCAGATCAAGGAAAAAAAGTCTTGTTAGTCAGCACAGATCCCGCCTCTAATTTACAGGATGTATTTGAAGTGGAATTATCACGTGAGCCAATAGAAATTCCAAGCGTAAAAAACTTATATGCCAGTAATATTGATCCAGAGGAAGCTGCTAGAGTTTACAGAGAAAAGACAGTTGGACCATATCGGGAAAAACTTCCTGAATCTGTGGTCAATCAGATGGAAGAACAACTTTCTGGAGCATGTACAGTAGAAATAGCTGCATTTGATGAATTCTCTCATTTACTAGCAGACGATAGTATATTTAGTCAGTATGATCATGTGTTGTTTGATACAGCTCCAACTGGTCATACGCTTCGTTTATTAACCTTACCGACAGCGTGGTCAGGCTATCTTGAAGAAGCTACACATGGTGCCTCTTGTTTGGGTCCATTGTCAGGTCTTGGGGATAAGAAGGATATGTACCAAAAAGCAGTTGAATCTCTTTCTGACAGTGGAAAGACGACATTAATCTTAGTTGCGAGACCAGAGGAATCCACCCTCATAGAAGCAAACCGTGCATCCTTAGAACTTGGAGAGATTGGTATTGAAAATCAGTTGCTTATCATAAATGGGTTATTGAACACCCATGACGAAAATGATGGGGTATCTACAGCTTTTTATGAAGGTCAGCAAGAAGCATTAAAGAAAACTCCAGAAGGATTGCAAGAGATTCAAATATTCTCATTACCTTTTGTATACTATTCGCTAACTGGTATTGGACGTCTTCGTCAGATTGTGAGTGATGCACCTTTAGTTGGATTTGAGGATGATGATGAGGGGACTGATTTATCCCCACTTTCAGAACTAAAAGATGTTATAGATGACTTTTCCGCTAAAAATACTCGTGTCATTTTTACGATGGGTAAAGGTGGAGTTGGAAAAACATCTGTTGCTGCAGCAATTGCGGTTGGATTGACGGAAAAAGGACATAAAGTTCACTTAACAACAACTGATCCGGCAGCACACCTTGATTATATGTTTAAAAATAGTGCAATTAATGAAAGTCTATCTATTAGTAGCATTGATCCAGAAGTAGAAGTGGAAAATTACAAAAAAGAAGTAATCACTAATGCTGGCGAGTTGAGTGATGACGAACTTTCATACTTACAGGAAGACCTTGAGTCACCATGTACAGAAGAAATTGCTGTATTCCGTGCATTTGCTGATGTAGTAGAAAGGTCAAAACAAGAAATTGTAGTTATTGATACAGCACCAACTGGGCATACACTTCTCCTACTTGATTCGTCGGAAGCCTATCATAAAGAAATGAGCCGTTCGACAGGTGAAATTCCGGAAAGTGTAAGAAACTTATTACCACGACTCCGTAACCCCGAAGAAACAGGTGTGGTCATAGTTACATTACCAGAAGCAACCCCTGTTTTTGAGGCAAGTCGTTTACAAAATGATTTGAAACGTGCTGAGATTACACCAAAATGGTGGGTCATCAATCGAAGTTTATATGTAACAGGTACAACGGATAATGTTTTAAAAGCACGTGCTGCAAGTGAAAAACAATGGATTAGAAAAGTAAAAGAAGAGATGACAGATAATGCTGCACTTATTCCTTGGATGAAGGAAGTGAAAATCGGTTACGACAATTTAAAAGAATTTGTTCAGTCTTAAACCAGGAGGAGGAATTTAACATGAATATAACAGAAAAGGCTAAAACTAAATTACAGGGTATTTTTGAAGAAAAAGGTGTAGAAGGAATTCGTTTTTACTCAATGGGTGCTGGATGTTGTGGACCGCAATTAGGAATATCTTTAGACGCACCGGAGGAAAATGATATTGTTGAAGAAATTGATGGAATAAAGGTTGCTGTTGATAGGGATGTAAAGGACACCGTCGAGGGTCTAACATTAGATGATGATGAAACACCAAACGGTTCACAATTTGTTTTATTAGGTATGAATCAGTCCTGCTAGAGTACAACACGAGATGTTTTGGAGGTATATAATCATATGAAAATCATTATTATTGGTTCGGTTGCGGCGGGAACATCGGTTGCAGCAAAAGCACGTAGAAATGACGAAAATGCGGAAATCACTTTGTATAATGCCGATTATGATATTTCGTATTCAATATGCGGCATCCCTTATTTTTTAGGCGGCGAAGTAGATGAATTAGAGACACTAACGCCTAGAAGTGCTGAATGGTTTAAAAAGCGGTATAACGTAGATGTTCATACCCGCCATGAAGTGATAGAGATAAATCCAGATAAGAAAGTAGTCACGGTTAAAAACTTAGATACCAGTGAGACTAAAGAAGACAATTATGAAACCTTGGTCTTTGCAACTGGTGCTAATCCAACTACCCCACCAATTATAGGGATGGATATGGAGCATGTCTTTCATGTCCGTAACATACAAAATACTGCAGCTATAAATTCGTATATGGTTACTAATGATCCGAAAAGAGTTACAATCGTTGGTGCTGGTTTCATTGGACTTGAAATGGCAGAACAACTAACCCATAAAGGTTTAGAAGTAACAATTGTTCAGCGAAGCAATCAAATCATGCCGCATTTGGATAAAGATATGGCATTTCGAGTGGAAGAACATATTAAAGAGAACGGGGTTCATTTATTATTAAATGAAGAAGCAATCACAATTACGGAAAAGACGGTGGAAACAAAAAGTGGGAATGTCATCGACTCCGATATGGTTATTTTAGCAACAGGTGTGAAACCAAACGCTAAATTAGCTGAAGAAATCGGTATTGAACTAGGATCATCTGGAGCCATTAGAGTAAACAGTAAAATGCAAACTAATCTCCCCGATATTTATGCTGTTGGAGATGTGGCAGAAAGTTTTTCCGTAGTTACTGGAAAACCAGTGTATCGTCCATTAGGTTCTACGGCAAATAAAATGGGGCGTATCGCTGGAGATGTCATTACCGGTGGCGATTTAGAACACAGAGGAATACTAGGCACTGGAATCTTGCGAGTATTTGATTTAGCTGTTGGTTATACTGGTTTAAGTGAAAAAGAAGCATTGGCTGAAGGATTTGATATTGAAGTTCTTCACAATATTAAACCGGCAAGAGCAGAATATCTTGGTGGAAAGGAATTAGTAATTAAGGCAATTGCAGATAGAAAAACAAGTCAGATTCTAGGTGTGCAAATTGTTGGCCAAGATGGTGTCGATAAAAGAATTGACGTATTCGTAACGGCAATTTCATTTAAAGCAAAAGCTGAAGATCTATTCCATTTAGATTTGGCTTATGCACCACCATTTAGTACAACAAAAGATCCAGTAATGTATACTGGTATGGCTTTACAAAATGCGATTGACAAGAAAAATAAACTTATTACTCCTCAAGAATTAACAGATAGAATTGAAGGCGGGGAGAAATTCCAAATCATTGATACTCGAGCAACAAAACAGTATGAAGTATCAAAGGTAGATGGAGCGATTAATATTCCACTAGCCGAATTACGTTCGGAGGGTAAAAAATTAGACCCTAATTTACCTACAATCACATACTGTAATAAAGGTGTAACTGGTAATGCAGCACAAAATGTATTAACCAATATGGGCTTCAAAGAGGTATTTAATCTCTCAGGTGGAAATAAGAATTATCAGAGCTTTAAAAAGGGAAATAAATAACCAATACAAGTTCAGGCTGGGTCCAATAGTGATTCAGCCTTTTCCTTTTCGTACAATATCCCTCCAATCCCTTATACAATAGGATTTTATCAGTTTTCCCTTACTTTTCCCCCTTCTGTTCCGGAAAGAATTTAATTATAATGTCGGAGTATTCTATACAATCCGAAGTTAAAAAAGTCCAAAGGGAAACCACCCCGAATCGCTCGACCAAAAGCTAAGGGTGGTCTCTTTATACAAAACTTGTAATTGAGCAGCCTCTCGCTTCGAGCAAACTACTGGAGACTTCGTGTTACTAGCACGGAGTAATTTTTATTTTATCACAAATTACAGGAACTTTTATATTTAAAGGTGGAAATATAGTCAATTCCATATTTAGGAGGTTTCGAGTGTCTTATTTTTTATTCAATTATACTTAATACTGTTATTATCCTCACTGTATAAATCGTAAACTTAATGTGTTTTCAATAGCTTTTCGTGTTTCCCTGTTACTTTCTTGGTTTCCATGCTAAAAATTCGGTACCTACTGCTAAATAGATGGTATTGGAGGAAAGAGCGTGGAGAAAAAAAGAGCAAGTGAACGTTACGTACTCAGTCTTGATTCAATCGTAACATCAATACAAATTCGGGCTGGATCCAATAGTGATTCAGTCTTTTTCTCTAATTTCAATAATCCTTTAAATCCCTTGCCAATATTGGTTCCGGAAGGTGTGGCGTTCGCAGGTATACCACACAGATTTTTAATTACTTCTTCAGCCCCTGCTCATAGTCCTGTCTATATTTCATTACTTTCTCTATATCAACTCCAATTTTTGTGGCTATAAATGGAACAGCAAGACTATCTACTAAAGATCTAGCAACTTCCTCTCTTATGTCTTGTTTGGCTTTATTGATATTTCCATTTTGTTCATAATCTTTTTTTAAATCATGAACTATTCCAATGTCTAAATCTAGCTTTTCTGCTATGAATGCTGCAGAAAGTGTATCAATTAGAGATCTTGCAATATCGCTCTTTACTTCTTCCTTAATTTTTTTAATGCTTTCTTCAGATGGCATATCATTACATCCCTTCAAGTTACTTAATATATATTCATTAGCTAGTGCGGTTCCACACTTATAAGCTATTATTAAAAAACACTCCAAGATGTTTACTAGCACAACTTTGACATGTATTATGATCTATTCGATGTTCGTTGGCAACTTTCTTACCACAGAATTGGCACTTTCTATATTGCCTTTTTCTTGAATTAATTGTTTTCATAAGTAACTCAAGTATCAACTCTTGTTGCTGCTCACTGCCCAATGAAGGGAAAGTATCCCAGGTTACTGAATGCTTTTTAACTGAACCAGGGGATGGCACTTGTCCCTACCAGAAGATGGTCTCAAATCCAAGTTCTAATCCTTCAATAGTCGTTCTTAAATAAACGTTTGGCTCATCTGCAAAGCCTTCTAACCTAAAACTAAAAGAACGGTCTATTGCTGCATTCTCTATCTCATCAAATGAATACATTTCGTATAGTGAGCTTATCCATTCAAATACTCTTATCTTCAGTGTTTTTATAGGCGTCAGCCTTCTTTAATTGGAATAATATTTACTGCTATTATAACACCTATAAAGCATTTTCAGCATTTCCTTTCATAGAGTGGTATTTATAAGTGATTGCAAAGAAAACACTCAATAAGAAAAAAGAGTAGAAAGTATCAACTTCTTAGTTTGAAAAAATACCTAGATATTTGCAATTAGTAAAGTGAAAAGCTAAAATGTGGTTAATAAATCAATCGGACAGGGTGTAGAAAATGAATCAGTATTCATTCATCTCACAATTTAATCAAAATTTGAAGCAAAAACACTTGTAACTTTTCAGGTGTTTTTTTATTTTGACTATAGTCAATGTAATAGTAGGTTTTACGGAAAGTTAATGCCACAAATCAAAATTAAAGGAGTGCGTAGAATGGACAAGGACGAAGCACAGCTGTTTTGGGAGATTGTCATACAAATGATACAACAAAGACTATCAAAGCCAATGCACGATACGTGGATTGCTCCATTAACAGGACAAATAGTGGAGGATAATACGATTGTAATCAATGCGGCCAGTAAATTTGCTAGAGAGTGGATTGTGGAAAGATACGAGCATCATTTTATTACAGTACTAAAAGAGTTGACGGGTCAAGATTTTAAAGTTCAGGTTACTTATTCACAAACTAAAGAAGAGAGGAAAGAAAGCGATTCTTGTCCTTCAATCAGGAAAGAAGTCATCAATGCAAATGAAGATAGCAACCAAGTAAAATATAAAAAAGTAAGCGTTAAAATACCTATAATTACCCCATCTAATCATTCAATAAGATTAAGAAGGGAAAATGAAAGAATAACAAGAAGTTTAAATCTCCACTTAGCTGATTCGGGACCATCGAATGCAGAAAAAAGATTATATGTAAGAAATGAAAAGATCCGTACAAAACTTAAAAGTCAGGATACTGGAATATTTAGTTCGCTTTTTAGATGCAAATAATAGTTGGAGGGTGCATCAATGTGAGTAAATTGAAAAGTGAAACACGAACATTTAAGGAAACTGGGATGTCTATCCCTATCAAAGTAGTTGGAGCATCAACAAAACAAGCAAATGTGGCTTATGGTAAAGTAACGGAATCAATTGCGACAAAAAGAATCCGTGAAAGAAATGAGCGAATTATTGAGTGGTTTCAACTTAATAAAAATGGACCTTATGGGTTGTTCTACTTTTTTGGGCGATGTAAAAAATGACTAAAGTGGTGGGAGCATTAACGTTTATTTAGAAGGGGAGTGTCAAAGGATGGTAAAAATGGGACGGTGTCATTTATTAATAAAAAATTTTGGGGAAGAAAAACACTTGTAGAATTAAATTTCTGCAAGTGTTTTTTTGTGGGCTTTTGACTATAGGAAATGGAGTAAGAGCTTGAAATAAATAAGGAAAAATATATTTATAAATAAGGATTAATGAATGTGACAATTAATACCTCGGGATTAGAACATATTAAAGTAAATCCCCCTAATAATACATTGAAAGGGTCTTTTGATATGGAAAAGAAAATATTATCGGGAGTTTTGAATGAAGAAAGTGTAGTTGATGAAAAAGAATTCGGTAGATACATAAAAGAAAAGAGATCAAAAAGGGGTTTTACCCTCTCCCAGGTGGCGGACAGGTTGGAAATCTCCATTAATTATGTCTCTCAAATGGAAAGAGGTGTTAGGAAGGTAACGGATGACTTAGTAGTGAGTTTTGCAGAACTATATAACGTAGACCTGGATGAATTATTTTGGATGTCTGGGAAGATCCCTGTGGGTGTAAGAAAGTTAATCATGAAAGATGCCAACTTGCAAAATGCCCTTTCCTACATTCATAAATTTGGACTATCTTCGGAAAAGCAGGAAAGGTTAACGAAAGAAATTCTGGAATTTATAAAAACTGATATAAAAAACAACCATGAATTTATATAAAGGGGGAGTTAGACTTTGGAAATAGTTGGTGGAAGAGCCGGATATGATTTTGTAAGTTTTACAGGGGAAAAGCATCAGTCAATATCACGATTTAGGGGTGGGGAAATCACGACAGAAATCCGATTAAAAAAAGAGAATAAGAAAATAATCGTTGTTCTTTCAAAGATACCTTTTGTTCGCTCATTTTCCATGTTTCTTGAATTAATAATTGAATACTGGAGGCGATTTCTATTTGCGATAATAGTTCTGTTATTGATGGAGTATTTATTCATTGGAACGTCAAATTCTTATCTTTCACATACCGTTTCAATTAGCACCTTAAAGATGTTTTTTGGTGCTTTATTTATAGCTGGTCTTATCATAAAAATCACTCCCATAGGAAAATATCATTCGTCAGAACACCAGGTCGCAAACGCCTATTTGAAAGATCCTAATTTAACATTGGAGGAGGTGAAGAAGCAACCGAGAACGCATAAAGATTGCGGTACAAATCTAGTGGTTTCCGTTGTCATCTGTTTCTTTATACTATCTATGATATTTGATGATGCAAGTTGGGTGTTTTTGGTTTCATGGAGTATAGGGTTCGAGGTATGGAAAAGTGAACCAAAAGGAATTTGGAATCTAGTATTAATGATTGGAAAAGTTACGCAATACATGCTTTTTACCTCAAAGCCCAAAGAAAAACATTTAATCGTGGCAATAGAGGCACTTACAAAGTTAGAGGAGAAGGAATTGGCAAATGAAAATTAAATTCCTTGATGGAATATTTATTTCTGGTAGTTTTCTAATCAATAATTGGTAATCGACCAGTAATAAATAGGGAAGATACATCCGGATTAACACGACTATGTATCTTAGTCTTTTTACTATCCATAGTGATAGGGACTATGAGAAAACTTGTCATAATATGTTCAAGTAAAAATTTTAATTTTTACTTGGGTTATGCAGTCTGGACTGAAGTTGGGAGAAGAAGGGAGATCTCAATGATAGATTCTTTGTATATGGTGGTGTATATGAACAATTTGGAATCAATAAAAAAGCTGGTACTGATCAAGATGTAGATATTAAAGAAATGGATCGACTTGGACGAACTCCTTTACAAGTTGCTTGTTATTTCGGATTTTATCCGGTTACAAGAACTTTGCTGGAAAATGGTACTGTAATAGTGAAAGGTGTTTTTAGTGGGTCGAAAATGGTTGGGATGGGCATACCCAACATGAAATAATTAGTTTATTGAAGTCGTGGAAAGAAAATAAATAATTGATATTCATAGACCGATAGACGGTAAAAAATAGACCGGACCCTAAATGTCATTTATGAAGGGGTCCATCCTGGTAGCTCTTTGTAAATTCGCAAAGACACTGTGAGACAATATCACGTAATTGTAGATGCCGAAACTTGGTTGAACATAAATTGGAAAACCCTTTATATACCTAGGAGTTAATTTGCATTGTTTTTGTTACAGTGTCAATGTTGCGGTCATAAACATTTCAAAACTAACTGATCGGAATTCACTTTTAATAGCATTTTAAGCTCATCGTTGTAATTTGCTATGAATTAAATGAAATTGTCAGAATCGCCACTTTTATTGATATGCTTTTCTATCACCTAGTCTCCTGAATAGTTAATGTCTTCTCATATTGTTTTATTGAATGGTTGAAGATGTATCCACCCTTACGCATCTCTTTGCAAAAAGTGCTATAGCTTATTTGAAGGTTTTTCTACAACTTTTCTTAGGTCTTTTATATCTGCTAATGAACCATTCACATATTCTTCACGTTTAATTAGGTTTATTTGTTGAAGTCCTGCATGTCGCATTTCGCATCACGCTCCTGTTTTCCTTTTATACTATTGTTTTCATAAATGTTTAATAACTTATTATGGTTCTAGTAGAGAGAGTTATATCTCAGCATTATCTTCAGTAGTATATGGTGCAATAACAAAAATGGGACTGGTAATTGCCAGTAAAATACAGGAGGAATTGATATGAGTAATGCAGAGGAAATAGTAATGGCATTAAATGATTTTGGTGGGTACGTCAGAGTAACTCGAAAAAAGTATGGGATGAGTCTACAGGATTTAGCTGATAGGACAAATTTATCACCTGCTTTCATTTACAGAATCGAGGTTGGAAAGAGAAAAGCACTTATGAAAAATAGGTTGGTCATTTTACTTTGTGGTTTCAGTTGGGACACAGAGAAAATCATGGCATATTTAGAAAAAATCCTAGTGAACATTAGAGAGTTTAAGGAAATAACAGATTAAAAAAAGTGATGCCATTGAATAACATGGAATATACCAGTTATTCAATGGCATTTTTAATAATTTGAATTGTTATTAGAACTTGATTGGATCTGTTTAAGGTACCCTATCAATTGATTATCGAGGGTATGATTCATATAATGTACCAAATCTAGCTCTAATACGGTCTTTATGTAGAGAAAACACAAAAAAGTTGTGGATTTGATTCATGGTTGTTGGGCTCTTTTTTACTACACAGTACAGGGACAGGATTAAGACCAAATCTAGTTCTAGTATATGAAGATCTGTGGTTGGGAATTAACTCTACTTAATGTACTAATAACGACTTGAATCAAGTTCAATATTGGCATTTGTGCTTTTCTATTTGACAGAGTGATCAGTAAAGAAACAGGATTACCGAATCATATACCTATATAAGATATGTCATAAATTAGATTGCGGTAATTCTATAAGAAAACCTCATTGACTGAAAACATCTGTGTAGGTAATGCAAATTCTCGCAAGTTAAGGGAACCCGTTTGTTGCTGGCTTAAATATTTCGTTGTACTATATTGAAATCGAAATAAATAGAAAGGATGAAGCAATTATTGCCTACGCTATGTTAAGGGAGCATTATTACAGCATTATCCCTATGAATAAAAAAGTACCCCTTATCTACCAAAGTTAATGGTCTATTCTTTCTAATAGTGCTCAATGCTAATGGTTAATCGAATTCTAAGATTACAAGGGTCCTGCGTAATCCTATTAAAGGCAAAGATGGAGAGAATAAAATATGTTAGGAAATGACGGATTGGTATTATAATTTATTGCTCCTTCTGATTACTGCCATCAAATAGACCCAGTTGTGCCATCTTTTTGATCCACCTGTGACAAAGGTTGTCCTCCCACAGATATATACTATCTTAGCCACAGCTTTAGCTGCTTGCCCTTGGCCGCCGTGCCACTTTTTAGTGATCATCGGAAGAGGGGTCAGGGGCTCCACAGGGGAACTTAGAAGTGATTGTCCTGTGTGGGTACGCTATTGATGCGAATGAGCCTCCAAAGGCTTTATTTCCGCCAATTGCCATCAAACCACTACAATGGACACAAATAGGGTTAAGGGCGGTGGGGCTGTTGCTAATTTAATATACTAGCTTTCCTTATGAAAGGGATGGATCAAAATAATGTAATAAGTGAATCAATAACATTGCAAGGTTGGATAATCTTGATGGCAATAATCACTTCAGAAAAAAATCAGGATTACCGAATCATATACCTATATAAGATATGTTTTAAAATAGCTGTTGGTAATCTTAGAAAAATGCTCTATGTACGGAAATATGTCATAAAAGATAAAAAAGACACCACTTTTGATTGCTTATGTTTTAGTACATTGAAAGTACCTAATATGCAATAGTTTTAATTCAGGGTAGAATAAAGGGCACCCATCTACAGGTGTTACCTTCTATTCGGCTTTATCTTATGTCTATATCCTAATCGCAATATTCGACCCAACTCGTCCATTGGTTTGTTATTGATTATTTTAATTACATAACTTCTTTTTAGTTGCTTACCATTATGTGTAATTCCTTCCTTGGAAGCTATTTCTATAATTCTTTTGATGCTATTTAGGGCGTATTGCCTTTATTATCCACTTTTAAAGTGTATCAGTCTCATAGTTCCCCACTAAATCTATATAGTTCTTCAATCTATTCACTTCTCTCACGGCCTTTTCTAATGTTATAAGTTTATTTGCCAGCATTAATATACCATTCTTCTTTTAATTGTTTTGGGTTGGAAAAATAATAATATAAGGGGGATTATAGCTTTCTTTGCATATAGCTAACTAAAACGCCACGTTTTCTTCTATCTATTATCTCGATATTATCGAAAGTTGAAGTAATTTGATATGATAAAGGTATTAAGGTGCGAATTTAAAAGATAGTTTTTAATTCAAATTATCTTTTGAAGAGGAAACTAGAAAAAAGTGTTTAAAAGGTGGGGTTGTCAGATGGAAACTATATTAATGAAGGAAATAAAAAAAGTTTTATTGTACTTTCCGGAGTATTGGGAAAGAGACACATTATTAAAAAACAAAGTGGTTGAGGATGTACGGGAATACCGGACTGATTTGATAGAAGCGTTGCTTTCGAATGATTACATACAAACAGCCTATTCGGTAAAAGTCCGAAATGGTATTGTGTTCAAGACGGATGAATTTGTTACAATGCTTCGATTTAAAAATTATTGGGAGAATAGTTACACTCGTTTCCGTAATGAGGTTGGTTTGACAAGCGAAGGCAAATATTTGAAATATGATTCTGATGTGGTTTTGGATTTTCCTTACAAGGATTGTGTTTTGGAAGGTGGCATGACAAAAGAGGATGTCGGAAAAAGCGAAATCTATTATCATAGCGTATTAGCTAGAGAAGAAATTGACGTAATGCTCTCACCTAAAGTTCTAACTAACATAAAAAAATATGATGTAGAAGGCGAACATGAAATTACTGAATTTGAAGAGACAGACAATCTGATTTTAAAAGGAAATAACCTAATTGCCTTGCATTCCTTGAGAGGACGATATGCCGGTAAGGTTAAATTAATTTATATAGATCCTCCATACAATACTGGCAATGACGGTTTTAAATACAATGATCGTTTTAATCGTTCGTCATGGTTAATATTCATGAAGAACAGACTCGAAATAGCTAAAGAGTTATTGTCTAATGACGGAAGTATATGGATCAATATTGATTCAAATGAAAGTCATTATCTTAATGTGTTGTTGGATTCTGTTTTTGGGGAAGATAATTTTCTTGCCGACGTAATATGGAATCACACAAAACAAAGTAAAAATGACGAACGTTTTTTTTCAAGGCATTATAATCACTTAATAGTTTATGCTAAAGATAAAGAGAACTTGGATCCTTTCAAGTTACCTCGAACGAAAGAGAATAATATCAATTATAAAAATCCAGACAATGATCCAAAAGGTCCTTGGAGAGCTGGAGATGTAAGAAGCCCCAATCTGCGACAAACATTAAAGTTTAATATTATAGCTCCAAATGGTACTATTATCCCCCCACCTGACAATGGGTGGCGTTGGTCTAAAGAGTCCGTGGACGAAAAGATAAAAACAAAAGAAATCATTTTCAAGCCAGACAATTCAGGTATCATAAGAAAAATATATTTATCGAATCAAACTGGAAGAACGCCTGAAAATATTTGGGACAGTACAGATGCAGGGACAACACGAGAAGCGAATAGTGAATTGAAGGGTTTATTCGGAAACTCAGTTTTCTCAACCCCTAAACCTGAAAAATTGATTAATAGAATTATAAAATTAGCGTCAAAAGAAAATGATATTGTTCTTGATTTCTTCATGGGGTCCGCCACGACACAAGCTGTTGCCTTGAAAATGAACAGGCAATTTATAGGCATCGAACAAATGGATTATATCCAAACGGTTTCGGTTCCACGGCTACAAAAGGTGATCGAGGGTGAACAAGGGGGGATTTCTGAGGATGTCCAATGGAAAGGTGGAGGAAGTTTTATCTATGCAGAAATGCAAGAATTGAATACGAAATACGTCCAGCTAATTCAAGAAGTGGAAAATCATGAAAGATTAAATAAGATTATCCAAATAATGATTGAATCTGCTTACTTAAACTTCAAGGCTGATATGGAAAAAATCACAAATGAAAATACTAACTTTGTCAATCTTTCTTTGAATGAAAAGAAATGCTTGTTGATAGAAGCATTAGATATGAACCAACTCTATCTAGGCTATACAGAAATAGATGATACTAAGTTTGATGTAGACGAGTCTGTGAAGAAATTCAATCATTCCTTCTATCGAAATAATGGTGGTGATAGGCATGAGTAAAGAAATTCTACATGCCGTTATTAGCCGTAATTTTGAAGATTTGACGAAGTTGCATGAACTTCCTTTAGAACTCCCCTTGTATTTACAGGATAATTTGAATCATAAAATCCGACCGTATCAGGAACAGGCATTACAACATTTCATTTATACACAGCGTTCAGATGCTGCGGATATAGCGTACAATCATTTACTATTTCATATGGCGACGGGTTCCGGGAAAACATTAGTTCTCGCTGCAAGTATCCTTTATTTATTCAAGGAAAAAGGTTATCAGAATTTCATCTTTTTTGCAGATAGTGATGCCATAGTAAAAAAGACACGAGACAACCTAACAAATACTGTTTCACCTAAATATTTGTTCAATCCAAAGGGTATATTTATAGAGGGACAACCTATTTACATTCAAACAGTAGACATGTTCCCACTGCAACCAACACCGAACACCATCTACTTGAAGTTAACAAGCATTCAGAAGTTGCATGGCGATTTGATGGAACCGAAGGAAAATGGATTAACATTTGATTATATAGAAGAATTGAAAATCGTTATGCTTGCGGATGAAGCTCATCATTATTTTGCTGATACTAAGCGGGATAAGAAAAAATTAACGAAAAAGGAAGCTGATATGCGTTCATGGGAACGGACTATAGAGAACATTTTATCTTTAAAACACTCTAATCGTCTTTTAGGCTTTAGTGCAACTTTTAATTTAGAGAATGATTTATTGTTTTCAAAGATGCAAAACAAAGTTGTCTATCAATATGATTTGAAGAAATTTATGGAACATAAATACTCAAAGAATGTTGTACTTCTTCAAGCAAATGAAGATGATGAACAAAAGATGTTGAATGCCGTTTTATTAAGTCAATTTAGGAAGTACATTGCCAAGGATAGTGGGATTGATTTGAAACCAATCATCCTGTTCAAATCAAATACAATCGCTATATCAATTGAAACCAATCAGAAGTTTATTTCCATGATTGAAAGTCTGTCTGTTAACCAGTTGCAGGAAGCCATAATAAAAGGACTAAACATTTATGGCAAAAGTTCAAGCATTTGGAGCAAGATGTATCAGTATTATAATAACATGGAATTATCTAGTGTTGTTCAACATATACAGTGGGATTTCACAGAAACTTATCTGAATGCGAACGACTCTCAGTTTCAAACAGAAGAAAACACATTGTTGTTAAATACACTGGAAGAAGCCGATAACCCAATACGTACCATCTTTGCTGTTGCCAAACTAAACGAAGGTTGGGATGTGCTAAATCTCTACGACATTGTACGGATTAGTGAAGGAGCAACGGGAACACGAAACACTACGGATAGTGAAGCCCAATTAATTGGTCGTGGAGCGAGATATTATCCATTTGTTGAAAAGGGGGAAAGGTCCTATCAAAGAAGGTACGATGATGTAAGTAGAGATTTAAAGGTGATTGAAACTTTACACTATCACACGATCAATGAAAATGCCTACATCAACAATTTGAACAAATCACTTGAGGCTGCCAATATTCAAGTAAAAGAAGATGGAAGTACTCGCTATGACGCAAAGATAAAGTCGAAGTTTAAAAAGACCAATTTGTATCGTTACGGAAAAATTTATATCAATCAGGTTATCCCGACATCACCAGAAGACTATCAAAGATTATCTGACTATCATGTATCACCCTATTTTGAATCAGATTATGAAACTGCTATCGAAAAAAGATATGGGGCTGACAAAGAGGTAATTATGTCTCAGACTAGAGAAGTGGAGTTAAAGCCAGAGCGGATACTTTTACAAAAGGCAATCCAAAGAAATCCATTTTACTGGTTTTCTAACTTAAAACAATTCGTACCAAGTATTTCTTCCATAGATGATTTTATTGACAGCGACAACTTTTTAGGGAGTTTGAGAATCCACCTGACAATGCCTTCTGGTTTGTCTATTGACAAGTTGTCTTCCTATGAAAAGCTGAGACATGTTGAGAAGTTTCTTGTCTATGCCGAAAGTAAAATTCGTTTAAATTATATGAAGTTGAAAGGCACTCCTAAGTTTGAAGGAATAAGATTTACTGAATTGATAAACGACTATCATGTTGAAGTGAATCAAGTGCGTGGAAATACCCGCACAATGAGTGAGGTCATCCGCACGAAAAATATGAAGTCTCATGATTGGTTCATATTCGACAAAGCTATCGTCAACGGATTGGAACAGGAAATGATTGATTTTATCAACAACTACATGGATGAATTGGAATCTAAGTACGACGAAGTCTATCTAATCCGTAACCATAAAAAGGTGAAAATAACCGAAATCGGAAAGACGAGAGGATTCATGCCAGATTTCCTTCTCTATTTAAAGGATACGGAATGCACCTATCAAGTGTTTTTGGAGCCGAAAAATAAAACGTTACACGAAGCGGATCAATGGAAAGAAGACTTTTTACTGACCCTATCCACCCATCCCGACATTGAGGTGCTGAGCGAAAATGAAGATGTTCGGCTGTTGGGAATTAAATTTTTCTCAGATGATAGCGTGAAACGCCAAGAGTTCCGGGAGGATTTTCAGGAAAAGCTGGTTGATACGTCTGTCAAACTGTAGATATAGTTTTATAGGAAAGATTCTTATTTTAAACCGTCCAACTACTTATGAGGGACGGTTTTTTAATAGTAAAACAGTTTCGGGTGCTTTATATATATTATTTATTTACTAAATTTATATAGGTCGTCACACCCTTGTTTGAAGGAGTCACGGTACAAATTTTTCTACCATATAAAAACATAAAAACAATTTGCCAAGGTAAAAGGGACTGCGTAAGTGACCTATTAACAAGATGTTTTTATTTCTCCCTACTCCAGTTTTGCCACCCCTAAAAGTTTTTTCGGTTTTTTCTACTAAAAGCTACAATCCTATTTACGAAGATGGTAGGAAGGCCTGCGGTTTATCTATCAAACAGTGACAAAAGTGGAGTCTATATTTAATACTACACCTCAAAAATTGTCACTTTTAACTTTATATCATCCACTAAACTGTACTAAAAAAAGTGACAGGTTTTAGGGGCGGGCTCAAACCTTGCTCGAACATGAAAATTTAATATAGTGTTATATCTTTTGAAAAAAAATCTATCATAAAGTACCAAAAGAAAGGGAAGTGATAGATATGAAAAAGAAAACTAAGAAATACAGTGACAATTTTTACGCAAGCAAGGCTAACGAGCTAAACGTAAAATCGCCAAAAGATGCAAAACAAATCTATGAGGGTTTAAAGCATTATACTAGACTAACTGATAAATATGGACATGATCAAGTTCAAGAATGGTTTAATGTTTTACAAGAAAAAAATAACGAATCGCTTGGAGGTGATAAATAATGAGTCAATCACCTCATACAACAAAAGTCTCACAAACTCCTGAATTTCCTCAAAATAACCTACTGATTACCCCTTACACTCATCGCTATAAAACAAAACCATCAAAATATGAAGCAGCTAAAATGCAAAACTACTTCAAATCAGTAAACATTGGAAACAAAACAGAGTACAGTCATATGGATGAACATGAATTGGCCCATAATGTGCTAGAAACTGGAACACCACATATTGTGGCAACTTGGCTTGATTCACCAAATAAAAGAGATGAAGTAAAGGGCTTTATGTCAAATATTTTCGAATTCGACATTGATGACATTAAGCACTTATCTTACGAAAGGAAAAAAGAACTTGAAAAGAGGTTATTTAAAAACTTCTATATGGTTCAAAGATCATTCTCAAGTAGTGATGATTTCAGTGATCCCCGATACCACGTATATGAGCGGGTTATTCCCTTAGAAAACTGTTCTTATGAGCAGTGGGCATATGCGTATAAGAGAAGAATGGAGTATTGGGAACAAGAATTAGGGATTTCCTTTGACAGTAGCCAACATTTGCTAAAGCTAATTTATGCTTCCGGTAATAAGGTCCGCATCAATAGGAAACAAAAACCGGTAAATCTTCAGCCCTACGTTGATGAGTTTCATAAGGAAAAGAAAAGAATGAAATCGAAAAAGAGAAAAGTTAGTGATAAGCGGGTTGCCAGGAAACTAGCCGACAATAGATTCAATAATCATTACCAAACAATTGGAGTTAACTTCGATGCTATTGTTAAGGCACTTGAAGAATTACCATTTATTGATGATTATGATGCGTGGTTTAATCTTTTACAGACCTTCTATAGCATGATGCTTGAAGGGCTAATTGATAGAAACCAAGCATACCAACTATGTGAAATCATTGATGATGGTGAAGGGAAATACCAAGAAGAGCTCTACAAGATTGAGGGTTATGGATATGTTGAAAGAACAATGGGAAGTTTCATTTACGATTTGCACACATTTGGTATTGATACAAAAGGGATTTTTCAACTAAGTGAGAAATGCGAAATGAAAATTGATAAGGAATGGGAAATCGAAGGATACCTTTCGGAAAATAAACAGGTTGCCAAGGAATTTAAAGATTTGCTACTAAATAATCCAGGAAAACGTATCTTATTTGTCGGTGATACAGGAATAGGTAAGTCCAAGTTCATTTTAGATGTACTTGATGAATTTAATGGAAGATTACAGACCTTCAAAAAAGTTTACAGAAGTATTAGCAGCTTATCCTATTCGATCATGTCGATCCCGAGAAGAAACTTAATCAATAACCTCAAGAATAGTTTTTCAACAGAAAAATCAGCCGTTTTAACTGGTTCGGATGAAATGATTAAGGGACAACGTGAAAGTATTATTGCGAACAACGACAAGTTTCTTACAACGCCGGATCATGCACATGTTATTCTCGATATGAAATTGATTGAAGGTGAAAATGTAAGACGAAGTGGCTATGATTTAGCAACGTTAGAAGTTTTGAAAGATCATCGTATCATGATACTCGATGAGTGCCATATGTTAGCTAATGATTCAACATTCAAGTCGGAAACGATTGAAAGGTATTTGGCTGAAGAAGAAAATCATTTGAATAATGATGGTGTAGTATTGCATATGACAGCCACACCCGAGAGCCTAACCATTGAGGGTGTTTATGACTTGGTTATCAAGGTGACACAAAAAAACCGAAAGAATCCTTTTCGCAAGGCCGGATTTAAAGTTCTATCGGGTAAAGATACCAATGAAGTAGATTCAATGATGCTAAAACTAATTAGAGAAGCAATTAAAAAGGATCCGTCAAGAAAACTTCTGGTATTCATTGAAAATAAAAGATTGATCGAGGACTTCAAAAAAGACTTGGCTAAGAAGGGAATCAAAGCGGTTGGAATATATTCGAAGAAAGAGAAGGAACGGAGTGAAGGAGAATTGTCTATAATCGAACTTGGACATATTCCGAAAGGTGCTCAAGTTATACTTGGAACAACGGCAATGAGTGCTGGGATTAGCATTGTATCAGGGTTCGATGAACAGGCTGAAACATGGGTGTACTGTAGTAGTTCCAGTATGAACCATGAGTTTACCCGTCTTGTGCAAATGTCCAATCGTTTTAGAATAAGTAACGCTGTACCATCTTATGCGGCATTCAAGCTCTTCTTCCAAGAGAGTGCTTCGGAAAAACAAGGTAATGTATTTCGTTACCATGCTTATGTAGAAGAGCAGGCAAGGAAGGCAAGAAATTCAAAAATCTACATTGAATTGTCACGGGGCGGGGATGATTCAGTTGTCGGTGATCTGGACGAAATAGAACGCAACTGTGGGTTGTATTCGAATAATGATGGTAATGTACGGATTAATTATCCTGCAATTGAATCTGAGGGAATTATGATTAAAACGTATAACAATTATAATAATTGTCGTTCTCTTATTAAAGAATTGGAGGATAAGTTTAATTGCCAGTTTACAGATTCGAATGAATCCGTAACAGTGAACAAAAATGAATTACTGAAAAACAATAAAATCAAAGGTGATTCCAAAAGTATCATTAAACAAATAGCCTCCAATAAAAGCTATTTCAATCAATTAAAGGAAGAGTTTATGATTGGAAGAAAAGACGGGGAACTTGAAATTGTTCGCAGTATCCTAAAGGGAGGAAGTAAAAAGGACTTGAATCATTTCCTTGAAACGGAACCCGATTATGGGTTGGTCAGCAAAGTATTTCAGGTCCATCAAAATCCACCGAGACGAAAAACGTACTGCTATATTGATGATCTTAGGACAATTGAAAGGATTAAAGCCATTAGGAGGAGAGGGCAATTCACCTTAGAGGTTCAGTTGATGGAAGTGCTGGACAAAGTGTTTGCAAGAAATAAAAAAAGACTAGAATTTAAGTCTGGTGAGGAGGTAAGTGATTTCTTGAAAAGGTGCCTTGCGAAAAAACTCAAAGAAAAAGGACTTGAATTGGATGCCAGCCGATTCAAGCCTCAAACCTTCAAGAAAATGCTTAACATTGAAGTAAAACCATCAAATGGGAAGGAGCTTTATACATTGCTTGGTTTCAAAGATGAAATGTATATTACGCTCACTTATGGTCTGCATACCTTGAATGAGGAGGTAAAGGAAGTTGCATAATAGCAGCTTCCTTTTCTAATGACTTATTTATCATATCTCGGCAAAAGGAGTTTTATTACTTTTTTGTGATAATTATAAAAAGGACCAAGAAGGCCCTTTTTGTTTGAAAAACTTTAGAAGAGGTCCATGATAATATCCTTGTCTGCTTCATCAATAAAATCAGTAACCTTCTTAGCTGCTATTTCTTTCATAGTGTATCCATCTTCCTTTAGTTTTTTGATGACATACTCATATATCTGTTCCAATTCAAGGTTTTCCCTATTTTTCATGTCCTTCCGAACCAATTCCCGAATGTAGGCACTCAAGCCATTTTGCTTTCTCTTTTCCTTAACAAAATGGATTAATTCTAAGTCTTTTGAGGGAATGCTAATGGTATACCTGACATTAGGCATATTTAACCTCCAGAATTTTGAGGAACGAGAGACAATTGCTGTACTGAGGATTTTCCATGATAAGAGCGTGGGGGAATTCTTGCTTGACATACCTTCTAAGTGTCATTGCTCCACCGCCAACAAAGTGGATGTCGCTCATGTTGAACGTATATTGCCGACTTTGAGCGAACTGTACTATTTGTTGCAAGTGATCGTATTTTAATTCCTCGATCAACACTTTACTTTCTTCGAAAACCTTCCCTCTATTTGCAAAGTACCCACTTCGAAGAACCTGTTCTAAATCATCGGAAGAGACGGATAGGCCATATCGTTCATTGATTACTTTTCCAATCTTTCCTTTCAATACATTCATTCCTAAATCACTTACCACCATGGTATTGATTAAGGGATTGATGCCTGAAAATTGACAAAAAGTACAATTGAGCCCCCCTACGTCTATCACTATTGAACTTTTGTTACGAAATTCATCTGATTGGGCATAAATTTCTCCCATACCTTCAAATGCTAGAGTCACATCTCGTAATTGAAATGAGGTTGCTTTTCCGTTAACAATCAAATGGTTTGTTCGATTTTGATTTTCAATCGCTTCTTTGTACTTCTCTTTTTGAATGGAATCCTTGTAAATGGAAATAGGCACATTGATGGCTAACCGAATGTCAATATCTGGAGGAGTCTTCGCCTTTTGAAGTAGCTGAGCGATGGCAGTATATATGGAGAGTTGATGGAGGAGTGAAGTTTTGCTCAGTGAAAAGTTCGAATGGTCTTCACTTACCATGTCGCCTAGTAGATATTCATTACCGTGATAGTGAATGTGAAAAGAGCCTTTTGAAATATCTACACCTAGTCTTTCTGCATGTTGCATTTTGGTACGAAAATTTGTCATATAGGTACTACCCTTGTATTTGGCGATACCTTTACTTTGATATTTGCCACAGTCCACGGCAATCAGTATTGTTTCTTTCATCTAAACCACTTCCTTTTCTTTTAATAGATTTAACAACTTATACTATGTTGTTCTTTCATAAATATAAGAGAAAATCATATAAATGATGTTCGAGCAAATATGATATTTTCATAAGTTTCATATTACTTAATTGTTAGAGGTACGAATAAAAAGGTGGGATATAGCGGTCTAGTCTATACAACTGAAAATCAGGATTACCGAATCATATACCTATATAAGATATGTCTTAAAATAGCTGTTGGCAATCTAAATGAAAATGCTCTATGTACGGAAAAATGCCATAGAAGAGATAAAAAAGGCACCACTCTTGACATTGAGCCTCTGTGAGCATGAATATACCGCCGAATATCCAGCAGCTGGTAACCATCATACCCAAATCTCCATATAAAGTTGTAGAGAGGTAGGATAACAAAATGTACATAACTATCACTTTTGTACATGCTTAAACAATCATTTATAGCATCGGTTAATTACACGTGTGAAATTTCAAAGCAAATCCAAATGTGGCCTACTAAGTCACTTTTAATTCGGTTGATTATATACATTAAAGTCATAGGACGAACGAAAGTGTAATGGGGGGGGAGGAAATAACGTGATTAACTTAAAACAATAACCAGCTACGTGAGAAATAAAGTGATATTAATAAAATATCTGGATGCTAAACTGGTTAATGTATAAAAATAACAAACACCATCGCTATTTCTTTTTATTAGGAACTTATAGAATAGGATTACTAAGATATGATTACGCTTCGGTAAATAGGTAGAACGTAGTCGAACATAGAAAACAGGTTAATAATGATTTTTAGTAATATAATATAATTATAGATTGAAAGAAGGAATAGGGACAAGAGTCAACGGGATCTACAACAGGATACGAACTAAGAAAGGCAATTGGTTCGTTTATCATTACGGTGGACCAATGACTGAAATGGCAGTTTCTGATGGTATGAATTCATAGTCTGGCAGCGAAGATTTTAAACCAGTTAACGTGAATGAAGTCTATGATTTTTTGGAGAGATACAATGGTTACAAAGCTATTGAAAAGTATTTTCCAAATTAAATTCAAGATGCTTAATTAACGTGGCAACGTATCTGATTCAAAGAAATTTTATGAAGCCCCCACTGCATTACTTGAGTATTGCTGCAAATTAACCCTCGAAGTTTTCATTAGGTTACACTAATTACTTTTCCAGAAATCAATCAATTAATTCACTGAAAATGAAGGTGAAGGGGATAAAGAGAACTTATCTTAATAAGTTAAGGATCTTTATCTCCTAGCAATTGAAAATCATTAAGGAGATGGTATAAAATGAATGAAACAGTCGAACAAATACAAGATTGGTACAGAAATGAAAGAGAATTGTCTAATTACAGCATTATAGACGTTGAAGATAAGTTAAAGTACCTCGCAGAAAAAGGACTAATTTGGATTCTAAAAGACATGAAAGATATTAACGAATTAGAGAAGATTGTCATTGATTCCTTTTTGAATAAGTATAGAGCAAATCAGGTTTACGATAATCTCAATGACTTCCGCAACTTACAGCCTTCAAATAAAGCGTCCACAAAAAAACCCCCTCTATTGTCCCCAAAACCCACATCCCAACAAAAAACAATGAAGAAAACCCTTAAAATAAGAGATGTAAAGAAGTTTGACGGTTATTTAAAAGCAAAAGAGCTAGAAGAAAAGATAATAGAAATTTGCAAGACCTTTCCTTCGTACGATGGAAATATTATTGATCAGATTGGAAGAAGTGCAGAATCAATTAAAAAAAGAATAGCAATGGGTGAACAAATCTATATTGGCGAGAAGTTTTATCAATATTCGATTGCAATAGGGTCTGCAAAGGAGACATCCTCATGGTTGCAAATTTCATTAGGTCAAGGGTATATATCACAAGAACAATATGATGAATTAGATAACCAGGTTACTCAAATAGTGGCTATTTTAACAAAAACCCTGGTTAACATTAAAGATAAAGAAGGTAAAGGAATGGATTTGCCAAGTCCTTATACTCCCAAAGTAAAAGGCTTTGATGCCTATGAGCAAGCCTTGCTTTTAGTGGAGAAGGTCTATGGGATGACAAGAAGACGTGAATTTTGGGGAGAAAAGGGCTTACAAAAAGAAATGATAAAATATGCAACATCTTGTGTAGCTAACATTTCTGAATCACATCAACTTTACGTTCTGGTAAAGTTTCGATTCTTCAATGATGCCTTACAAGCGTTGGATGGTCTTGATAGTATGTTAGACACGTCCGTGAACAAACAGATTGTAACAGGAGAGGGCATAGCGGATATTAGGAAGCTGCGGGAATCAATTAGAAATATCCTCATGAAGAGACTTGGTAACATAAGTAAAGAAAAGGATAGTTGAAGTATGGAGGGATAAGGTGAATAAATCTTACCGTATCCCTCTGATGTTTTATTAGCAGTACAGTTAAAGGAAAGAATTCATTTCTCATTTAACAAAATAATTAAATGAGGAATTGAATGGGGATTTCTCTTTTACTCAAAAAAGAGTGAAAATGAGTGTCGTAGAACTATAGGTAGTTAATTGGCCATGCTAATCCAGAGAGAAAATCTACTATCCTTTGTTTTAATTTGATGTTAATTTTTGAACATTGAATGTAATTCCTTTTTTTAGCACTTCCGTAAGCTCTAAGGAATTCCCTGGTTTTGAATTTAATTCTTTCTTTTTTACTGGAGTTGAAGGTTTCTCTCTATCAGCACTCAAATATCGTTTTTGATTAACGAGTAACGTAACGGATCCTTACAATGTTGTTAAGGCAGTTTAAGACTTAGTAAACTAACTAGAAACAACACTAAAAAAGTTATGTATATAGTTTTCTTGTTCCTATTCCATAACATGGGGCGGGTAAGCCAGCGTTCATTGCTATTAAAAATATAGAACTATCTTCATAACTAACAATTATGTGTAGGGATTATTTTTACAGTCCATTTCTTGTCATATTGATGGGAATTCACTATAATTGTGTTATAGTAATACTTACAAATTACAAATGTCATTGACTTAAAAAAGTAACCGAGGCGTAAAAAAAAATCCCCGGCTTCCTTTGAATATAGTCAATGGCATTTTTTTGTTGGGGATTTCTCAGGAGGATTTTTTATGAACGACAAAATCAATATAGTAGTCGAATACATTGATGAGCATTATCGAGATGATATAAACTGTGAAAAAATTGAAGGGCTAACAGCAGGGTCTATCAAAACTTTTGAGGAAGTGTTCCAAGAAAAGTCTGGCATAAGGTTTAAGGATTATAAACTCCGTAGGCAGTTGACCTTAATTAAAGAGGAAATAATGAAATTAAATCTATCATTAGATGATGCGGATGTCACGCCTTTTGAAAACCAGTTGATTTACTCCTTTTACTTCCAGCGTGAATTTGCTATTTCCTTAGAGGCTGCGATCGAGCATAAGTATCTTTCCCTTCAGCCAAAGTATAAATCACCAGAATGGGAAAAAAATGATAGTGTAATTTTTAAGTTACTAAAAAAATATAAACCGAATGATGCACTTAGGTTCTTACTATCTTTACCACCTTGTTATTTGAATGCGTCAGATCAACTTGGTTTTTATGCCAAGGGTGTACCTAGATTGGGATATGAAAGATCTTATCCTATCTTTCCGGATTTAGATGATCCAATTTCGAGATTGAAAAACCTCTACACTTTAGAAAACGACATTTTAATTAAAGATTCGAAAAACCGCTCAATTAGATATGCAATTGTCAATAGGCACCTGATTTATAAATTGATCCTGGAGCACGAAGCTAAAATAGAGTACTCACTATCAGAATTGAAAACCATATTGTCATTTTTACCTTATAGGAATGTAAACTTTCAATTTAACAAGGAGCGACCAGTGGTTAAAGAAAGTATACTTAATGCTTTACATAATCATAATTTTGACGAAGACCAATGCGAGAGCCTTCTGGATCTTCTGGTAAGGATAGGCGTGGACTACAGTAAGCCAATAAATGAAAGGAAAGAAGGACAGGAAGGGTTATCCAACTGACTATTTTTTTGAGAGCCTGGAAATGGAAAAACTTATAAATGAGATAAATGAATTGCTGATACAAGGCTTAGTGTATTTGAATGGTATTGAATAGGGTTTAGTTAGTACTTTTGAGATATAGTGGTCAGTAACAATAATAGTGAATAAATAATTGAAGAACAAAGGTGTTACAGCTTTTGGGGAATTCTGTCTTAAAAAAAAGATAGGATTTTGCCCCCGGGTAGTAACACCTTTTTGTGAATCTAAAAATAGGAGGGAATTAGAAGTGTTATTGAATTTTATTCAACAATTGCAAAGAGAAGGCAAGAGTTCACACACAATTCTAGCATATAGAAGTGATATTAAGCAGTTTCAGGAATGGTTAGAAGATACGGTTGGATATAAAACTGAAATAATAACTGAAACAGATCTACGTGAGTATCGTCAGTATTTGAATTTAAACAGAAAACTAAAAGTAACCAGTATAAATAGGAAATTAAAGGGTATTGTTCGCTTTCAACATTATTTATTTGAAAATAATGTTTGTAAGGAAGGGATAGAACTGCGAAATGTTCTTCAGAAAAATAATATTGAATTGGATTATGAAGTTAATGTTGTTGAAAAACAGGAGCAGTACCGGTTAAAACGGACTATTGAAGCTACTGGAAACAAAAGGGATATATTAATATATTATTTTCTTTTTGGAACAGGGGTAAGATGCAACGAGCTGGTTTCGGTTGAAATTGACGATATTCATCTAACTGGGCGTAATGGAAAAAGTAATTATAGTTATGTATTAATACGAAGTGGTAAGGGAGATAAGTTACGAAAGGTTAATTTGAATGCAAGTGTTGTTTCCGCTATTAAAGATTATTTTGAGGTAAGGCCAGATGTATCATCAAAAAAGCTATTCCAAGGTCAACGGGGAAGTTTAACAAGGCTTGCTATTAATAAAGTATTGGAAAAATACAGCAAGAAAGCCCAACTAGAATATGTCGTAACCCCACATATGGCCCGTCATACATTTTGTACAAATTTATTAAAAGATGGAAAAGTGGATCCGAAAACGTTGGCCATATTAACCGGTCATAGTTCCGTTGATACACTTTACCGTTTTTATATCAATAGTAGTGCTGAAGACAAACAAAATGCAGTAGATGGTTTGTATCTTTAGGGAGTAGATTTATTAAAATGAATAAAGATTTTTTTTATTTTAATAATGAGTGTTTAAACAAATAATTAAAAATTAAAGATTAAAAAGGGAGTAATCAACAATGGCTAACGGCAAATGGAGCAAGGCAAAGTTAGAAAGATATTTAAAAGAAGGAAGAGGTCAGGGAATTGGATCAAAATACAAGGGATGGATCAACACATATGAATTCTCTTCCCGTGGTCGTGCAACGAGATTATTTGGAATAAAAACTAATAGAATTCACCAACTTCATTCGGATAATCAGTATAGGGCTTTCTTAATCTTTGAATTTAATTCCAAAGTAACGGATATTCGAGAATCATTTCCCCTACTCGATATTCAAGAAGTAATTGATAATAAGGATGATTTACGTTTTGATAAATTTACCGACAAAGAAACAAAGGAACCTTACGTTTTTACGACAAATTTCCTTTTAACTGTAAATCAGCCCGACGGAAGTGAAGAGTACCTAGCTAGAAGTATTAAAAATACATCGGAATTAAATCGTAAAATTACGTTTGAAAAGTTAGAAATAGAAAGAAGATACTGGATGGCCAAGGGGATAGATTGGAAGATTTTGACGAATAAACAATTGCCAAGGCAACTTGCTAAAAATATCGAGTGGGTGCGGGAGACATTGCTAGAAAGTAAAGATGATGTAGATAAAGAGAAGCAGTCACTATCCTTATATAGGGTAATTTTGGAGAACGATGAATTGCCTGTAAAACAGGTGCTTCAGTTATTTGAAAATATAGAGGGATTACAAAGGGGAACGGGATTGTATTTATTTAGATACCTCATTGCAAAAAAGGATATTCAGGTTGATATGACACGAATCATTGATCTTAATTCTAGCATGATAGATTTAACGGGGAGGAATCGTGATGGAGCTTAAACAGAATATGTTGTTACAATTTAGTGATGGAAAAATCATTAGAATCATATTTTGTGATCGCTTATCTTCTATTATATATGTCGTAGATATGGATGCTTTAAGATGGCCATATGTGATGAAGATGGAAGTGCTTTATTCGCTAAGCGATAAAGGTGAAATAGATTTAATGGACGAAGATATATTCTTTCGTGTTATTGCAGAGGAAGAGCTTAGTGATGCGGAAAGTAAAAGAAGGGATACAGCATGGGAAATTGTTAATCATGTACTGGATAAAGTAGAAAACGAAAAACAACTTCTAGCAAGTAAGTACAGGGAAAGGGCGATAAAAGATACCTTGGAATCCTATAAAGTTAACTACACCACTGTAAAGAATTATTTAATTCGGTACTGGAAGGGTGGTAAAACCCGAAACGCACTACTGCCAAATTTTCATTTGAGTGGTGCTAAAGGAAAGGAAAAGAACGTCGGCGAAAAAAAGAGGGGAAGACCAAGAAAATCTGGTTCAAAACAAGGGGTAAATATTGATGGAAAAATTAAAAAGTATTTTAAGATAGGTTTAAATCGCTACTATTACAACGAAAGACAGAATTCGCTTAAAGCCACATATGAGTTGATCTTGAAAGACTTCTTTACTGAAGAAAAGATGGACCATGAAGGTAGAACGGTACCGGTTATTATGGATCCAACAAGGATTCCAACATATCACCAATTTTTATACTGGTACAAGCAAATCAATAATCCTAAAAAGGAATTGATTAGTAGAAAAGGAACAAGAAACTATTTCCAAAATTATCGTGCGATTATCGGGGATTCTACGCAGGATGCTGGACTAGGGCCCGGTAGTTTATGGCAGATTGATGCAACACCTTTCGATATTTACCTTGTTTCTTCAAGTAACAGAAACATCATTGTCGGAAGACCAATACTTTATTTGGTTGTCGATGTGTATTCACGCTATATCGTCGGAATGAACATTAGCTTTGAACCCTTCAACTCTTATACCGGTGTAATGGTTGCACTAGCAAACAGCATGTCCCCTAAAGAAGACTATTGTAAACAGTATGGTATATCACTGGATAAAGGTGAATGGGATGTTGCTTGTGTTCCACAACGTATATTTGCTGATCGGGGTGAACTAAACGGAAAACAAATTGAAAGTGCAATTGAAGGTTTAGGCATTTCTATTTTGAACGCACCGGCATATCGTGCAGATTATAAGGGTATTATTGAGCAGGCCTTTGCACAATTAAACATTAAGGTGAAGCCCTTTGCCGATGGAATTGTAAAGAATGGCATAAACGTCGTTGAAAGAGGCGATGAAGAATACAGATTGAAGGCTAATTTAACTTTAGATGAATTCACTAGGGTTGTGATCAAATGTGTACTTTTCCATAATAATCACCATGTTTTAAACGAATATGTACTGGATGAAATGATGATTAGTGAGGAGGTAGAAAAAGTACCATCGAAAATATGGGACTATGGAATGAAAAATATGAAAGGACAATTACGTACCTTACCGGAAAATATAATAAAACTACATCTTCTTCCGACAGCAATCGGATCAATTAATTCCCGTGGTCTAAAGTATATGAAAATGTTATACGCATCAGACTACACTTTAATAAACAATTGGTTTCAGAATGCCCGAATCGACGGGAGTAGAAAGGTAAAAATCTGGTATGATCCAAGAGATTTATCACACATCTATGTGATTAATGAAGATGGTGAATTTCATAAGTTAACATTACTTGAGCATCTTACCAAATTTAAAAACAAAGGAATAGAAGAAATCAACCAGATAATTGAATATGAGGAATCCTTGGACAGCAAAAGTAAGGAAAATGAGCTTCAAGCTAAAATGAAATTATTTGATGATATTGAAGATATTGTTGGAAAAGGAAGAAAGAAAACCAAGGCGGAAAAAGATGATAGTTTGAGTAAAACCCGACGATTGAAAGGAATAAGGGAGAATCAACAAGTGGAAAGAGAATTGCAAAGGAATCAGATGAGGGAGATAAATGATACAGACCAGAATGACTATGAAGTTCCAGTTGATTCAAATATGTTAGAAGTTCAAAATGAGGACCTAGGCATGTTTAGAATGCTACAGAAGTTAGATTGGGATGATGAAGATTGATGCAAAATGGCATATATTTACCAAACGGGATGGAGGCTATCCAAGCCCATTATACGGAATTTCCTTTGGAGGAGTTCAATCAAAATCCTTTAATACAAGCATTGCCACCCTTAGCCAATAAACAAACTATAATAAGAAAACTAATGGTGAAGCCAATCTATAAAGAGGAAGATAAATATGCCGAGAGTGTTTATCGTCTGCATATGGTGAATCGCTTGTATCAGCTCTTTCAGCCGTTGCCCAAGCATGTTGATGTTTGGAACATGATTCATTCATTAATCGTGCAGGGGTATATGGCAAGAAATCCATTTGATAAAAAATATAAACAATATATAAATGAGACTGGTAATGAGATTATCAATCGTTCCTTTGATATTAATAGTAGAAGAAACTTTAGAACAACAGCAGGGTGCGGTACATTTTTGGGATTTTCGGGTATGGGCAAAACAACCACAATCAATAGAATCCTTAGCAATATCCCACAAGTTATCATTCATAATGAGTACAAAGGGAAGCATTTTAATCAAATTCAATTAGTTTGGCTCAAATTGGAAGCCCCAAGTAATTCGAGCTTAAAGGCATTATGTCTACAATTTTTTATGAAGATAGATGAAATCCTTGGTACCAATAATTATAAAAAGTATGTGTCCCGCAACATGTCAGTAGATAACATGTTGCCTTTAATTAGTCAGGTAGCACACAATATAGGGCTTGGTCTTTTAGTGATCGACGAAATACAGCATATAAAAAGACGTGGTGCCGATCAAATTATGAACTTTTTTGTTAGCCTAATCAATACCGGTGTGAATGTAGCTTTAATAGGAACACCAGGGGCATACCGGTTATTTGGGGAAGAGTTAAGAATCACAAGGAGATTAACTGGTAATTCAGAAATAATCTATAACAATATGGGGTTTGGAAGTGAGTTTAAGTTTTTACTAGAATCTATTTGGAATTACCAGTGGACCCAAAAATTTGTTCCATATAATGAAGAATTTGCAAAAGTGATTTATCAAGAAACATTAGGTATATCGGACTTAATGGTTAAGCTAATTGTCTTTTCACAGCAAACAGCAATAGAAACAGGTAAAGAGGAATTAACGATAGAATTGATAAGAAAAGTTGCAAAGGAAAAGTTCAGACTGATGAAACCAATGTTGGATGCCATACGGTCAGGGAATCCCCATAAAATTGCAAAGTATGAGGACATCAGAAGGATTGATTTGGAACAAGCAACGATTCCAACAAGCAAACCGACAATAAGTAGTGAATCTAAAAAAGTAAAGAGAGTTAAAAGCAATGACAAAATAGAAGTAAATGAAAAAGTGGAAAGTCCAGGCAAAAAAGCAAAGCATTCTAAAGAATATATGGAAGGTGACTTACGTTTCTTACTTCAGGAAGGAGTAAAAAATGAAAAATCCCCATACGAGGTTTTACTTGAAAGTGAATATATTGAGGATGTTGAAAAATGGATTCGGGTGAATGTAAGATGATCAATATTCTCCCGGAAATATACAAAAATGAACTTTTTTATTCAATAATTGCTAGGTATCGAAGGATGTGTGGAATGGTGAGTAAGCGGGCACTGATGAGGGATATATTTGGTGAGGTTAATACCATTACATCTTCCTATTTCCCTCAGTACATCGACCGCTTTGTAAACAACCTGCCGCCAACTTCAAAAATTACTGTACAGGAGATTATTAATAATCACACGATGTTTCCTTTTTATACAGCATTTCTACCAAAAGCGAAAACAGAAATGATTTATAAAATAATGGAAAAGGGCGGGAACAAATCACGAATTAATATCGAACAACTAATTGGCTTTGGTGGGAGCAAAGTAAAAAGATCCAATTACTTAAAATATTGCCCAATATGTTTCAAAGAAGACATTGATACATTAGGGGAAAGTTATTGGCGTACAAATCACCAGATTGTTGGATCCTTATATTGTTTAAAGCATCATGTTCTCTTAAAAGACAGTTCGGTTTTAAGTACTGGTAGCGGCATTCAATATTGGTGTGCCGATCAACAAACTTGTGATGCAAAGGTTTTGATGGATCCTTATCCTATTAAGATTAAAGAGTTGAATATAGAGTATGTACAAAATGCGGAACTATTGCTGCACAATGGGTACCCAAGAAAGGAACTGGATTATATTATTCGATTTTATATAGACAGGTTGAGGGAAAAAGGATTGGCTTCTAGTAATGGTAGTTTATATATGAAGGAAGTGCTTAGTCAATTTATGCTCTACTATCCTGAACAATACCTGGAGCTGATGCAGAGTAGTTTTACTCCAGACAGTCCTTCTAATTGGCTTCGTTTATTTGTCACAGGTAGTAATAAAAATAGAATCCCTTTAAGACATTTGCTTTACATTCAGTTCCTAGGAGTAGATTTGGATACCTTTTTTCGCAGTGACGTAGTAGTGGGGAAGAAACCTGATACAAAAAGTTTTAATCCTATTTTCGATATAAAAAAGAGAAGAGAAAAATGGATGAAATTGGTCACGGAAAATCACGGAGCAACCCGTAGTGAATTAAAAGAAATAGGAAAAGGGCTTCATACGTGGATATTCAGGCATGATCGAGAATGGTATGAAAAAGTGACACCAAGAAACAAGGCAAGAAAAAGGAGTGCGGATTCCATTGATTGGGAACAGCGGGATACAGATTGCTTGAGGATTGCAAAACAAGCAGTTGAAACTATTTTAAATAGAGATGGTAAACCCACAAGGATTACCCCTACAAATATTAGAAATACTTTGGGAATTGGTAGCTGGTTTAATAATAAGAAGTTAATAAAGACGAACCAATTTTTACAGGAGGTAAAAGAGAATACAGAGCATTTCCGAATTCGGAAGATTAAGTGGGCTATAGATGAAATGCTTAGTAATGAGGATACAATAACACCGTATAAGATTCAGTTATTTGCTGGATTTGGAGGGAGTAATAAAGAGATAAGGGAGCTAATACTACAGACATTGGAAGAATATAAATGAATGATAAAAGAAGCTATTGATTATTCAGTGGCTTCTTTTCATTATTAAAGATTAAGTAAAGGAATGGTCCTATCGTATATGGTAATCGAAAAGTGAGCTACTGTAATGTTAGTGAGTTTTTTTCCATAAAACTCATTTGGATTTATACAGTGAGGCGGGCATGATACCCTGATTGGGGTGCGAGGTCCTTTCTACCCACACACTTTCGCAAGGAAGTTATGCCAGAGTAGCTCGATGTCAATCCTATGCTGTACTCTTAGTTTGTGAATTCCTCAAGTATTAGGCAGCTTAAAATTGGCTGCGAAATGGCTCAAATTTCAATTGCGAAACACACTTGTATGAAATAATTATTAATATGCTATGATTGAAATAAACATTCTATATAATTTGGGGGATTACAAAATGGATGGTACCAAAACTTTATTTAAGGAGAAACTGCCGAAGTATCATCATCTAAAAAAAATACGAGATAGACTATGGGCGGAAGATGAGAAAAGCAGCGTCTCAGTGATGGTTGGGTCAGGATTTAGCTTGAATGCAAATAAACTTGATGATTCACTTGATAGCATGTTGACTTGGTTAGGACTTAAAAATAAAGTCCTAGAAGGATTAAATCATTCTGAATTACCGAATAGCGAGAACGTTTTGGACATTAGTGAAAGTTATGTGGATGAATATGGGCGAGATAGTTTAGATACTCTAATAAAACAAGCTGTTCCCGATCAAAACTATGAACCAGGTGAAATTCATAAAAGTTTATTAAGACTCCCTTGGTCTGATGTGTATACAACTAATTATGATACGTTGTTAGAAAGAACATTGCCATACATTATTGAAAGAAATTATCATGTTATTTATGATGTTCGGGATATTCCCAACTCGGTAGCCCCTAGAATCGTGAAATTACATGGAAGTTTTCCTTCAAATAGACCGTTTATTTTTACTAGAAGTGATTTTGATTCATATTATACTGAATTTGCTCCATTGGTTAATATGGTACAACAATCAATTATGGAAACAACCTTTGTATTATTGGGCTTCTCTGGAGATGATCCCAACTTTGAAAGCTGGACAAAATGGGTACATAAGAATTTGGGAGAGCATATGCCAAAAATTTATATGCTGGCCTATGATGAGCACAAAAGAGAAAGTTTACTAAAAGAAAGAGGAATAACTCTTATTGATTTTAAAGAAGTATATAAAGAAAAGAACACGGGAAATGTGTATGAGCAAATGTTTAATGATGTCTTTCAATATTTAGCCTATAAGGAGAAGAAAGATGAAAGGGATTGGCCTTATAAAAGTTATTTAGGAAGTTATTTTAAAAAAATTGATAACGCATTAGATACCTTTATTTATAATAGAGAAAATTACCCTGGATGGCTAGTTATGCCCGACATAATCAAAAAAAGAAGTACTGAGTCAGTACAATTAGCTTGTAATGAATTGGAAAGGTTAGCGGCAAATAGTGAAAATGAAATATCCAAACGAATATCGGCAGTAAATGAAATAATTTGGGTGTATGATACTTTTCAAATTCCTATTGATTATGGTCTTCATAAAATGATGAAGAAATTAATTGACGAGAGTACCGCAACGGATTGTCCTGCAGGTATAGAGAGCATTATTGTTAGATTACTCAAAGAAGCTAGACTTGATTATAATGAAAATGATTTTAATACGTATCTTGAGATACTAGAAAATAGGGATTTGAACGAGGATGTTACGAATCGGCTTATATTCGAACAAATTTTGATGAAGACCGCAAAATTTGAATATAATGAAGCTAGGAGTTTACTCGATGAATGGTCATTAACAAATAAGGATATTGAATGGATGGTTAAAAAGGCGGTCATTTTTTCAAGGATTGGTGAAAAGGAAAAAGCTATAAAAATATTAGAAAATAACTTAACTACTGTTAGAAAAATAATAGCAATAAAAAATAATAACTATCGTTTACTGTCCTTAGAGGGAATTATACTATCAATTCTCATCCGTTTAGAAAGAAATACTATGCAAAATAGTAAAGAGAGATTATTAATATTAGAAACAAGACTCAGTAATCCATTGAGAGAATTAGACTTCATGTTTAGTAGGATAAAACCATATGAAGATAAGACGAGACTACTTGAGAAAAAGGAATTTGATCCGAACCGTATAACACGAACAAGTAGATTTAATAATACCCTGGATTTGGAATTGATTGACTCGTACAGCATGCTAATGTTATATGAAGAGTTTGGTTTAGGGTCTACTGGTCAAAAGTTTGCAAAGAATGCTATTAATATTGCGTTAAAAAATGCAGAAAAATTATATCCTTTTTATTCCTGGATAATGTACTTACGCATCGGTGACGTTAAAGAAATCAATCAATATTTCTCTAGGGATGTTATTTATAAAACAGACAGAACTAGCCTATCGCTATTTGCTGAAATAGTTATGGGGGGAATCCTTAGTAAACAGAATACTAATTTAATGTTAGAAGTATTGTCACGTATATACTTTGCCTTGCGAAAAGAAGAAAAGGTGAAGGTCGATAAAGTAGTTATAGAATTATATGAAAATAGAAGTTTTCAGGAGGGAAATCGTAATAATAAAAAAATATTTGAACATCTTTTTAGAAGGATATTATTTGATAAAAATAATGATGAGAAAGGAACTTTTATAAGTGAAGTTTACAAACTTCCTATTATTGGTGACCCTCAAGGAAGTCTCTCTGAGATGATTTTAGATGAATATAGCTTTTATGATCCTTCATTTGAATTTGACTTTTCAGGTCATATAGAAATAGATGTTGACATTGCCGAGGTTAATAGATTACTAAAAATCTTAAAAGGAGAAAAAAGTAATATTCGTGATGCTTCTCTGAGGAGATTAGCTAACCTTTTAGCAACTGACAATTTGCCCGATGAATTTGTAGCCACGTTTAGAACGGGTATAGCTGATATTATCAGAAAAGAAGAATCTAATTACTGTAATGGTTTATTAGAATCTTACCTAGTATTAATAACTAATGATATTGAACTGCAGGAAAAATACAGTCATTTACGTATTCAAGAATCAATACCAAAATCCCATGACAGTACAACTGGGGTAACTTCAATTGGTATTGGTTTAGATACACTATTAAGGGATTTAAGAAATATTTTCCCAGGATTTAAAAACAAAGAGAATTACTTTTTATCTTTAACTAATGAGACATATACTACTTGGTTGAAGAATTTTTATGAATGGTGGGAGAGCCAGGAAGAATGGTTGCTCAGAGAACAAACTGAAAGTTTATTCGGGAAAAGTGATGACTTATTAATCATGATTATATTTTTGAAGAACTCTTTTTTGCCGAATATCCCAATTAACTGCCTGACTACTTCAGATAAGGATAAACTCGAAGGAATATATTTAAAATTGTGCGAAATAAAGCCAGAAATGGCTTTATTACTAATACCGGTATTATTGAGGATTGGTATAGACACACAAAATGGGCTAGAAAAAATATATGATGGATTAATGGGAAACAATATAGAGATATTTAACTCGTCAGTAGCTGCAATTTATGATTTATCAGTTTTGAAAAGTCTTGGTGAAATAACAGTAGACTTTTCAATGTTAAAAACAACCATGTTAGATCTTTTCATCTATCGTAAGGAAGTAACCTTGCTTGAAACGACAAAATCAATAAGTAATATCACACAAGATGTTCCCGATTTTTTTAATGATAATGAATATCTAAGTATTGTAAGTACCTTGAAATTAATATTAGATGATTTTGAGTACAACTATTATCATAATAGTTTAATATCAGGACAAGAAAATGAATTGTTATCTGAATTAGCAAATCTTGCCGGACAAATATACGTCCTGGGAAAGACAACCTATAAAGAAGAATTAAAAGATTGGAAGACCTTTATAGAAGAAGACAGGTTGCCAGAAGTTAGAAGATATAGTGATTTATTCGAATAGGGTTAAGTTGGGATTATTTTATACAGATAGATGAGTAGGGGGTTATCGGAAGCCTGCTGATCATCGACTAATAGCTGGTTCCCTTTCTTATCTCTATAACTCTTCATTCTCTACTATGTCTAGTTAAAAAATAAATCACCTAGTAAAAATAAACATTTCCGATTCTGACCCTGATTTCGTTATAATAAACATTTCCGATTTCGGGGTCTTTTTCTTGAAAACCCTTGCTACTACTAGGTTTATTCTTTTTTCGGGCTTCTTTTATTTCGGTTATCTTTATTCCAACTCTGAAAAAACAGTGAAAAAGTGTGTGAAAAACAGGCGAAAAAGCGGTGTTTTTGGGGTTGAAAAGTGTGAAAATGGGGGTTCGGTCGGAAATCTTTATTTTAACTCGGACGAAGGAATGCGGGTTTGGGAGTGGCGTTTTCGGTGATTTATTTTTTCATGTAACAAAATTGTCTAATTAAAATAAACATCTCTCAGTTAAAATAAACATTTCCGATTCGGACTCTATTTTCGTTAAAATAAACATTCCCGATTTCGGGTCCGGATCCAATAATTTCTCGGGTTTTTCCAATAAAAGCCCGGGATTTTTTATGCCCATAATTGGGCAAAGAGGAGAGATAAAGGAATCTTACTTCTATCACTCTCTGCTATGCTATCCCTTGTCATTACTGTGTATATTCAATATCTCACCCATGATTAATTTCAATAATTAATTCAATACGTATTCAATATTTATTCTTCTTTTCCCTTTCATCTTTTCTCGCTTTTTTCTTCTCTCTATTCTCGGAGAACTTTAATTTAAAATCGTAAAAAAGGTGAAAAGACAGGCATAATAGAGGGAAGAAAATGCGTATTTTTGAAAGAAAAAACATCAAAAATGAGGGTTCTGTCGGTAAGCTTTATTTTAACTCGATCGGTGGAATGCGGGTTTGAGGGGGAGATTTCGAAGGAGTTTATTTTAATTTCACATAGTAGTAAAAAGAAATTTAGTCTAGCTTGTAATAATACACCCATAATATGGAAATGAGGGATAAGAGGTAAGGAAATATATATAATGTTGTTGTGTATTGCGTAGATAAGGCAATAACTGAAATATTCATATCAATTACCATAAAGTGGAACTATATTTCTTCTGTTTATTATTTAAAAACAGGACTTTTTACCGATATATAATATGAAGTCTATATAGAAAAGAGATGCAAGAATATGTAAAAACAAAAATGGATGGTAGGGATTATTTCTACATTGGCCATCATTTTAGTAGGTTCACTTGCTTGGGGCATGTTACAAAAGGATTCTAGTTTAGCCGCTTCTAGTAAAACAAGTAAGCCAAGTATACATAATGATTCAACCAAAATCGCTTCTACCACTCAGAAAAAAGATGGTACAAAAGTAGAAGTTACACAGTCAAAAGGTAAAACACCGAAAGCGACTGTAAAAGTGAATAAAAATAGTAATTCGAAAAAGGATACTGTGAAGAAAGATACGACCAAAAAGACTACTACAACTAAAACAACTAAAACTACCAAAAAAGCTAATACAACAAAGAAACAGCCTAAAAAAGTTAATGTTGTGAAGAAACAACCAAGTAAATCAACAAAACCAGTGGCAGTATCACATAAAAAACCAGCTACTAAGCCGGCAACTAAGCCTGTAACGAAGCCAGCTGCTAAACCGGTATCGAAACCGAAACCAAAGCCAGTTACAAAGCCAAAGCCTAAACCAGTAACAAAACCAAAACCACAACCGAAACCACAGCCTAAACCAGTGGCATCAAGTTACATTTCGGCTTCTCAAGCTCGTAGCATTTTAAGTGCATCACCGCTATCAGGAAGTGGAAGTAGTTATTCTCTACGTGATAGTTGGGGACCAATTGTAAGTGTTACGGTTGGTAGTGATCATGTGAAAAGTGTGAGCTTTAATGGGACGACATATTATACTGATAAAAATACTACATTACAAGATTGTATAGATGGTTGGGGGGAGAAAGAGGGGAGAGAGATATATGAATTTGGTTTGAAAGAAATGAAAAAAATTGAATCTGCCGTTCGGGCCGCTGCCAATTCTGTTTATGGTAAAGGAACAGCTAAAGCCAATCAATTGTACAGTCAAATGATGAATGGTGCGAAATCTGGTTCTTTCTATAAATCATTCTAAGAAAATATAGCCAAACATTAAAAGGGATTCCCAATAAACGGGGGTCTCTTTTTTTGTATTTTTATATATAATTATTATCCGACAAACTTCTGCTTCTTTTTGTTATATCTTTCATTCTTCAATCTAATATAGGATATATCACTGTTATTCAGGTTATTTATTATTGTCATTCTAATATCGAAGGGAAGTGTAAGACAATATGAAAAAGAACATAAAGACGATTGTTGTTAATAATTTATAAATTTTGAATGCTACAACAAAACCATAAGTGCTATAATTGATATACATATATTATGGATTGCCTATAAAAGATGGTATTCCGTAATGGGGCTATATTTTTGAAAGGGGCGGAGAGGGGTATTCGAAATGATACAGATTTTCTTTGTTATATTAATATGGATTTTGCCGACCTTTTTTATGATAAATGCTTACTTGAAAATGGATGAAGAGGAAAAGCAAAGATTTAAAGATGAATTTAAACAGCCTCTAGCTCTTTTCGGGGTAGGATTATTAGTTCTGGGGCTGTTGCTTACATTCTCAGGCATTATACTAGGTGCCAAGTGGATTCAGCATATTGGTGTTATTAAGGTGTTTATTAGTTGGTTTACTACAAGTGTCGTAAGTTGGAAAAGGAAAAAGACAGGCTTTATAACAAGTATTGCACTGATATTTTTAGGTGTAATCGGAATTGTGACTTATAGTTATCTGATTTAAACAATAGGGTGCGATAACAGTAACCATGTTGGCACGGAAGGATTTATCGTTGTAGAAAAACTATGCTAAGGAGATATCACATTGAAAACAGAAGAAATCAAAACTCAATCAGAGACAGAGAGATTGGTATTAAGACCTTTACAGAATCAGGATTATGAACGATGGCTGGAGGGTTGCCGTGGACGACTTCCTTCACAATATAAATACGATGACGAAAAAATGGACCTGAGTGGATGGACACAGGAAAAATTTAACAATGACGTAGTTACAAATCTTCAACTGTTAGCTGATCGGGACGAAGCGTACGTTTTTGGCGTTTTTCGAAAGTCGGATAAGAAACATATTGGTAAGGTTGAATTTTGCACGATTATGAGAGACGAATTCCAGTGGGGACTCTTAGGGTATACCATTCATAATCAATATTGGCGTAAAGGTTATGGGAAAGAGGCAGTAAAAGAAGCGTTGAATATGGCTTTTCAAAACCTTCATTTCCATCGCATTGAGGCTCATATAAATGTCGATAATAAGCCCTCTATCAAATTAGCCGAAAGTGTAGGAATGGAATTTGAATGCACTAGGAAAGGATTCATATATGAATTTGAAGAGTGGACCGACAATCTGGTGTATTACATGAATTCAAAATAAGCTACCTACATTGGTGTCTAGTTAAAATAAACAATTCCTAATTAAAATAAATATTTCCGATTTCGGATCGGGATCAAATAATTTCTCAGGTTTTTCCAATAAAAGCCCGGGGTTTTTTATGCCCTTTTCAATATCCTTTCAATATCTTTTTAATAGTTTCTTCATAAAAATATTATTACTATAATCCTCGTCAATACAGGGTTTATCAAACTCCCACTCAGGATTGATACCAATAAATAATCCAATACTTGTCCAATATTTTTTCTACTTTTCTCTTTTTGTTTTCCTTTATCCAATCTTCCTTTCATTATGCAACAATTTTCGGAGAACTTTATTTTAAAAATGAAAAAAAAGATGAAAAACAGGCCGAAAAACGGTCATTTTGAACCAAAAATTGTCCGAGATGGGGGTTCTGTCGGTAAACTTTATTTTAACTCGAACGGTGGAATGCGGGTTTTCGGAGGAGTTTATTTTGATTGTACAGGAATAAATATTGATATAACAAGGTTTTAAGAAGAAGCATCTATTTTGTCAACTTGGCGAAATAGATGTCTTTCTGTTTGTGGAAACAGAAACAAATCAAGAGCGTCTGAAAAATAACAAGGTTGAGTAGCCAGAAACAATAATCAACGAGGGAGTGGATAGAACAGATATTGACTTTAATTTAACGAGTAACCTTTTAAATTAATACGTTAATCAGTATCATTACGTTATAATAGAGATATTATGATAGTTTTGTCGTACATTCATGAACGATTTCTTATAAAATGAAAAATTATTTTAAGGGGAGGGTAAAGTAAAGGTGCTTGAAAATAAATTGGCTATTACGAATTCAGCGGAACTAGCACGTGTGGAGGAAAAAAATAGTAAGAAAAAGGCTTTGGAAATGTTTGAAACTGGTTTTTTAAATTCTTTGGAAGTTGGAACATATAAAGCATTATCGAAAGTTCATTATTATCTATTCGGAGACATTTATGAGTTCGCTGGAAAAATACGAGATGTAAATATTGCAAAAGGTAATTTTCGTTTTGCACCTGTGATATATCTAGAAGTTGCCCTTCAAAATATTGAAAAAATGCCTCAATCCACTTTTGATGAAATTATTGAAAAATATGTTGAGATGAATATCGCTCATCCTTTTAGAGATGGAAATGTACCATCAAGACACCTGCTAAGAACCGCATAACAGCAGGCAAACAACTTCATATCAAAATTTAAAATTGAATAAATACATATAAAGAGCCATTTGATTTTTCATATCAAGTGGTTTTTGTTATGTATATGGAGCAAGACGCTTACTAATTCCATTATGGGAAATAGGAGCGTCTATTTTTTTACCCAATTTTGAAAGGACGTGATACCACGAAAGCAAAAAATCAAGGTCGTTCCCCACCCAATAGACCATCAAACAAATTAGATTCATGAAACCATTAAACAGAAAGGATAGGTAAAAATATGGAACTTAAATTTGTCATTCCCAACATGGAAAAAACATTCGGAAACTTAGAATTTGCTGGCGAGGATAAAATCGTACAGCGAAGAATCAACGGACAGCTTACTATCTTATCAAGAAGCTATAACCTCTATTCAGATGTTCAAAGAGCAGATGATATTGTGGTGGTACTTCCTGCTGAAGCTGGCGAAAAACATTTCAGTTTTGAAGAAAAAGTAAAGCTCGTCAATCCACGTATTACTGCCGAGGGCTACAAAATCGGTACTCGTGGCTTTACGAACTACATCTTAGAAGCTGACGACATGATTAAGGAATAGAAAGAAAGAGAGGAAAACATTATGAGATTAGCCAATGGCATTGTTTTAGAAAAAGACGCTACGTTTGGGGAATTAAAGTTCTCTGCACTCCGACGTGAAGTAAGAATCCAAAATGAAGACGGGTCGGTATCAGATGAAATCAAAGAGCGTACCTATGACCTTAAATCCAAAGGACAAGGACGTATGATTCAAGTGAGTATTCCTGCCAGTGTTCCACTGAAAGAGTTTGACTATAACGCACGAGTGGAGCTTATCAATCCTGTTGCTGATACGGTGGCTACTGCTACTTTTCAAGGGGCAGATGTGGACTGGTATATCAAGGCTGACGATATTGTGCTAACAAAGGATTCTAATTCCTTTAGAACACAACCTCAACCAAAGAAAGAACCTGTTATAGATAAACAGTAGCACTTCCGTTAGAGAGAAAGGAGGATTTTACCCATGAAACAGCGTGGTAAAAGGATTCGCCCATCGGATAAAGATTTAGTCTTTCATTTTACGATTGCTTCACTTCTGCCTGTTTTCCTGCTGGTTGTCGGACTGTTTCATGTGAAGACAATCCAGCAGATCAACTGGCAGGATTTAGACCTACTACAAGTAGATAAGATTGACATTCCCTATTTAGTTATCAGTTTCAGTGTCGCAATTCTTGTTTGCTTGTTAGGTGCTTTTATATTCAGAAGATACAAGTACGATATGTTCAAACAGCTACAGCACCGTCAAAAGCTGGCGAAGATGATTCTTGAAAACAAGTGGTATGAATCAGAACAAGTCAAAACTGATGGTTTCTTCAAGGATAGTACCAGTCGGACAAAGGAAAAGATAACCTACTTTCCCAAAATGTATTATCGCCTTAAAGATGGCTTGATAAGTATACGTGTTGAAATCATGCTGGGGAAATATCAAGACCAGCTCTTACACTTGGAAAAGAAGCTGGAAAGTGGCTTGTACTGTGAGCTGACCGACAAGGAGCTAAAGGATTCTTATGTAGAATATACCTTGCTCTATGACACCATAGCCAATCGACTTTCCATTGATGAAGTACAAGCCAAAGATGGCAAGTTACGCTTAATGACGAATGTCTGGTGGGAATATGACAAACTCCCTCACATGCTGATTGCTGGGGGAACTGGTGGCGGTAAGACCTACTTCATTTTGACACTGATTGAAGCTCTACTTCATACCAATTCAAAACTGACTATCCTTGACCCAAAGAATGCTGATCTTGCAGACTTAGGCTCTGTGATGGGAAATGTCTACTACAGGAAAGACGATATGCTTTCCTGCATTGACCGTTTCTATGATGAAATGATGAAACGCAGTGAAGTTATGAAAAAGATGGAAAACTACAAGACAGGCGAAAACTATGCTTACTTAGGATTGCCAGCTCATTTTCTTATCTTTGATGAATATGTGGCTTTTATGGAAATGCTGGGAACAAAGGAAAATACCGCAGTGCTTAACAAGCTCAAACAGATTGTTATGTTAGGTCGTCAAGCTGGATTCTTTCTGATACTGGCTTGTCAAAGACCCGACGCAAAATATTTAGGCGACGGAATCAGAGACCAGTTTAATTTTAGAGTGGCTTTAGGTCGTATGTCTGAAATGGGCTATGGCATGATGTTTGGAAGTGACGTACAGAAAGACTTTTTCCTAAAGCAGATTAAAGGACGTGGTTATGTTGATGTTGGAACAAGTGTCATCTCTGAATTTTATACTCCCCTTGTACCTAAAGGACATGATTTCTTAGAGGAAATAAAAAGGTTATCCCACAGCAAACAGGACACGCAGGCGACGTGCGAAGCGGAAGTCGCAGGTGTGGACTAATCTTGCTGGCTGGTGTGGCGACAGCCACGCCAGCACTTAACCCCCCGTATCTAACAGGGGGGTACAAATCGACAGGAAACAGGCAAAAAAATAGTAGAAAATCCTTTGGTTACAAGGGATTTAGAAAATTTCGGTGTATGTCAAATGAGCTTTAAAAGTTGACATACGCCTTTTTGATTGGAGGAATTTCACTGAATGAACAAACTTGGGTACAGCATTTAAAGGAAAAACGCTTATCTTATGGACTTTCTCAAAACCGACTGGCTATTGCTACAGGCATTACAAGGCAATATCTTAGCGACATTGAAACTGGCAAGGTCAAGCCATCAGACGAATTACAACTGGCACTTTTAGAAACGCTGGAACGCTTCAATCCCGACGCTCCCCTTGAAATGCTCTTTGACTATGTAAGGATTCGGTTTCCAACAACAGACGTACAGCATGTGGTCGAGGACGTTTTACGATTGAAACTTTCCTATATGCTCCATGAAGACTATGGCTTCTATTCCTATACCGAACATTATGCTTTAGGCAATATTTTCGTCCTATGCTCTCATGAGCTGGATAAAGGGGTTCTAGTGGAATTGAAAGGTCGTGGGTGCAGACAATTTGAAAGCTATCTCTTAGCACAACAAAGAAGCTGGTATGAGTTCTTTATGGACGCTTTGGTGGCTAGTGGCGTGATGAAACGCCTTGACCTTGCCATCAACGATAAAACAGGGATTTTGAATATTCCCATACTGACGGAAAAATGCCGACAGGAAGAGTGTATTTCGGTGTTCCGCAGTTTCAAGAGCTATCGCAGTGGCGAACTGGTACGCAAAGATGAAAAGGAATGTATGGGAAACACACTTTATATCGGTTCATTACAAAGCGAAGTCTATTTCTGTATCTATGAAAAGGACTATGAGCAGTACAAGAAAAATGATATTCCCATTGAAGACGCAGAGGTTAAAAACCGTTTTGAAATCCGACTAAAAAATGAGCGTGCCTATTATGCAGTACGTGATTTACTTGCCTATGATAATCCAGAGCATACAGCTTTTAAGATTATCAATCGGTATATCCGCTTTGTGGATAAGGACGATTCAAAAGCACGTTCCGATTGGAAACTCAATGAAGAATGGGCATGGTTTATTGGAAACAATCGTGAACGATTAAAACTAACCACAAAACCAGAGCCTTACTCTTTCCAAAGGACACTAAACTGGCTATCTCATCAAGTCGCCCCGACCTTAAAGGTTGCTATTACACTTGATGAAATTAACCAGACGCAGGTTGTGAAAGACATTCTCGACCATGCGAAACTGACAGACCGACACAAGCAGATTTTAAAGCAACAGTCGGTAAAAGAACAGGACGTGATAACGAACAAAAAATAACTTAAATACAAATTTACTGAATACAGAAAGGAGAACATTTTTATGAATTTTGGACAAAACCTTTATAACTGGTTTCTATCAAATGCTCAATCACTGGTACTTTTAGCAATCGTTGTAATTGGCTTGTATCTTGGCTTCAAGCGTGAGTTTAGTAAACTGATTGGCTTTCTCATCATTGCGATTATTGCGGTGGGCTTGGTGTTCAACGCTGCTGGAGTAAAAGACATTTTATTAGAGCTATTTAATCGCATTATCGGTGCTTAAATTAAACCGTTATTTTGTGGAATATAAGTGGTTTTCTTATGTTCCGCAAAAGAATGGCACACCAAACGAAGTGCGGTAGGGATTTTTGAATCTCTACACAGAAAGGACGTGAACACATGGACGATATGCAAGTCTATATTGCCAACTTAGGTAAATACAATGAAGGAGAATTAGTCGGTGCTTGGTTTACCTTTCCCATTGATTTTGAAGAAGTCAAAGAGAAAATCGGCTTGAATGATGAATACGAGGAATACGCCATTCACGATTATGAGTTACCCTTTACGGTTGACGAATACACTTCTATTGGCGAACTCAATCGCCTATGGGAAATGGTATCGGAGTTGCCAGAGGAACTACAATCCGAGCTATCTGCTCTGCTCACTCATTTTTCAAGTATTGAGGAACTAAGCGAACATCAAGAGGATATTATTATTCACTCGGATTGTGATGATATGGAAGATGTTGCCCGTTACTACATTGAAGAAACTGGTGCTTTAGGCGAAGTACCAGCCAGTCTTCAAAACTATATTGATTACGAATCCTATGGTCGTGATTTAGAACTTTCGGGAACATTCATTTCTACCAATCATGGGATTTTTGAAATCACTCATTAAGTCTGTCGGTACATTACTACTGGCAGAGTTTCTTGTTTGCGGGGTAGCTTAAACAGCTATCCCTATTTTTATGAAAGGATTGATTCTATGAAGAAAATACGAAGCTATACCAGTATTTGGTCTGTTGAGAAAGTGCTGTACTCCATAAACGATTTTAGACTTCCGTTTCCCATAACCTTTACGCAAATGACGTGGTTTGTCGTGTCACTGTTTGCGGTTATGATACTTGGCAACGTGCCACCTCTTTCCATGATTGAGGGAGCATTTCTCAAATACTTTGGGATTCCTGTCGCTTTCACATGGTTTATGTCTACAAAAACCTTTGATGGTAAAAAGCCTTATGGATTTTTAAAGTCTGTCATTGCTTATGCACTGCGACCAAAGCTGACCTATGCAGGGAAAAAAGTAACCCTTGGCAGAAATCAGCCACAAGAAGCCATTACAGCAGTTAGGAGTGAATTTTATGGCATATCCAATTAAATACATTGAAAATAATCTGGTCTGGAATAAAGATGGCGAATGTTACGCCTATTATGAGCTTGTTCCTTACAATTACTCATTTCTAAGTCCAGAACAGAAAATACAAGTGCATGATTCTTTCAGACAGCTTATCGCACAAAATCGTGATGGCAAGATTCATGCCTTACAAATCAGTACAGAATCCAGCATACGTTCAGCACAAGAGCGTTCTAAAAATGAAGTCACTGGCAAGCTCAAAGCGATTGCCTATGACAAAATCGACCAACAGACAGACGCTTTAATATCCATGATTGGCGAAAATCAAGTGGATTACCGTTTCTTTATCGGCTTTAAGTTGCTTCTCAACGATCAGGAGTTTTCCATGAAAAGTCTTACCGTTGAAGCCAAAAATGCTTTGTCTGATTTTGTCTATGATGTGAACCATAAGTTAATGGGAGATTTTGTCAGCATGAGTAATGATGAAATCCTGCGTTTTCAGAAGATGGAAAAGCTCTTGGAAAATAAAATCTCTCGTCGTTTCAAAATCCGCAGACTGAATAAGGACGACTTCGGCTATCTGATTGAACATCTTTACGGACAGACAGGTACAGCTTATGAAGATTATGAGTATCATCTATCAAAGAAGAAGCTGGATAATGAAACCTTGATTAAATACTATGACCTCATCAAGCCTACTCGCTGTTTAATAGAAGAAAAACAGCGATACTTGAAAATCCAGCAGGAAGATGAAACCGTCTATGTGGCTTATTTTACCATTAACAGTATTGTCGGAGAGCTGGACTTTCCATCAAGTGAAATTTTCTATTACCAGCAACAACAATTTACCTTTCCCATTGACACGTCCATGAATGTGGAAATCGTGGCAAATTGTAAAGCATTAAGCACCGTTCGCAATAAAAAGAAAGAGTTGAAAGATTTAGATAATCACGCATGGCAAAGTGATAATGAAACCAGCTCCAATGTGGCAGAAGCCTTGGATAGTGTAAATGAGCTGGAAACCAATTTAGACCAATCCAAAGAATCTATGTACAAACTCTCTTATGTGGTTCGGGTTTCTGCTAATGATTTGGACGAGTTGAAACGTCGCTGTAATGAAGTGAAAGACTTTTACGACGATTTGTCTGTGAAACTGGTTCGACCTTTTGGCGATATGCTGGGCTTACATGAAGAATTTCTGCCAGCAAGCAAAAGATATATGAATGACTATATTCAATATGTAACTTCTGATTTCCTCGCTGGACTTGGCTTTGGTGCTACGCAAATGCTGGGCGAAAATGAAGGGATTTATGTTGGCTATAGCTTAGATACAGGACGCAATGTGTATCTCAAACCAGCGCTTGCCAGTCAAGGGGTTAAGGGTTCAGTAACCAATGCGTTAGCGTCGGCTTTTGTTGGCTCGCTGGGTGGTGGTAAATCCTTTGCGAATAACCTTATCGTCTATTATGCAGTGCTTTATGGAGCACAAGCAGTGATTGTTGACCCAAAGGCGGAACGTGGCAGATGGAAAGAAACGCTTCCAGAAATCGCTCACGAGATTAACATTGTGAATCTCACTTCTGATGAGAAAAGCAAAGGACTGCTTGACCCTTATGTAATTATGAAAAATCCAAAAGATTCTGAATCACTGGCTATTGATATTCTGACATTCCTTACAGGGATATCCTCACGAGATTCTGAACGTTTTCCCGTACTACGGAAAGCGATTCGTGCAGTAACCAATAGTGAAGTGCGTGGACTTCTTAAAGTCATTGAGGAATTGCGGGTCGAGGGAACACCAACAAGCACCAGTATCGCTGACCATATCGAGAGCTTTACGGATTATGATTTTGCACATCTCTTATTCAGTGATGGCTATGTCGAACAATCTATCAGTCTTGAAAAACAGCTCAACATTATACAGGTGGTGGATTTGGTATTACCTGATAAGGAAACAAGTTTTGAGGAATACACGACAATGGAACTATTATCCGTTGCTATGTTAATTGTCATTAGCACCTTTGCGTTGGATTTTATCCATTCAGACAGAAGCCTTTTCAAGATTGTAGACCTTGACGAAGCATGGAGTTTCTTACAGGTGGCACAAGGTAAAACCTTATCTATGAAGTTAGTAAGAGCTGGACGTGCTATGAATGCAGGTGTCTATTTTGTTACTCAAAATACAGATGACCTTTTAGATGAAAAATTGAAAAATAATCTTGGTTTGAAGTTTGCCTTTCGTTCCACTGATATCAACGAAATTAAAAAGACCTTAGCTTTTTTTGGAGTTGACCCAGAGGACGAAAACAATCAGAAGCGACTTCGTGACTTAGAGAACGGACAATGCCTTATCAGTGATTTATATGGTCGTGTCGGTGTGATACAGTTCCACCCAGTCTTTGAAGAATTACTTCATGCTTTTGATACCAGACCGCCTGTGAGAAAAGAGGTGTAATGATGGTACAGAAATTAAAATCAAACTGGACTCTGAAGCGTCTAAATAAAGTGGCAATGACAGTGGTTTTATCACTCGTGATTGCCATTTTTCTTTTAGCAATGTTGGGAACAGTGGTTCAAGCTGCGGGCTTGGTAGATGATACGGTCAATGTAGCAAATGAATACAGCCGATACCCACTTGAAAACTATCAACTGGATTTTTATGTTGATAATAGCTGGGGCTGGCTACCGTGGAACTGGTCGGACGGGATTGGAAAACAGGTCATGTATGGACTATATGCTATTACCAATTTTATTTGGACAATCAGTCTTTATGTTTCCAATGCGACTGGCTACTTAGTTCAAGAAGCCTATTCCCTCGACTTCATTTCTGCTACAGCAGATTCCATTGGCAAGAATATGCAGACCCTTGCAGGAGTTACGCCTAGCGGACTATCAACAGAGGGATTCTATGTTGGATTCCTCTTACTCTTGATTTTGGTTCTTGGGGTTTATGTTGTCTATACAGGACTGATAAAAAGAGAAACTACAAAAGCGATTCATGCCATTGTGAACTTTGTCATGGTATTTATCCTATCAGCTTCCTTTATTGCCTATGCTCCCGACTACATTAAAAAAATCAATGATTTTTCATCAGACATCAGTCAAGCCAGCTTATCATTAGGAACGAAAATCGTCATGCCCCATTCAGACAGTCAAGGAAATGACAGTGTGGACTTGATACGTGACAGCCTATTTTCCATACAGGTTCAACAACCGTGGCTACTGCTTCAATACAACAGTTCAGACATTGAAAGTATTGGTGCTGACCGTGTGGAAAGTCTACTTTCAACCAGTCCAGACAGTAATAATGGAGAAGACAGAGAAAAAATTGTAGCAGAAGAAATCGAAGACAGAAACAATGTGAACATGACGATTACAAAAACTATTAACCGTTTGGGTACAGTCTTCTTTCTCTTTGTATTCAATATCGGGATTTCTATATTCGTATTCCTACTAACAGGAATCATGATTTTCTCGCAGGTACTTTTTATCATCTATGCCATGTTTCTACCTGTTAGCTTTATTTTAAGCATGATTCCGTCCTTTGATGGTATGTCAAAACGAGCCATTATCAAACTCTTTAATACCATTTTGACACGAGCTGGAATCACGCTGATTATTACGACAGCCTTTAGTATTTCAACCATGCTCTATACCTTATCGGCTGGTTATCCGTTCTTTTTGATTGCCTTTTTACAGATTGTGACCTTTGCAGGAATCTACTTCAAACTGAGCGATTTAATGAGTATGTTTTCGCTTCAAAGCAACGATTCTCAAAGTGTGGGAAGTCGTGTGATGAGAAAACCTCGTATGCTTATGCACGCTCATATGCACCGCCTACAGCGTAAACTTGGACGCTCCATGACAGCTTTAGGTGCTGGCTCTGCCATTGCCAGTGCTACAGGAAAACAAGGACAGTCGGGTAGTTCTGGTAGGACACAAGCAGATCACACCCGTCCAGACGGACAGGAAAAATCAACACTTGGAAAACGTATCGGACAAACAATCGGAGCAGTTGCTGATACCAAAGATAAAATCGTTGATTCTGCTGGTAATCTCAAAGAACAGGTTAAGGATATTCCGACCAATGCAAGATATGCAGTGTATCAAGGAAAATCCAAAGCAAAAGAAAATGTTCGTGACCTAACTTCCAGTATTTCTCAAACCAGAGCAGACAGAGCCAGCGGACGCAAGGAACAGCAGGAACAAAGACGCAAAACCATTGCAGAGCGTCGCTCTGAAATGGAACAGGTCAAACAGAAAAAACAGCCAGCTTCTTCCGTTCATGAAAGACCAGCTACTAAGCAAGAACAATCTCATGATGGACAGACCGCAAAACAATCTTCTATTCAGACTTCACGCATGGAATCTCAACAAGCCAAACAGGAGCGTCCAGCAGTTAAGTCCGATTCTTTAAGTTTAAAAGCGGAACGACAAAACCGTACTACACAAGAAAGAACAGTTCAAAAGCCAGCAACTTCAACTACACCAGCAGACAGAGCTTCACAACGTCCAGTCACAAAAGAGCGTCCGTCTACTGTTCAAAGAGTTCAAAGCCAAAACCTTAGAAATAGACCACCAATAAAATCCGCCACTATCAAGAAAGGCAGTAAGAAACCATGAAACTGAAAGCTTTAGTGATTGGTGGTTCTGGGCTATTCTTGATGGTCTTCTCACTACTTCTGTTTGTTGCCATTTTATTTTCAGATGAACAAGATGGCGGTTTTTCAAACATTCACTATGGCGGTGTGAATGTTTCCGCAGAAGTGCTGGCTCATAAGCCTATGGTAGAAAAATACGCTAGAGAATATGGCATTGAAGAATACGTTAATGTACTGCTTGCTATTATACAGGTGGAATCGGGCGGTACTGCCGAAGATGTTATGCAGTCCTCGGAATCCCTTGGTCTACCACCCAATTCATTGAGTACAGAAGAATCTATCAAGCAAGGTGTGAAGTATTTCAGTGAATTATTAGCCAGTAGAGATAGGCTCGGTGTGGATTTGGAATCGGTTATTCAGTCCTACAATTATGGCGGTGGCTTCTTAGGGTATGTGGCTAATCGTGGAAACAAATATACCTTTGAACTGGCTCAAAGTTTCTCTAAGGAATATTCAGACGGCGAAAAAGTGTCCTATCCCAATCCAATAGCCATACCCATCAATGGGGGCTGGCGATATAACTATGGCAATATGTTTTATGTTCAGCTTGTTACGCAGTATCTTGTCACAACTCAATTTAATGATAATACGGTACAAGCCATCATGGACGAAGCACTGAAATATGAGGGTTGGAAGTATGTCTATGGCGGAGCTTCCCCGACTACTTCATTTGATTGTAGCGGACTGACACAATGGACGTATGGCAAAGCTGGGATTAAATTACCACGAACCGCACAACAACAATATGATGTGACCCAACATATCCCACTATCCGAAGCAAAAGCTGGCGATTTGGTTTTCTTTCATTCTACCTATAACGCTGGCTCTTATATTACTCATATCGGGATTTATTTAGGCGATAATCGAATGTTTCACGCAGGAGACCCTATCGGCTATGCCGACTTAACAAGCTCCTATTGGCAACAGCATTTAGTAGGAGCAGGACGAATCAAACAATGAGAAAGGAAGATTCAATGATGAAATTCAGAAAAAATCAGAATAAAGAAAAACAGATACCAAAGGAAAAGAAACCTCGTATCTACAAAGTCAATCCTCGTAAAAAGGTTGTGATTGGCTTATGGGTGCTTTTAGGGCTTAGTTTCAGCTTTGCAATATTTAAGCACTTTACAGCCGTTGATACCCACACCATTCACGAAACAACCATCATAGAAAAGGAATATGTTGATACTCATAATGTAGAAAATTTTGTAGAGAACTTTGCGAAAGTTTACTATTCATGGGAACTAAACGACCAGTCCATTGATAATCGTATGGAAAACTTAAAAGCCTATCTGACAGAGGAACTTCAAGCTCTCAATATTGATACAGTCCGAAAGGATATTCCTGTATCGTCTTCTGTAAGAGGGGTTCAGATATGGATGGTAAAAGCAGATGGCGAAAACCAGTTTGATGTGACCTATAGTGTAGACCAGTTGATTACAGAGGGGGAAAATATAAAGACCGTCCATTCTGCTTATGAAGTGACAGTCTATGTAGATGGTTCTGGAAATATGGTACTGACTAAAAACCCGACCATTACCAGCATACCTAAGAAATCAGACTATAAACCAAAAGTCATTGAAAGTGATGGTACAGTTGATTCCATTATGACAAATGAAATCATTGAGTTTCTAACGACATTCTTCAAGCTCTATCCTACAGCAACAGCGAGTGAACTTTCTTACTATGTGAATGATGGTATTTTGAAATCTATCGGAAAAGATTATATTTTTCAAGAACTCGTGAATCCTATCTACAATCGTAAAGATAATCAAGTCACGGTATCACTGACAGTAAAGTATCTCGACCAGCAGACCAAAGCAACGCAAGTATCTCAATTTGATTTGGTGCTAGAAAAAGTAGGAAATAACTGGAAGATTATAAAATAACTTTTAGTACATGGTTATAGCTATTTTGTAACCACGTTCTCCTTTGACAAAAAATGGATATATCTTTACAAATATACTCTTATGTGCTAATGTTAATATAAGTATATAAAAGGAGTTAATAAATATGCGGCAAGGTATTCTTAAATAAACTGTCAATTTGATAGTGGGAACAAATAATTAGATGTCCCTTTTTAGGAGGGGTTAGTTTTTTGTACCCAGTGATAAGAGTATCTGTCACTGGGATTTTTTATGCCTTTTTGGCTTTTGAATGGAGGAAAATCACATGAAAATTATTAATATAGGTGTTTTAGCTCATGTTGACGCAGGAAAAACTACTTTGACAGAAAGCTTACTATATACTAGTGGAGCGATTGCGGAGTCAGGAAGCGTGGATACAGGCACAACAAGAACGGATACTACATTTTTAGAACGTCAGCGAGGAATTACAATTCAGACAGCAGTAACCTCTTTTCAGTGGAAAGATATTAAGGTAAATATCATAGATACTCCAGGACATATGGATTTTTTAGCAGAAGTATATCGCTCGTTATCAGTTTTAGATGGGGCAATCCTACTAATTTCTGCGAGAGATGGAGTACAAGCACAAACTCGGATATTATTTCATGCACTAAATAAAATGGGTATTCCCACAATCTTTTTTATCAATAAGATTGACCAAAATGGGATTGATTTATCAACGGTTTATCAAGATATTAAAGAGAAACTTTCTATGGAAATTATAATCAAACAGAAAGTAGAGCTGCACCCTAATATGTGTGTGATGAGCTGTACGGAACCTGAGCAATGGGATGTGGTAATAGAAGGAAATGATTATCTTTTGGAGAAATATACACTTGGGAAATCATTGGAGATATTAGAACTCGAACAAGAGGAAATCAGAAGATTTCAGAATTGCTCCTTGTACCCTGTTTATCATGGAAGCGCAAAAAGCAACATAGGGATTGAGCAGCTTATAGAAGTGATAACGAATAAATTTTATTCATCAACATACAGAAAGAAGTCTGAACTTTGCGGAAATGTCTTCAAAATTGAATATTCGGAAGAAAGACAACGTCTTGCATATGTACGCCTTTATGGCGGAATCCTGCATTTGCGGGATTCGGTTAGAATATCGGAAAAGGAAAAAATAAAAATTACAGAAATGTATACTTCAATAAATGGTGAATTATGTAAAATTGATAAGGCTTATTCCGGGGAAATTGTTATTTTGCAAAATGAGTTTTTGAAGCTAAATAGTGTTCTTGGAGATACAAAGCTATTGCCACAGAGAGAGAGAATTGAAAATCCGCTCCCTCTGCTGCAAACAACTGTTGAACCGAGCAAACCTCAACAAAGGGAAATGTTACTTGATGCACTTTTAGAAATCTCCGACAGTGACCCGCTTCTACAATATTATGTGGATTCTACGACACATGAAATCATACTTTCTTTCTTAGGGAAAGTACAAATGGAAGTGACTTGTGCTCTATTGCAAGAAAAGTATCATGTGGAGGTAAAAATAAAAAAGCCTACAGTCATTTATATGGAAAGACCGTTAAAAAAAGCAGAGTATACCATTCACATCGAAGTGCCACCGAATCCCTTCTGGGCTTCCATTGGTCTTTCTGTAGCACCGCTTCCATTAGGGAGCGGAGTACAGTATGAGAGCTCGGTTTCTCTTGGATACTTAAATCAATCGTTTCAAAATGCAGTTATGGAAGGGATACGATATGGCTGTGAACAAGGATTGTATGGTTGGAATGTGACGGACTGTAAAATCTGTTTTAAGTATGGCTTATACTATAGCCCTGTTAGTACCCCAGCAGATTTTCGGATGCTTGCTCCTATTGTATTGGAACAAGTTTTAAAAAAAGCTGGAACAGAATTGTTAGAGCCATATCTTAGTTTTAAAATTTATGCACCACAAGAATATCTTTCACGAGCATATAACGATGCTCCTAAATATTGTGCGAACATCGTAGACACTCAACTGAAAAATAATGAGGTCATTCTTAGTGGAGAAATTCCTGCTCGGTGTATTCAAGAATATCGTAATGATTTAACTTTCTTTACAAATGGACGTAGCGTTTGTTTAACAGAGTTAAAAGGGTACTATGTTACTACTGGTGAATCTGTTTGTCAGCCCCGTCGTCCAAATAGTCGGATAGATAAAGTACGATATATGTTCAATAAAATAACTTAGCACATTTTATATTGTTATATAAATGTGGCTTCTTGTTAAACGAAACGAGATGAAATATTCTTTAATACAGATTTGAATTAAATGTAAAGGAGAAGATAATTATTATAAACTGTGAGTGGGTACTGTGTCCCATCTGTGGAAATAAAACACGTTTGAAAATAAGGGAAGATACTGAATTGAAGAACTTTCCTCTCTATTGTCCTAAATGTAGACAGGAAAATTTAGTTGATATAAAGCAGTTCAAGTTAACTGTGATTACAGAGCCAGACGCAAAGACGCAGAGCCGATAATCTGAGATTAGCATTCTCATTTTATCGGCTCTTTCTGTTTTATGTATTGTTATTATGATTAGTTTTTGATGTTTCTTGATTCATTGATACCACTAGCTAAGGCTTCAATCAACGATAGTTCTTTATCTGTGAAGTTATCCAGTAGTTTTTCTACCTGTAATCTTCGGGTACTTTTCGTCAGATCATTATGAGGTAAGAAAAACTCATCAACGGACACATCAAGTAATGATACAAGGTCATAGAGGACTTGTATGCTTGGGTGTTGCCCTTTATTTTCAATATTAGTTAGGTAACGTGGGTCAATCTCAATCAATGCTCCCACTTGTTCACGAGTTAAACCTCGCTTCATTCGAGCTTCTTTGATTGCTAAACCAAAGGCTCTAAAATCGAATTTATCTTCTTTCTTACGCATAATAGACCACCTCTATACATTTTACTGTTCCTGTTGAATTTGAAACAGGTATAGAAAAACGTGTTAAATAGTTTTTCAGTTCCTATTAAATTACATTCTTAAAAGCACTACTCAACTTCAATAAAAAAACCGTTGTTTGGAAATGCTATTCGTGCTGTAAAAATATAAATCTCACTTTCAAATGGCGGTTTAATGGAGATAAACGTCGCCATGAGATATATTACATATAGTCTGATTCCTAGGTTGTTATCAAAAAAAGTTATCCACCAGCAATAGACAAATACGTCTATCGATGTGGTTTTATACATCATATAACAAGAATAATTAAAGCATATAAACAGAGAAATCAATCTGTCTATGTGCTTTTTTTGTATCTCTGGATATTTTTTAATGTTTTTTCAATTCTTAATGCAACAAATCGCCCTTTCACATTGGGAGTAAGAGTGAAAGGAGATAAAAGAGCAAAGCTCACTTCCTTTCCAAAGAAAGGGGGTGAGAAACATGAAACCATCTTCTTTTCAAGAGAGAATTGAACATCAGTTTGATTTTATCTGTATGCGAGCTATGGACGACGAGCGGAAGAATTATTTCCTTTATCTTTCAAGGCTGGCAAAGCGTGAAGTGTCCTTTTCGGATATTGGCGATTATCTCGTCAATCAGTTTGCAACGACAGACAGCTATTCATCTGATTTTCAAATTTTTACGCTCAATGATATTTCTGTTGGTATCGAAAATGATTTATTGAGTGAAGCACTAAAAGAATTGCCAGACAAGAAGCGTGAAATCCTACTGCTGTTCTATTTTATGGACATGAGTGATTCAGAAATAGCGGATTTACTGAAATTGAACCGCTCTACTGTCTATCGACATAGAACCAGTGGACTAGACTTAATCAAGAAGTTTATGGAGGAGGAAAATGAAGAATGAGAAAAGAATATTCCAGAATTCCGTTTCCAATGATTGTAAGGGCTTGTGATGGCGATACAGAAGCGATTAACCAGATTCTTCATCATTACAGAGGGTACATTACAAAACGCTCTCTTAGACTGATGAAAGATGAGTATGGCAATCAAAGTATGGTCGTTGATGAAGTTTTACGTGGACGAATGGAAACCAGACTGATTACAAAAATCCTGTCATTTGAAATTGAGTGACACTGCCCTATTTCTTTGTTCCTTGAAAACTGAATAATAGCAGTCGAATACATTTCGATAAGAAAAGAGCCAGCGGAGCTGACCGCCATGACCTATCCCCTAAAGATAGCGAGCGATTCAGTCAATGATCCAAGAAGCAATCTTTAGCAGGATTGCCAGCGAAGACATTCCTATCGTGATAATGATACTCCTGTACAGTCACAGTCCGAGCGTTCAAAGCGTCGCAGGCAATGAGTACAGTTGGACGAGAACCGTGCAAGGGTGAAATTCCCGTGAGCTTTGCTAAAGCTGTTCGATTGCTTGTAAAACTCCATGCTGTTTCTGTTTTATGTAGAAGCAGTATAACCGTGATTATCTTTGCAACAAAGTGAGGTGAAGCTATGCAAGAGAATAGTCAAAATAAAACTATGTGTATTGATAATACAAAATTTTATGTGATTTCAAAATTTATAGGAGCTGTAACACTTCAACATCTTATAAAGAGATTGATAAAAAATGAGGTAGGACAGGTCGTTAAATGACACTAAAACAGTCAAATAAATAGCTGAAACCCCTATGAGGGCGTGGTATAATGGAATGGATATGAGTTGTTTGTTTGCTGTGGAAAGGAGCTTACATTGTTAAAACAGCAAGCAAATAATAAAGAAAAAGTTGCATTATACTCTCGCCTTTCACGAGATGATGGGTTGGACAAAGAAAGTAATAGCATTGCTAATCAAAGAGAAATGTTGAAGCGATATGCGAAAGAAAACAAGTTTTATGTATATGATGAGTACATTGATGATGGATTCAGCGGAACAACTTTTAACAGACCTGCATTGAATCGAATGTTTGAAGATATTGAAGCAGGAAAAGTTAATGTAGTTCTGGTCAAGGATATGTCACGTCTAGGACGGAACAATGCACTATTCATGTACTATGTGGAAGAAGTTTTTCCAGATTTAGATGTTCGCTTTATCGCTATCAATGATATGGTTGATACTGCACAAGATGATAACGAAATTATGCCCTTCAAATCTGTCTTGAACGAATATTATGCTCGTGATATATCAAAGAAAATCCGTAGTTCAATACGAACAACAGCTTTGACTGGCGGTTTTACAGGTGCATTTGCTCCTTATGGTTATTTAGTTGACCCAGAGAACAAAAAGAAATTGATTGTTGACCCTGAAACAGCGCCGATTGTGAAGCGGATTTTTGAATTATCACAACAAGGTACAAGTACACATCAAATCGCAAGGATACTTTGTAAAGATGGAATTTTAGTTCCTAGAGCCTATCGAGCAAAGAAAAAAGGGATTTTGGAGCAAAGCAAAGGATTTACGTTTCCTACTGATTGGGTTGGAAAGAATGTTAAGATGATTTTGGAAAATCAAGTTTATCTAGGACACATGGTATCTCATAAATCACAAACCAAATCATTCAAGAACAAGAAAATCGTTCCTGTGCCAAAAGAAGATTGGATAGTGGTTGAGAATACTCATGAAGCTATTATCGATAAGGAAACTTTTGAGATAGTACAAAAATTTATTAGTGTAAAGAAACAGCCTAACAAAACAGGGAAACCCAATATCTTTGTGGGATTGGTTAAGTGTCCAGATTGTGGAAGAAATTTAGCGTATTCCAATCCAAACGGAAATGAACCAAGATTCCGTTGCAGAACATACGCAAGAAATACCGAACTTTGCACTACTCACGCAATTTCATACAAAGCTTTATATGAAATTGTTCAAAATGATATTAAAAATCATGTAAATAGTATGGAAGAACTAGGAGACCATTTTATCAAAGAAATGCGAGAGCTAAGTGAAACGAGCGGAAGTCAGAAGATTCATCAATTCAACCAAGAATTAGTTTCCTTAGAGAAACGGATTGATGAAATAGACAGTATTTTTACCAAACTTATAGAGCAAAATGCTTTAGGGAAAATAACTGATGAAAGATTCTCTAAAATGTCTATGAACTATGAAACTGAACAAGCAGAGGTAGTGCAAAGCTATAGAGAATTAAAGTCAAAAATAAAATCCGAAGAGGAGAAAGTACAGGGTACGGATAGATTCCTTGAAACTATTAGTAAATACAAAGATGTTACAGAGTTAAACCGTTCTATGCTGTGTGAGCTGATTGATTCAATTTACGTGTATCAAGCAGAGGGAATCGGTAAAGAACGTACTCAAAAAGTAGAAATCAATTATAGGTTTCTAGCAGTGTCTCATTGATACATTCTCTGAAGGCAATGGAAGAAGTATGAGAATATGGCTTGACAATATATTGAAAAAGGAATTAAAACAAGTTATTGATTGGAGTAGAATTGATAAAGAAGATTATCTTTTAGCAATGGAAAGAAGTCCAATAAAAGATGTTGAAATTAAAGTTCTTTTGAAAGCAGCTTTAACGGATAAAATCAATGATCGAGATGTTTATATGAAAGGAATCGACGCAAGTTATCATTATGAAGGGTATTATGTTTATAGGACGAAAGATTTACAAGATGAGTCTTAAATGTTAAAACTAAAAGATTATAAAATAAAACATATTTGTTAGATGTAAAGGAATTATTCAAGTGATAGGAATAGGCAGGAGTAATGGAATGAAAATATATATTTGTCCCGTTTGTGGATATGACGGTTTAGATGAGAAGCCGTATGGTGAAAATTTTAATCCTTCTTATAATATTTGTTCTTGTTGTGGGTTTGAGTACGGATATAGTGAGGATCATGATGTTGATTTAGGCTATATTGTTATACCAAATGAAATGAAGGAAGCTGCTTTTCAATTATATCGAAAGCAATGGATTGAAAATGGTGCTCCTGTTCATACGCCTACGGAATTTCCGGAAGAACATCAATTAAATAATAAAGTGAGACGTGAAGTAGTCCTAACACAATTTGAAAGATTACAATTGCCAATTGATAATCTTGAATTTATGATGGATGATGATTTGGTTGTTGAAGATGATGAATCAAGTGTGGAACAGGCCCATACGGTATGGATGATGGATGAAGCGAGTAAAGGCGCAACTGACAAACAAATTAAACAGGCAGAGAAACAATTAGGGGTAAGATTGCCAACTCTTTATGTGGAGTTATTAAAAAGTCAAGATGGTGGCTATATTCAATACGAAGCATTCCCAACAGACTTCTCAACTTCTTGTGCAGATGATCGTATTAATGTGAATGAATTATTTGGAATTGGAACTGAGACGAGTATATTAGATAGTCCGGTTTTAATAGAAGAATGGGATTTACCTAAAAATATCATTCTTATTTCGGGTGATGGACATACATGGATTGCGTTAGATTACAGAGAGCATTCAAAAAACCCACCTGTTATTTTAATTGATGAAGAAGTTGGAGGTATACAAACACTGGCAGCAAGCTTTGAAAGCTTTATAAATGGATTGACGGTAGAAGAGCCAATGGATTGGGTTGATTATGTCTTATATGAAGCAAGTCAATTAGATGAGAGAACAAAAATGTCTATTGCAGCAGAAGTACGTAATGGTCGCTCAAATGAAGAGATACTAAAGGAAATCGACAGGGTTATTACAGGTGGAAAGGCAGAAACAATAGAGAGCTTTTTTTCGGAATTGATACAGATAGATGACTCTACACTAGAATTGTATATGATCAAGCAAATTTATGATCATGATTGTAGGAATGTTAGGGAAGTAGTAGCAGAACATTTAGCAGCTTGTGCAATTAGAGGGAACGATTCACTTGCGCAAAAAGATGTGAAGGAATATTTAATTGCAATGGAACAAAAAGAAAGCGATGAACATATTCGATATTTAATTGAGTTAGGTTTAGAGAATATAAGAAAAGGTGATTTATCATGAGTCTAATAAGTTATATTGGTTGCAATGTGAAGCTTCCAGAAAAAGGCTATGAGGACAATCCTATTGATGGAGGGATTTTTCTAGGACCGACTTATGCTGATGTAGATGAGAAAGCCGAAGTGAAAGAAGCTCAATTTTCGACTGAATATGTATATGAAGTCACTTTTGATAGTTGGGGAATGGAATTAACTCCTTATCAAGATAAGGATACATATGAGAAAAGTAAACTCGGTTTAGAGAAAGTGTGCGACATGATGGAGACCTATTTAAGTGTAGGCGACTATTTTGAGTTTTATACGTGCTGGATTGGCGATGAATATAATCCGAGGGAAGCAGACATAACGCTTACTATACGAGGTTGGTATACAGAAGGAATGGAATTAAGGGAACAAACATTGATTCGATTTGTTAAAAGTGAGTCGTAAAAATAAGTTTTAATTGATAACGAACATATAGATTTTATTGTGACCTGTTCCCACATACTACCGTTTTACTAAACATCTAAATACATCAATTTTATCCACTCAAGCCATGTGGGGTATGTGGCGTTGTGTGGCGTTGCTCGGAAAAATTGTCCCATTAAAATAGAAACTTCCAATTTAAAATAAAGATTTCCGATTCTGACTCGATCTCCGTTAAAATAAACATTCCCGATTTCCAGTTCAAAACCAATATTATCTCGGTCTTTCTTCAATAGGAACCCGGAATTTTTTATGCTTTTTTGATATAAAACAATATCTTTTCAATATTTCAATATAACGAAATTATCGTCGATTGGCCTGAAGAAATAGCGCATATCTTACATGTAAATGAAATTTTTGTTGATGCTGATAATGTAGATGTTTTACAACCCATATTAGTAAAGTCCCTGCACTATCCCTATTTGTAATAGGTCCCCTCCGTTGGATATTTATTCTATATTTAGACTAACACGACATAACCTATTTTCCAATTGGGAAAGTAAGTAAAATTCCGACAAAATACTACAATTTTCACTCTATGTTTTTAGCCTATTCCCGTAATTATTTCCAACTTTAGGAAACAATAGGTAATAATCCCCGTCTTTTTGTAAGAAAATGTTGCGTTTTATCCAAATGATAAGTTCTTAGTAACCTTGACACAATGAATTTATAGATTTATAGTATATTAAAAGTAAAGTTTCCTTTACTCAGAGGTGATTAATATCAAAAACAGAATTCGTGAATTACGTGAAGAAAATAACTTATTTCAAAAAGATCTAGCCCAATCATTAAACGTTTCACGACAAACAATTATTTCTATAGAAAACGGCCGTTATGACCCATCACTAAAGTTAGCATTACAAATTGCGAAACACTTTAATTGTACAGTAGAGGATATATTTCAATTAGAATTGGAGGATGAATAAATGAAAAGCTCTAAGTTGATAGCCCTGTTGATTAATGTAGTGATTCTAGGTATTGCGACGGTATTATTATTTAATGGTAATCAAGAGGGATTAGTATTTGGGTTAATTATATTTGGGGGAATTATTAATTTCCTAGTAGAATTAAGAATAACAGGTTTAGAGGTAGAAAGTGATGAGCGGTCTAAATGGTTATTATTAAAGGGAAATGATTTTGCTCACCGCATGACGTATTGTGGAATTATTGTATTACTATTAATACACTTTTTCTTTGTCAATCTACAAACAGGTTTTGTATTAATTTTATTACTAGTTATTTTATTTTTATCCGAAGCATTGGGCACACTGTTTTATTATTACAAAAAGTAACAAAGAAAAATTAAACGTATGAGTTTAATTTTTCTTTAAAATGGAAGCAAGACTTCGGTGATAGTTAAGATTGAAGAGGGCCTCAGGAATAGGCAAAATTTTACTTAGAATTAGAAAAGATTTGCTAGAATATTTCCTTGAAAAAGCTTACTTTAATAAGCAGTATGGGAAGAAAGAGAGATAGCTTGAATGCTAAAGAAATAAAAGAAGAATTTAGAAGGAGATATGCAAAAGTAAGGCGCAATTGCAATTTCCAGTACATACAAACCCTAATAGCTAAGTTGGGGATTTCCTTTTCTATGAAAATCTTCTATCTACTATGTCTAATTAAAATAAACATTACTGATTCCAACACCATTTCCGATAAATAAACATTTCCGGTTGGGGGATCTGAGACAATAATTTCCTTGGGATGCAGTACGCATAGTGACAATTTAAATTCACTATCGTAACTTCGTCTTTTCATGTTAGGGTACTCCTGTTGATAAATTGTTAGATACTATTATAAACTAGTTTCTCTCAATTTACTGTGTCCACTTTTAGACTAACATCAAAAGTATAGATGTTTAATAGTTCTAGTTAGTACTTTTGTCACATGTTATAACTGTCACAACTCTAAATTTGCTAGGGTTCACTTATCAAGAGTAAAATACAAAAGAATCATTTAAATCAATACTTTCACTTTGAGTACATGTATTTGAAGTGAAAGGTAATTATTTTAAAAATAGTAAAACCTGTATCTTAAATTACTTAATAGTAACATAAAATACAGGCTGATTTTTATTCATTTTTATTTAACTAAAGCACCCTTTATTTTAAGTATAATTCTCACAAATTGGATATATGAAGATTAACGAAATTACTTTCTATTTTTCATCACATCAGCTAATGCCTTAGAATTTATATCTTCTTCCGCACTTAGCTTTTCAATAATGTTGTGGTAGTCTTCTTTATTTCGATTTTGGCTTAGTTTATAAGCTGCTTGCACTTCTTGAATTTTAATTTTAAATCCGACTATACCTTTGATTTGTTTTTTCGTTTGGGAAGACAGATTTTCCCATAAAATTGCGTTCGTACGATGAAGTTCGTATTTTTGCAATAATCCTATAAGATCCTCTTCTAACTCTTGTTCATTCATAATATTAGCCGTGCCATATACATGAACGGCTTGATAATTCCATGTCGGCACATTTTCATGTTCATACCATGATGATGAAATATACGCATGTGGACCTTGAAACATAACAAGGACATTCTTATTCTCACCCTCGAACGTTATCCATTGAGGATTCGCATAAGCCATATGTCCAGTTATATAGTAATTATCACCTTTTTTATTTAATAATAAAGGCAAGTGAGTAGCAATTGGTTTCCCTTGTTCAGTTGTGACAATTGTACCAAAAGAATTCTCTTGAATGAAATCCCGAATTTCATTAACGTTAGTCACCTTAAATTTTTTTGGAATATACATAGAAATCCACCTTTCCAATAGGGTTATACGAGTGTTTTGCTCATGATCAAATCTGTTTGCTCTTCATCACCCATAAAAAAGGAGTGGGTTCCGATTTTAATAAATCCCATTTTCTTATAAAAGGCAATAGCATTTTCATTCTTTTCCCATACACCTAACCAGATTTTCTTTTTATTATGTTCCTTCACAACTTCCAATGCTTTATTAAACAGAACTTTACCAAGCCCATGTCTTTGAAATTTGATCTTAATATAAATCCTTTCGATTTCAAGTGAATCATGGCCCATTTCTTCAGACTGAGCATCATTGATATTGATTTTTAAATATCCAGCGACTTCATTTTTAAAATAAACAAAATAAAACTCTGAAGAAATATTGGATAATTCATTTTCTAATTGTTCAAGGTTAAATGCCCTTTCCAAATAGATCCTCATGTTTTCCGATGAATTTTGATCCTTAAATGTTTCATTAAATGTTTCATAACTAATTTCTTGAAGTTTATGTAAATCTTCAAGAGTGCACTTTTTCATTCTATTAGTCATTTTACTTTTTCGCCCCTTTATATAATCAATAACTTCTCTTGTTTCCCTTTTTTACATATTCCCAGTCAACCTCTATATTCTTTCTAACTCTTTGAAGAAGGTGAGAAATGATTTCTACTTCTCTTTCGGAAAAACCTGCTAATGCTACACTATTCGAATGATCATTCTCTCTTTTTATATAAGGATAAACATTTTTTCCTTTCACAGTTGGAAAGAGTTTTTTAATTTTTTGTTATGCTTTTCATCTTTTCTTTCAATAAATCCATTTACACACAGTTACTTCAAGGACATTTCAGACTCTCATTTTTACTATAGTAAAAGTGCAACCGCACATTGCAAAAGTAATAACGCCAAAATAATATTTATTATTCGATAATGTTTGAAATATGTATTGTGTAATAACCCTCCGAAAAATATCCAAGTTAGGGTAGCAATCATACCTACTGTGGCAATAATCATTTCAAAAAATAATAGCTTGCCTAGTGATGAGTAATAAGGTGTAATATATCCTGTTAATGCGGTAATCCCGAATAAAAATATTTTCACATTAACAATTTGCAGGACAAAGCCAATCCAAAAAGAGGGTTGTTTGTCAGATGTTTTATTGTCAGGCTTACTGATTGCGACCTGATAGGCAAGCCAGAAAATATAAATAGCTCCCGCATATGTGAGCATATTCATAATTGGATTTATGAAGTTTTCTAATCCAAAAATAAAGAAGGCACATAACGCCTGTACAAAAAAATAACCGGCAAAGATCCCGAAGTATAAAGGCTTTCCTTTTTTCCATCCATAATTCGTCATTGTATTTAATGCCAGAATATTACCCGGACCCGGTGTAAAAGCATTTATTAGTGCGTAGATAACAAATGAAAACAATACTTGAACTCCCATACAACATCCACTCTCCAATTTAAATCATCATACATAATTATAAGGGAGTTTCCTGGATATAGCATAATACTTAAAAGTCATGTCCTGATATAACTGAAATTTATAACAAACTGATTAGGAAGACAAATTTTCATTTATAATTCCTGTTCAACCTTTTTTAAAGCTTCCACATATATTTCACCAAGTCCCGATAACGTGACGTCTCTATGCTGTATTATTCCTACACGTATAAGTTCATCTACATTAAGAGGAACAGCAATAATATTATCCCCATGAAGATATTTAGGAAAAACACCCGAAGAAATTGTGTAACCGTCGAGACCAATCATAAAATTTACAATAGCTGCCCTATCACTGACTTTGATGCTTTTCTTCACACTTCTAGTACTTAATATTTCTTCTGAAAAATAAAAAGAATTGTACTCACCTTGTTCGAAAGAAAGGCAAGGGTAGTCATCTAATTCTTCCAAATTAATCGATTCTTTGTCAGCTAATGGATGGCTTTTACTAATAAACACGTGTGGTTTTGCCGTAAATAACTCTGAAAAGGTCAAATCCCTTTCTTTTAACAATTTTAATAAAACAGATTCATTATAATTACTTAAATAAATAATCCCTAATTCACTTCGTAAAGTTTTAACATCTTCAATGATTTCATATGTTTTCGTTTCACGAAGAGTAAACCCATACTCAGAAGCCCCAAATTGTTTTACAAGTTCCACAAAAGCATTGGCCGCAAAAGTATAATGCTGGGTTGAAATGGAGAAATGTTGCTTAGCTGGTTTTTCACTTAAATACTTTTCTTCAAGCATGTTAAACTGCTGCAATACCTGTCTGGCATAACCCAGAAACTCGGCTCCTTCATTAGTAACAGTAATTCCTCGATTCGTTCTAATGAATATAGTAATTTTAATTTCCTTTTCCAATTCTTTAATCGCATTCGATAATCTTGGCTGGGAGATGAATAAACTTCTTGCTGCTTCATTCATGGATCCCTTGCTTGCTACTTCTAATGCATATTTTAATTGCTGTAAAGTCAAATTGAACACCTCTCTTTCAAAGTTCCAATCATTTATTTAACAATAGATTTTACCACTTTTATATCGAACACATTCAAATTTATAGGATCCTTAGGAAGTTTTTTTCCGTTAAATGGTCCAATAGTTGTTCACAAGTTAAAATCCACTATTAAACTAACCTGCCCGTTAGTTTAAGTAAAAACTTTCACAATTTGTCTACAGGTTAATAATTAAATTACTCTTTATTATACAGATCTCCATATAATTTTTGAATTTGGTTCTGTAATTTTTTATTTTCTTTTTCTAATTCCATAACTTTTCTTTTTAAGGTTTTAATAAGGATTTCCTCCGAACGAGAATTTTTTTTTGATTTTGAGACTACGCTTGATGTTATTTGACGCTCACGAAGGGATTCGATTCTTTGCCTAATATCATGTTCCTTATAAAGCCATGATTTAGAAACATTAGCTTCCTCTGCTATTGAATTAAAATTAATAGCTTTACCTTCAATCGAAAATTTAGAAATCGCTTTGTCTACTTTTTCTCTTGTCTTTTGTGATTTCTGCTTCGCCAAACGTACAATTTCTGTTGTATTTCTAACTTGTTTATCCATCGATAATTACCCCGTTAAACTTCCAATGATTTGTTCTAAACGCTCTTTAATACGGCTATTAGTTTCTATTTGTCTTTGCCATTGTTTAACCTTAGCTATGGCTAATAACTCTTCTGTACGCTCTAACTGTTCTTCGTGCTGTGGTAAGAATTGCTTACTGGTACTGGTACAGAAGTGAGTGCAATCTAAGCATGCATTCGCAAGTGGACAACCACCTGTTATTACTGGCAATCTACAATAACCATTTGGAAGCACTTGTGCATTTATATTTTTCTTGAACCATTGAAGCTCTACATCATCGACTTCACTATCATCGTCTAGCTCGAGCACATCTCCATTATTGGTAACCAGTTTTTCCTGAAATTTAGTAAATTCCTTTTTTAGAGTTTCATCAAAGATATGAGCGTATCTGCTTGTCATTTCTGGGCTATCATGCCCGCCTCTCCACGTAAAGTGAGCGTTTCTCTACTTAATCCTACTCATTTCTGCTTGGTGCTTGCGCTTATATTCGTTAGGAGTAAGATAGTCCAGAGACCCATGAATTCGAATATTATTAAACCAATTTACGTAATCAAACAGCTCTAGATCTAGTTCCTGCTGACTTTCGAAAACTCTACCACTAACGAATTCAGTTTTAATAGTCTTAAATGTTGCCTCGGCAACCGCATTGTCATATGGTGTTCCTTTTTCACTTAGGGATCTTTCAATACCAAATGTTTCTAGTGCCTCGTCTATAAGTTTGTTCCCCTATCGGTGAGGAACAGTTCGAGGCGATTTAAGTTGTATTTTACTGTTGAAAAGGCACGTTGAACTAGCTCAGCACTCTTATTAGGACCAGCGCTGTAGCCAATAATTTCACGAT
>NZ_JBHLWL010000034.1:0-877 GCF_042432965.1 Paracerasibacillus soli | reverse complement strand
GCCTTCTATAAGCAGTGATGATCAATCCATACGACCTTATTTGATTTTTGACGTTCCATTGATGAATTTATTCATTCGGTTATTACATGATTATGAAGAAAATTTTAAGATTGAGTTTACCGATGACGTTCTATATAACATTGTTGTTTGGTTGCACTTTTTTATCAAACGTATAAAAAAACAAGCATAGGACATACTACTTATGAACTATAGAGTTAGGGGGAAAAAGATGGATCAGCGTAGTATGGCAGTTTTAAATCAACTATTGAAACAGGATTCATATATAAATGTTCAAGAACTTGCTGCTTTATTAAACGTGTCGCGACGCACGATTTACAGTGATCTTGATAAAGTAAATGATTGGTTGAAGGAACATCATTTTACTGAAATTAAACAAGTAAGAGGACAAGGCTTATATATTGATGAGCTAACTAAAAAGGAAATGCTGACTAATTATTCCTTGTCTGGAATGACGTACTATGAATTTTCCCCCACAGAAAGAAAAGCGTGGATTTATATTCACATTGTAGGTCAGGAAAAAGCTTATTTTCTAGAAGATATTCGCGAGCTTTTTCAAGTAAGTAGAAATACAATACTTGACGATATCAAAAAACTAAAAGAAGAATTAAAGCCTTATAATCTGTATGTTTATTCAGAACGTAAATCTGGATATTTTATTCAAGGGAATGAAAACGACATTAGGAGGTTGATGATTCATTACTTATCGTTCGTCATTCCGAAAGAGGGTTGGTACATTTTCTTATCTAATTTTCAAAAGCCTTCTATAAGCAGTGATGATCAATCCATACGACCTTATTTGATTTTTGACGTTCCATTGATGAATTTATTCATTCGGTTATTACATGATTATGAAGAA
>NZ_JBHLWL010000033.1:0-21783 GCF_042432965.1 Paracerasibacillus soli | reverse complement strand
CTCATCCCCCTTTTTTTATTCAAACAATAAACCGAACTGTAAAATTATTACATGTCTTACATAAGGTTACATTCGTGCAAGGCCTATGGGTCAGACCCCTTTTTGTGAATCCCTTTTCTCCGCTTTTGCATAGTATATTGAAAAAGCGATGTGAAGGGTGAATGCATTTGTATGAAGAATTGGGAAGACAATCAGAAGGTCATCTTAATCAACGAACAATAATTGTTTATGGAACTGGATCCATACAAGTCACGCCAGATTTGGCGGAGGTAAGGTTTGACATGATAAATGAGGGGAAAGATGTTGCAACCGTACAAGAAGAAAATACACATAAAGCGAACCAAGTTATCCAAGCATTATTGCAACTTGGCATCCCACAAGAAAATATACAGACCGTATCTTATAGAATCGAGCCAATGTACGATTATGTAGATGGCAAACAGATATTTCGGGGTTATCAAGTGGTTCATGCTCTCACGGTAAAAATACCAATGTTATCACAAACAGGGATAGTGATTGATACGGCAGTAAAAGCGGGAGTAAGTCGTGTTTCTAATATCCAATTTACAACATCTCATAAAGAAGCATGGTATCAACGCGCTTTAGTCGTTGCACTTCAACATGCAGTAGTAAAAGCACAGACAATCGCAAGAACATTACAAGTTCAGATAGAAAATGAACCTACATTTGTAAAGGAAATATTAGACCAACAGCCTATCATGCCACAAACATTTAAAACAGTAGAACTAAGTGCAACTACTCCTATTGAAGCCGGTCAAATTAACGTACATGCAGATGTAGAAGTACACTTTCGATTTGAATAATTACCTACATTTTTCTGGGAAATTTTGAATTTCTCTCGTTGTAGTTCTATCAGAGTCTAATTGGCTGGAAGAGCCCCCACCCTAAAAAAATATAATGAGGAGTGGGGGTTTAAAAGCCAGTAAAAGCTAAGCAGTTCTTTCAACTAATAATCAGTAGTAGCGTGACGAAAACCGTACTGTTTGAAGTGGCGTTTAATTAGTTTTTATAAAATATATGAATCCCATGATTTTCAAACCTTTGAACAAAGTAGGATGATTGAAATTAGAACTTGATTTTGTTAGGATTATTAAAATTATGCTTTGCAAGTAAGGAGGCGAGTAAGATACATATACGAACAGCTAAAATAGAAGATGCACCTCATATAGCAAAAGTCCACGTAGATAGTTGGCGAACAACATATGCTGGCATCGTTCCAGATGCTTTTTTATATGAAAATCTAACTTATGAGTCTCGGACAAAAAGTTGGGAGAAACAGTTACAAGCAGATGAAACTACAATATTAGTAGCTGAAAATAAGCAAGGTGAACTGATAGGCTTTGCATCAGGTGGACGTGAAAGGAGCGGAAAATATAAGCATGTAGATGGCGAATTATATGCGATTTATTTGTTGCAAACATATCAAGGACAGAAAATTGGTTTTGCCCTTGTGGAGGCAATGGCACAATCCCTTTTAAAACAGGAATTCAGTGCAATGCTCGTCTGGGTTTTAGAGCAAAACAGCGCGAAGTATTTTTATGAAAAACTCGGTGGAAAAAGAGTAGATTCTGATAGGCTCATTATTAGTGGCAAGTCATTATTAGAGATAGCCTACGTATGGGATAATCTTAAACAGTTAGCGCATATTAACCGGCTATAAGACTTCGCTTCAAGAATACCAGTGGATTGATAGCATAATATGTGAGAAAACAACAATCAGATAAAGAACAATTTTTCAGACTTAATAGAACAGTCTTTGTTCCCCCGATTCTGTAACGGAAGTGCGCCCCACTGATTGAAGTTTGACTTTATATGACATGTGAAAGATAATCATGAACCATCCAAAGATATATTAAATTGGATGGTTTTCTTTCGCCTAAAAGAATATTTATGTTGAACCTATAAAGTTATTTTCTCTACAAGGAGCAAAAACGGTTGCAAGAATATCAGGATTGGAGTAATATTTAAATAAAGGATGTTCACAAATCTGTAACAAACAATGTCTTAAATTATGAATTATATATGACAAATGTCTGAAGTGAATATAATTATTTATGATAACAACTCGGGGGAGAGATGTGAGATGGCTTATTTTAGTTCCATTGTGATAGGATCTTTATTTGTATATGTATTAATGTTTAGTTTATATCTGATTACAGAAAAAGGAAAAGGCTTAAAAAATATGGAAGTCATTTTGTCACTTATTTGTTGGGGGATGAGTGTTCTATCCTTTTACCAAGCCGCAATGATTGCAGAGAAAATGGGAGTCATGGGGCAATCAACGATAGGTGATGCGATGTTAAGTGTGCTTAGTTTAATTTTATTAGGTAAAGCTTATTTTTACCCGTCCTCGAAAAAGCCAATGAAAAAGCGTGGTATGGTTTTAACACTTGTAAATGGTAATAACCAAATCAAGTAATAGATGATCGGGAGTCATACAAAAAAAGAAACTGATATTGTTTAAACAATACTATATACCGAATTCGGCTTAAATATAGTGATGACAATACTTAATCACTATATTTACTGGCTGTATGACTCCGTCTGTAAAATGTTATCAATTGCTTAAGGTCTATCAGACAATAACTCCATAACACTCCGAAATATTCTTCTACATAAAAATACTACCCTCATGCTTTTCTTGTAAAAACAAGTAATTACCCTAAAATATACTAGAATAAAATGTATAAGAACGGTATGATAGAAATATAAAATAATAGATGATCGCGTAATGAATGGGGGAGTATGATGAAGAAAAGGATTCTCATTATTTTAGGGAGTATTATTGGAGTTTTATTTATTGGGCTCATCTTTGCTGGTAATTATTTTTATAGCCAAGGTATTAAACGTGGTACGGAGGTTGAACTTCATCGAGAAGCAGAAACAGTAAATGCTGCTGTAAGTTCGACTGACCAATCTATATTTGATGAAGCAAAGGCATGGTTTGACAATCAAAAAACTGAATTATTAGAAATTAAATCGTATGACAAACTATCATTGAAGGCACAATTTATCAAAAATGAAATACCAAATAAAAAAGCAGTTATTTTAGCACATGGTTTTCGGAATACAAGTGACGACATGGGGAAATTAGCCAAGTTTTATTATGATGAAGGATTTGACATTTTACTTCCAGATGCACGGGGGCACGGAGAAAGTGAAGGTGATTACATAGGATATGGCTGGCATGATAGATTAGACTATCTTGATTGGATTCAATTATTAATTGATGAATATGGTGCAGAAAATATTATCCTACATGGAAATTCGATGGGGGCTGCTGTTGTACTCATGACGAGTGGTGAAAAGTTACCACCCCAGGTAAAAGGAATTATTGCGGATAGTGGCTATAGTACAGTGAAAGAAGAGTTGCAACATCAATTAAAGCATATTTATAATTTGCCATCGTTTCCTCTACTTGATGTAACGAGTATCATCACAAAGATACGTGCTGGCTATACATTTGAAGAAGCATCATCCATAGACCAAGTAAAGAAAAATACGAAACCGTTACTTATCATTCATGGTGATGCCGATGACTTAGTACCGACAAAAATGGCGTATGATATTTACGATGCAGCTGGCGGGAAAAAAGAATTGTGGATTGTTCCAGATGTTGGCCATACAAAGGCGTTTGACCTTTTCACGGAGGAATTTCAAGTACGTATAAAAGAATTTATTGATTCTGTCATTAACTGAATAAGAAAAAATTAGCGCATTCTTCTTACAATAGGAATGCGCTAGTTTTTTCTGTTTTATTTATTGGCTACGTGTAGCAAGTAGTATGTATATGGAACTAGGCTATAAATAAGGCTATGACAAACGGGGTTCTCCCATTTGTCATAGCCTCATCAAATTAGATTACAATACAGGTGCTTCATCAGAGTTATTCTTTGGTTCAATATCTTCTGTAAGTGGCTTGTTGGAAGATGTTGGTACACGTTTTATAAAAAATGTTAATACTAGGGCAATGAGTGCAATGAAAGTAGATACTAAAAATGTTAAGTTGATACCATTTAACATTGCCTCATTTAAAATTTGTGTTTCTAATTGTTTAGTTTGCGCAGCTGTTATTGGCACATTTGGATCAAGTGTAGCCATCACTTTCTCACCAATTTCAGCAGCCTTTGATTCTGTACGACTGTTCATGACAGTAATTAATAATGCGGAACCAATTGCACCAGACACTTGTTGTAAAGTATTATTCATCGCAGTTCCATGTGGATAATAATGGGCTGGTAATTGGTTTAACCCATTCGTCATAATGGGCATCATGACCATGGACATACCAAAGCTTCTAATCGAAAATAATACAACAAGGCTAGAGTAGGATATATCCATATTAAGTTTACTAAAGAAATAAGTCGTAATGATAACAATAGATAAACCTAAAGTAGATAGTGTTTTAGGACCGTATTTATCAAATAATTTACCTGTGATAGGTGACATAATTCCCATTAAAACTGCACCAGGCAACATTAATAAACCTGCATCCATTGGTGAAAAGCCACGAATTGTTTGAATGTATATCGGAACTAAGATCATCGCTGAAAACATTGCGATTGCGAGTACGATAGAAATGGATGATGCAAGAGCATACATCGGGTATTTAAATACTCTAAATTCCAACATTGGTTCTTCTAAACGTAGCTGACGTAAGATCATCATGACAAGTGCAATTGCACCAACTATGATTGTTCCATATACTAATGGATGACCCCAGCCTTTATCTCCAGCTGAACTAAACCCATATAATAAACCAGCAAAACCAATACTTGATAATATAAGTGATAAAGTATCTAAGTTAATTTTCCGTTGTGGCATAATATTTTTCAGTTTAAAAATAGCAAATAGCAATGTCAATACTGCAAAAGGAATCACGATATCAAATAATGCTCTCCAGCTATAATGTTCTACAATCCAACCAGATAAAGTTGGTCCAAGTGCTGGAGCAACAAACATAACTAAACCGAAAGTACCCATTGCAGCACCGCGTTTTTCAATTGGAAATGCAACAAGCATAATATTCATTAACAATGGCATCATGACTGCTGAGCCTGAAGCTTGAATCATTCTTGCCGTAAGTAATATACCGAACGTTGGAGAAAAACTTGCCATCACCGTACCTATCGTAAATAAACTCATTGCGGTAATAAATAAGGAACGGTTTGAAAAACGTTGAATGAAAAATGCACTAGCAGGGATAAGAATACCATTAATTAACATGTACCCTGTAGATAACCATTGTACAGCAGTTGGCTTTACTTCAAATTCACTCATAATGGAAGGAAGGGCCACGTTTAACAATGTTTCATTTAAAATCGAAACGAAGGCACCAATAAATAAAATTGCAATCATCGCATATGGTGGTTTTTTTTCAATTGTATGATTTATATCTGTCATAATCTATCACAACCTTTTATCGAAATGGAATTTTTGAGGTGTATTTTTTAGATACTTACGTATTCTATACTATCGGTCTAAAATAATCAAGTTGGTTAATCGCTTACATTAAAAAATGTTGAATTATAGGTGTTTAAGGGATAGAATGGAAGTACAATTCATAAAGGGATGATCATGATGAATAGGAAGAAAAGGCAGATTGTTGATGCTGCTTTAACGTTATTTGTTGAAAAAGGATTTGGACAAACATCGATTCAGGATATCATAACTGAAGCTAAAATTGCGAAGGGGACATTTTATAATTATTTTTCTTCTAAAAATGAATGTTTTATATCAGTACTAGCATATATAAAAGAAATGGGGGATCAGCGTCGTTTAGAATTGGCGGCGGACAAGGATAAAACGGATGAACATACTTTTATAGAACAAATTGCAGTACGGATGAATATGAGTAAAGAATATAATTTAATATCCCTTTTTGAGTCAGCCTCTTTTTCTGATGATAAAGAACTGATAAAGTTTATTAAACAACAACATATGAAAGAAATTGAATGGATTGCAAGTCGTATTGTTGAAATATATTCGCCTGGAACGAAAAAGTATGCATTGGACCAGGCAATCATATTACTAGGAATTATTAATCATTTTATGCATGCGTGGATAATGGGAACGTCAAAACAAGTTTCTACTACGAAAGTAATTCGTTTTGCAATAAATCGTTTAAAACCGATTATTGTTGAACAGATGAAATCAGATGAGGTCTTCTTTCCCAGGGATTGGTTAGCAAGTGAAAAGAAAGAGGAGAATAAACAAGCAGACATTAAGAGACAATTGGTTATTGCACTTGAAGAATTTCAACAAAAATTAAAAGCAAATCCGCGATGTCAATCTATTACGGTAGAGTATACGAAATTTTTGCTCGATGAATGTAAACAGGAAGAACTGCGAAAAGGAATATTTGAAAGTGTTATGACTTCCTTAACAGAAACTGTAAAGGAAACACCATACGAATCAATTGTTAGACGGATATCTCAACTCGCCTGGAACCTACTATATCAATAAATCTAACTAAAAGACAATATGCAATTGAACGGGGTGCGTGCACATGTGTGTATTCCTGATCTCCTATAAATATAAATTAAAATAAGCACATCAAAAAACTAGTGTCTATCGATTGAACACTAGTTTTTTTATAAGTTAGGGTAAATAATCTTTTAAATCAACGTCTATCTTGCGTAAAAATGCTTCATCACGTAATTTCCTTCTTGTTTGCTTGCCCCAGCCCTTTACAGCTTCTACAGTCGTATTTTCAATCTTGGCAATTTCCTTTTGTGTATACCCTTTGATAATAAAATAATCAATCCATTTCCACTGTTTTATCGTTAAATTTCTCCTTAGTTTGTCCCAAAAGTGAAAATCTTGAATTGGTATATCATGATGTGGTGGAATTACGTAGGACACATCGGTCTTACGGAGATGGTTACCATTCGTTTGTTTAATTTCATGCTCTTTTATGATATCCTCCTCGTTTTCCAGAACCCGTGATTCTTTACGAATTTTGTCGATGATACGATTACGAATATGAAAATTGAAATATGTTGACATTGGTCCACGGTCTGGATCGTATTTTTCATAGGCGTTCCATAAAGCAACAAGACCTTCCTGAAAAAACTCATGATGTGGATCACGTATATTCAATTTGTGAAGTTGATAATAAATTCGTCGTTCATTCTGTTCGAAAATCTCTTCAAAAGTAAGTGTAAGTTTATTGTTTTGCGTCAATGAACATCCTCCTATTCACTTTCAATCTTTCCGAGAGTCCGGAAATCTTCTTATATCTATAATCGAAATATGTTGCGTCTAGGTGGTGTTAATTTAAAAGATTTGTAAAAAAACTTCCATGTAAGTAGCGTATATTCATTATAAGGGAACGCTTGTTCTGAATCAAGCGTTTATAATAATTAATAGTGGATACAATCTAAAAAATCCGCTAACAATAAGCTTGATTAAAGACACGTAAGGAGGATCCTCTCAAGATGCGATTTAATGTGTACATACTAAATGTTACGATAATGATCATATTTAGCTTATTAGTAGCTTGTACGTCAAGCGATAAAGAAGACCATGCACAGCAAAATCAACAAATAACTGGGGAATTGGTCAAATATACTACTGACAAACGTAAGGAAAGTACGCAGGAAATAGAACCAGGTAAATTTTCTATCTTTTATAAAGATGATATAGTAAAACAAGCAAAAAGCGGTACGATGAATATGAATATAAGCCACTTAAAAATTGGCGAGTTAAAGGTAAAGGATGATTATTTAGATTTATTCAATGGAGAGGATACGGTTACGGCCATCATGTTTCATGTATTCGCTAAAAATACATCAAATAAAACGATTAGTTTTTATCCTGATTATGCAATGATTACTACAAATACAAATGATCAAGTGACTGCTGAAACATACTTTTCAGATGATGTCGGCGGTGATTTTATTGGACAAGTAAAAAAGGAAGGAAATATTATTTTCTTTTTACGAACCCCACCAGAGGAGATTAATACACTCACATTAGTAATAAACGGGCCGTATAATCAGGATTTTGTAAGTGTCGGAGAAGATGTGAAAATGACGTTTGAAATTAATAGGTAGTAAATGAAACTAAACCTTATAATTAGACTACTATGTTTAGTTATAAAAAAATTGTACTAATTATTTGTGGTTAAAGATAGATGAGCATTTTGTCGTCTAAATCATCAGTGAAAATTATTGTACAGAAACATGCCAAAAACTGAATGCAGACAATAAGAAAAGCCGATAATTCTGAAGCGTGCTGGAGCAGTATCATCGGCTTTTAAAGGTTATTTATCATTAATATGTATCAAAATAATATTGAATCTCACTCAGTTTATTTGTCTTTGTTAAAGCAAGCATTAGTAAAATTCTTGCCTTTTGGGGTGTGAGGTTATCTCCACTAATAAAATTATTTTGCTGATAAGCAGCGATGGGCACTACTCGACCATTGCCACCCCTACTACTACGGACTACATGAATGCCATTTTTTCGTGCCGCAAGCAATGCAGTTTCTTCTTGTTTTGAAAATCTCCCAGCTCCGACTCCGGCAACAACAATTCCCGCATATTGTTTAGAACGTGTAATAAATTGAATGATATCTCCACCTGCATCAACATGGGAATATACAATCGCAACCTTGGGCAGTTTTTGTAGCTGATTTGCATGAAAGTTTGAATTTACTGTATGCTTTCGTGTAGGTTTCCGATAAAATTGTACATTTAAACCTCCATCGATCACACCAAGGAATCCAAATTCACCATTTTGGAATGTTCCCAGTCGGTAAGTGTGCTCCTTCGTTACTTCTCGTGCGCTACTTATCTGGTCATTCGCCACTACAAGGACGCCATTAGAATAGGAAGAGGAGCTAGTGGCGACTGTTACTGCTTGCATGAGATTCAATGGTGTATCAGAACTTAATGCTGTATACGGACGTTGGGCGCCGACTAAAACGACGGGCTTTTTACTACGAACGGTGAGATGTAAAAAGTAAGCAGTTTCTTCTAACGTACTAGTTCCATGCGTAATGACAACACCATCAAAATTTTGTTGATTTAAATAATATTCAACAGTTTTAGCTAAATGAATCCAATGTTTTTCTGTTAGTTGGGTGCTACTAATATGATCAATATCGATAACTTCAATATGTGCAAGGTGCTGTAGCTCTGGAATACGGTCAAGTAAATCCTTACCACTTAGTAATCCAGATTGATAGTCTTTCAAATCCAAACGATTATTTCCTTTGGCAGAAATCGTACCCCCCAAAGCAATCAAAGCAATTTTTTTCAATGTTGAAACCTCCAATAGATTCGTACTATATCTATGTGCCTTTTAATCTCCTTTTGGAAATGTAAAGTAAAAGCTTATGTCATGTTAATATATAGTCTATGATTTCAAATAAAGTTAGTAAATACAATTTAAATGTATGAAAACGAATGGAATATACGACGTATTGGAAGAACGGAGAATGAATCGAGTCAATTGAATTTGATAATGAAGTGGTATAATCTGGATAGACCATAAACAGGTATGGGGTGATCATATTGGAAAAAATATTGATAATTGAAGATGATGTGAAAATAGCAAAACACCTTGCTTCACATCTAAAAAAATATAATTATGAAGTGCATGTAGCAACGGATTTTGAACGGATTATGGATACATTTCGTGAGTTTCAACCAAATCTTGTCCTTTTGGATATTAATTTGCCTAGCTTTGATGGTTTTTATTGGTGTCGTCAAATTCGAGTGGAATCCATATGTCCTGTTATTTTTATATCTGCCAGAATTGGGGAGATGGACCAAGTAATGGCAATTGAAAATGGCGGGGATGATTATATTATGAAACCATTTCATCCAGATGTTGTGATGGCGAAGATTCGTAGTCAAATGCGACGAGCATATGGTGAATATGCAACATCTCATAAAGAAAGGGTGATGGAAAAAGGTGGTATTCAGTTTTATCCAGAGCGACTAACGTTACATTATAGTGGCAATATGGTTGTACTTACAAAAAAGGAAGCTGATATTGTCGAGAGTATACTGGACCGATATCCACGAGTGGCAGGAAGAGAAGATTTATTAGAAAAAATTTGGGATGATCAGACATATGTGGACGAAAATACATTGAATGTAAATGTTGCACGTGTACGTAAAAAGTTCGCGGAGCTTGGATTGCATGATGCAATAGAAACTGTACGTGGTGCTGGCTATCGATTGCAAATCCCAGATTAGACTGTTTTGTACTTTACTATTTTTTAAATAAATACATGATTATAAATGCAAGCTGAACTGATTCGTATAACGCGATGTCCACATATGAATGGGGTGATAAAAGTGAAATTATTTTTACAAGAGAAGCAATCTTTGATTATGATGAACATCTTGCAAATAACTGTTATTTTATTATTGTTTTGGTTAGATGGATATAAAAGTAAACAGATGATTTTTTATGTGCTTTTTCTTAGCATCTTTATACTGACCTGCTATCTCGTTATTAATTATATAACACGGCGAAACTTTTACGCACGATTGCAATGTGCACAAACTACGCTTGATGAATCAATACAAAAATATGACAACGTACCAATAAGTGAAGCTTTAGAACGGTTACTAAAATTACAATATCAACTGTATATGGAAAAAATCGGTACCATTGAAGTGAAAAAAGAAGAACATTTTATGTTTATGGATCGATGGGTTCATCAGATGAAAACACCATTATCTGTTATTGAGTTGACTGCCCAAGATTTGGATGAACCGGAATCATCAAATATTCGTGAAGAGACAGAACAAATGAAGACAGGATTAAATACGGTGTTGTATATGGCCCGTTTACGAACGATTGAAAAGGACTTTCGCATTCAGCCGGTATTATTAGAAAAAGTAATTCGAGATGTAAATGTTGACTTAAAACGATTTTACATTCGAAATGAAGTTTATCCGAAGCTAGAAATACAGCGTGCGAACATAACTGTTGAATCAGATGAGAAGTGGCTTTTTTTTATGCTTTCACAGCTCATTTACAATGCGGTGAAATATTCTAAAGGACATAGTAAGCAAATTAATATTTCTCTTTTTGAACAACAAGAAGCAGCAATTATCGAAATAGAGGATTTTGGGATCGGTATTCCTCCAAACGATATGCGTCGTATTTTTGATGCATTTTATACAGGGCAAAATGGACGTTTATACCGTGAGTCAACTGGAATGGGTTTATTTCTAGTAAAAGAGGTAACACAATATTTACAACACAATGTTGAAGTAAAGAGTGAAGTTGGAAAAGGCTCGCGTTTTCGGATTATATTCTCACCAACCCAAAACCTTACAAAGATGTAAGGTAAATGAAAGGAAATTCGATAGTTTGTGATGCATGAAAAACGTATACTTTAAACAGAAATAAGGGAAACTGTCACAAAGGTAACTTGATAAACTGTGACACAATTTAGATTAGAAAGGAAGATTGGCATGTTACAAGTAAAAAGTGTTGGAAAAGTATACGAAGGTAAAGTAGCATATCGTGCATTGACAAATATTAATTTAGAAATAGATAAAGGTGAATTCGTTGGGGTGATGGGACCATCAGGAAGTGGAAAAACAACCTTGTTAAATATAATTTCCACGATTGATGATCCGACAACTGGTGAGGTTCTTATTGAAGGGGAAAATCCGCATCAATTAAATCGCAATCAACTAGCACAATTTCGTCGCCGTGAATTAGGATTTGTATTTCAAGATTTTAATTTGCTTCATACATTAACTGTAGAAGAAAATATTGTCTTACCACTCACATTAGATGGTGTACGTGTAAAAGATATGCGAGAAAAGGCACAAGCCATTGCTGATAAACTTGGCATTGCGCATATTTTAAATAAGCGGATATATGAAATTTCTGGTGGTCAAGCACAACGCGTAGCCGTTGCAAGAGCAATGATTCATCAGCCTAAATTACTTTTAGCAGATGAACCAACAGGAAATCTAGATTCTAAAGCTTCAAAAGATGTAATGGGTATGTTAGGGAAATTAAATGAAGAAGAAAAAACAACGATGATGCTCGTGACACATGATCCACAAGCGGCAAGTTATGCCAATCGTGTTATTTTTATTCGTGATGGAAAATTATATTCGGAAATTCATCGTGGTGATAATCGTCAAACATTCTTCCAGCAAATAATTGATACGCTCTCTTTGATGGGAGGGGATGACAATGACTTTTCGTCAGTTCGCCCTTCATAATGTTTTACGTAATAAACGTTTATACCTAGCTTATTTTTTAAGTAGTGCATTTACTGTGATGGTATTTTTCACATTTGCGATGTTCGCTTTTCACCCAACATTTTCAAGTGGCACGATTAATAAAAATGCATTATTTGGAATGAGTGTTGCGGGAGGAATTATTTACATTTTTTCATTTTTCTTCGTGCTATATTCGATGAGTTCCTTTTTGCAGTCACGTAAACGTGAATTTGGTTTACTTACATTACTTGGAATGTCAACACGCCAAATACGTTGGATGGTATTTTTAGAAAATATGCTTATAGGCTTGTTTGCAACATTGAGCGGCATTGGACTTGGGCTTATCTTTGCGAAAGTTATTCTACTTATTGCTGAAAACGCCCTTATTATTGAGCAATCGCTAAATTTCTATATGCCTACAAAGGCTATTATCATTACACTCGGGTCGTTTATCCTTTTATTTTTTGTTATTTCATTATTTGTCACATTTGTGCTTCGTACGAAAAAATTAATTGAGTTAATTAAAGGAAGCCAAAAATCAAAAGGTGAACCAAAGGCAAATATTTGGCTTACTTTATTTGCGGCTATACTCCTTATCGTTGGTTACAGCATTGCTTTATATGTGAAAGGTGCAGAAGTTATCATAGCCATGATTCCTGTTATAGTTATCGTAACTGTTGGCACATATTTTTTCTTTACACAACTTAGTGTTTATCTAATTCGAAGACTAAAAAGGAGTCGTCCTATTTTCTGGAGAAAAACAAATATGATATTGTTTTCGGATTTGGCCTTTCGTTTGAAAGATAATGCACGTACTTTCTTTATGGTTGCCATGATTTCTACTGTTGCCTTTACTGCGATTGGCACGTTATTTGGTTTTCAATCGTATATAACGAGAAGTGCAGCGGATGCTAGTCCATATCCATATACGTATTCAATTATACCGGGCAATGATGAGCCTGAAACAGAAAATGACCTTGTGCGAATAGACAATTACTTGAAAGATAAACAAATCCCATATCAAAAGGAAGGCATACAACTGCATTATTTTGATGTTAATGGGCGTGAGGTTCTAATTGTGAAAGCATCGGATTATAACCGATTTGCAAAGTTAGCAAATGAAGAATTAGTTCATCCGAAAGAAATAGAGGCTATTGTAACGAAAGATCAACAGGCTAATATGGTGAATGAAAATACGGAAGAGATTTTAGTTAAAACAAAGATTTCATTAAAAGACAAGCAGCAAATTAATCCAAGTAAAATAATAAAGACAAATATATTACCGGAAATGTATGCTTATTACATTGTGAATGATAATGTATATAATCAGTTGCCGGATGCTAAAAGAGAAAATATGTATTTTGCTTGGCAAGTAAAAAATGTGAGTAAAGATGTAAAAATAGAAACAGGAAAGTATCTTACAGAACATACACATTATTACAATTTCCAATCTATTGACTATATGCTATATGAAATAAATAAATCATTTGGCCCTATCTTATTTATCGGTTTATTTATTGGAATTGTATTTTTCGTATCAGCGGGTAGTTTTTTATATTTCCGCCTATATACAGATCTTGATGAAGATAAGGTGAAATTCAAAGCAATTGCTAAGATGGGCTTAACTGATTTTGAATTGCGTAAAATTATTACGCGCCAAACGATTATTCTATTCTTCGCTCCAATTATTGTGGCGTTGTTACATGGAGTCGTTGCATTAACTGCGTTATCCCATTTCTTTGATTTTGATATTACAAGAGAGGGTGCCATTGTACTTGGTTCGTTTGCATGTATCCAGGTTATATACTTTATCCTAGTTCGTTATTTTTATTTGAAACAATTAAAACGAGCATTAAGATAATGAAGAAAAAAACTTGAAAAAGATGTTTATTGTGAAGAAAAAAGGGTAACTAGCTTAATATGGGCTTGGTTATCCTTTTCTATTTACTAATAGGATGGAAATATTCATACTTTTTACCCATTTTTAACTTTTGTTACGTATCATGATTAATAAATGTACGTAATCGCTGGAAGATGGACAAGGCTTAGCACTGCATCATCTGAATCAAAATCTAAAAAAAGTAAGGAGTGACAATATTGGCTAATCAAAATCATCATCAACTTCAGATTGATAGAAGAGGTTTACAACAGTGCATTCGTTATATAAAAGAATTACGGAATTATATTAAGAATGAAAAAAACTGTTGTATTATTGAATTAAGATCTCTTTTTGGAAAGAAGAAATCAAATGTATTAGAGGGAAAAAGAATAATTGGAATCTCAGAGTTCGTTTTCACATGTCAGGAAATGTATGAGCAATTAGAACTACTAAGTGGTGGAAATATAGCTGGAATGTCACAGGAATTAAATATTGCTGCTACCTACTTTAAGAAAATCGGCAGATATAAGCACAGTATTAACCAACATTTACTAGAACATGGCTATTGCGAGCGAATTATGATGAATCAATCTCGTGAAATAAAAAGTATAGAATTTCTTTTTGTTCATTAAGAAGTGAATGGGGAAATCCCATCTAATATAGTGGATATATGAAAGCACCCAGTTTGCGGGTGCTTTATTTGTTTGGTTTAAAATACTGTTCGATAATCTTGTTACTTTTGACATATAATAAAACTTCACAATTTCATTATATTTACAGGTGTGGTTACTGAGGCAATGAATATATTTGTGGATTATTGGAATTTAGTCGATCTTCTATATGGAAAGTCGATTAATAATAGGAGCTGCATGAATAAAGACACAATACCCTTAGGCGACCTACATTTATTTATATCGAACGTTTTGAGAACTCCTTAAAGAAGGGAACTTGGATATGATTCATCATGTAATTGCAGCGATTGTTTTTGGATTGTTACTAATAAATGGTTGGGTGATTTTACTAGTAGAATTTCCATTTTCTTACCTAGATATGTTACTCATTGCCGTCTCAATTATCGTAATGTACATCTTACCTGTGCGTAAAACTTTTTTATACGTCGTCATCATCGTACTAGGCTATGGTGGATTTTTGACTGGATATGCTTTATTTCATAAGGTACAACCATCTGAACAAATGTTATATGTTTATGAACATGTTTTACTCACGTTGTTTCTCACTTTCTTATGGGTCGCAACAAACTATTTAAAAAATATGCAGGAAGAAATAAATCGGTTAAGGAAAAATGTGAAGTTGTTAGAAAAGACGAAAAAAAATACGGGCATTTTAACAAATCGCGAATTCCTGTATGAAGCAAAAGGAATATTAATTGCGGTAAGAAGAAAAGGTGAGGCCTGGTTTATAACGTTTGAGATAACCTATAGCGAACCGTATATTATGGAAAACCTTCAAGAATATATTGAACGAGCAATCTTAGCTGCAATTCGACAGCAATTTGACATTGTAACTTCACAAGAAAGAAGTATATTTCTCATTTTAAAAGATACGGATGAAAATGGGGTACATGTTGTTTTAGAACGTATAAAAGGAAAAATAAAGCAGGAATTAAATCTTTTGTATGCTCCTTTTGATATGTCTTACGAAAGATTATTATCTGAGGAAGTGTTCGAACGATTGAAAGAGGGAATGGAGTCGTGAATATTCTTTTTGATTCGATCATGATATTGTTTTGGATCATTTTAATTTTTTATTCTATATTAACTGTTGCTGGCGTTTGGTTTCGTGTAACATTTAAGGAAGCTAATAAATTGGCCTATTATCCAAGTGTCGCAGTCCTTATACCCGCATATAATGAAGGAATCGTAATGAGCTACACATTGCGAGCGATGGCACGTTTACGATATCCAGGTAAATTAAACATATATGTATTAAATGATCATTCAACAGATAATACTGGTGAAATTGCAGATGAATTTGCTAAGCTATTTTCCCATATACACCATATTCGCGTCCCAACTGGTGAACCAAAAGGAAAATCTCGTGTTCTCAATTATGGATTAAGCATATCCGAGTCAGATTATTTTATGATCTACGATGCAGATAATGAGCCTGAACCAGATGCATTAGTAAAGCTAATTGAACAAGCGGAAGTGACACCAAATGCGGCGGGGGCAGTAGGATATGTTAAAACAAAGAATTCAGAAGTAAATGCTTTAACACGAATGATTAGTCTTGAATTTCAAGTATTTCAGCTACTGATGCAATGTGGACGTTGGGCATTATTTAAACTTGGATCCCTTGCAGGAACAAATATGTTGTTAAAAAGATCAATCATAGAAGAAGTTGGTGGCTATGATCCATACGCTTTAGCGGAAGATGCAGAATTAACAGTTCGTATCACTGCTTTAGGTTATCTTATTCCTGTCGTGCCAACTTCTAAAACATGGGAACAAGAACCTGAAAAACTTTCAACCTATTTTAAACAACGAACACGCTGGTTTATTGGAAACATTTATTTATTAGAAAAGTCATTGCTATCAAAGGATTATTGGAAAGGACGTACACTTTTTTTATCCTTACAACATGTTATGACATATTCTGTTTTTGTTGTTTTACTATTAGTATCAGATATATTCTTTGTTTTGAGTATTTTAGGTATGATGACAATGTATAAATCTGTTGCCCCCTTACTTATTTTATGGTTTATGAGTTATATCGTTTATACGATGCAGCTATTAAGTGCACTAGCCGTTGATCGAAATATTACCTTTATAAATGTTTGTTTTATTATCATCATGTATTTTACGTATGCTCAATTGTTCCTCATAAAGCTAATACGTAGTTTTGTTATTTATACAAGGAATAAAATAAAAAAACAAACGATAGAATGGGAAAAAACAGCACGATTTGATAGGGATGACAATTCGTCACCTTAACTGTTTGAGCTACTATAAGGTTAAATTTTTTATTAATGGATGGCTGAGGACTGTGAAACATTGGCCTTCATGTCTTCGCTCATAAAAAATCGTACCATTGATGACTGTCGGTTCATACTGTGGCGATAATACAGGCAGAAAAACAAGCAGTTTTGATAATGTATTGTTTTCCTGCCATTTTTTACGGGTTTTAAATAAATGGAGGATGGCTACTAATCTATTCTGAATATTTTATATTAAATATCAATTATAAATTATTTGTGTTATAATACAGGTAAGTATACATGGTATGCATAGCCTTTAAAGTAATTAAGGGGGGAAGAACATATGGCAATTAATATTTTACTAATTGAAGAAGATGAAGCTTTAGGAAAAGGATTACAAACTTATTTTAAAAAAGATGAGTTTGTCATGGAGTGGATCAATGATAGTAATGCAGCAATTACATATGTTCATCAATTTTTACCTGAGGTTATCATATTATCAAACGAAATTTCGGAATTGGACAAGGATGAAATATGTAAAAATATTCGTAAACACTTTCATATACCAATTATTTTTATTAGCAATGCAAGTGATTTAAAAAGAAAATTGCAATGTTTTAAATTAGGTGGAGACGACTTTCTTACAATACCATTCCATTTCGAAGAATTAGAAGCACGCATAAGGGCAGTAGTAAGACGTTATCAGCAAGAGAATCAGAAACCATATCATATTATACGAAGTGGAAATTTGTCTATCCACTTAAATACATATGAATGTTTTATAGAAGGAGAGCTCATTTCTTTAACTGCAAAAGAGATGCAGTTATTATTGATGTTGGCGAAACGACCGAATCAAGTTTTTAGTGCGGAGCAAATATTTTATCATGTATGGGGCTATCATTCCGGTAGTAATATTGAAACAGTAAAGGTACATATACGTAATTTACGTAGTAAACTGAAGGGAAAAGAAAGGTCCCAATATATTGCCACAGTACGCGGCTTCGGCTATCGATTTATTACAAGTTAGGGGTCTGACCCCTCAATTATGAATTGTTAAATTATTTTCGTGTTGTAGTAGTGATACGACGAGGGACAGACGTGATATGTCTGTCCCTCGTTAATTTATTTTTAGTATATTATGTAAAGCTGTATAACGGTTCATCTGCATTTTCATCGTAATCTACATGAAAGTCATATCCACTAAAGAACCACTCATCAGATTTCTCAATGAAATAAATGACGCCATCTACGTCGACTTGAGCGAGAACATCATTTGGTTGTGCATATTGCATACCAAGTGAATAGTTATCATGTACTGCTGTCTTACCATATAATTTACCAAAAAAGCGAATACCATCGCCATTTTCAAGATCAAATTCTTTCTTAAACCACGCATGGGCTTTTTCTGTAACTGAAATGTTCATCTTATTTTTTGCAGAAGTCATCACTTCCGCAAGACCTCCTCTCAAACTACCTATTTTTAGTTTAACATTTCTCAAGCATTGTATACCCTTTAAAATTTGACGATTGACTGAATCTTCCAGGGGAGTCACTACATTATTTTATATTTAAACGAAGACTCTGTCTGAAAAAATGTAAAATCTTATCTTTTTTCCACTATAGGAAGTGGAAATTTATTGCAGGTAACTGCTGTAAGATCCTAAGTCAAAAAATCAATGAGATTTATGGATGATAGCTGGGAAATCATCCGAGAGTAATCCGATTCATTCAATTAACAATTAGCAAAGGAAGTACGAAAACCAAGCTGATTGAAGTTTCACTTTATGTAGCGATGAATGAAGTCATGCATCATTCTATTTAAATAGATTTTATCATGTATTTTCAAGTTATACGCAATAAAGCTTTATACCCTTTTTGATTTCTTTTTAAACTTTAAATCATTACGTTAAAAAATCAAATAAATAATAAATTTCGTGTATCGAAAGAATGTTGATATACCAATCACGTATGCGCTTTCATATTAGACTAATTAATTAGATAATTATAAAAAGGTGGAAAAGTGTGTAGACAAATGTTTTAAGAGGTGATATATTATTTAGCAATTATCAAAATTAGAAAAGTTGAAAAGGGAGGGGTTAGTTTGTTAAGTAATCCACTTATCGCAACCGTACTTATATTTGCATTGATTGCATTAGGAGAGTGGCTTTCTATTATTTCACGAGCGCGAATTCCTATGCTCCTAACCGCTATGGTTGGCTTCTTAGTATTAAGCTGGACGGGACTTTTCCCACAAGATATTTTGGAAAAATCCCAATTTCCTGCATTAGGCGCTATTTTAATTGGCCCAGCTATTTTACATATGGGTACGATGATTCCCTTTTCTTTGCTAAAGAGTCAAGTAAAGGCAGTTCTTATTGCGTTAGGTGGACTTGTTGTCTCAGGTGTTTTTGTTTTATCAATCATTTCATTTGTTTTTGATTATCCGACGGCAGTTGCTGGTGTTGGACCAATAAGCGGAGGAATTATCGCGCTCATTATAACATCGGAGAAATTAGCTGAAATTGGCCTTACAAGTCTTGTCGTAATTCCGGCACTTGTTGTAGCATTCCAAGGTGTAATAGGGATGCCATTGGCGTTACATTTTATGCGTAAATATGCAGTGAAGATTCAGGAAGAAATGGAAATTGGAACGTTTATTCCAATGGCAACAGATGAAGAGCTAAATGGGAAAGTAGATAAAACAGTAAAATCTAATCCATTAAAATCGAGTATGACCCTTAAATTATTCTTTGTCTTTGTTGGTGCTGCAATAGGAGTTGCGCTTGGAGAAATAACTCCAATTCATTACAGTTTATGGTGTCTTGCTATTGGAATTGTAGGATTAAAGTTAAATATATTTGAACCAAAAGCATTGGAAAAATCTAACTCTTTTACATTAACTATGATGGGAATTATCTTTGTCGTAATTGGTACAATGGCTGATGTTACACCGCAGCAAGCACTTGATAATCTACCAAGTATTATTTTGATATTAATTATCGGAACAATTGGAATTTCACTAGGTGGCTTCCTCGTGTCAAAACTTTTAAAGTGGCACCCGTATAAAGGTATGCCTGTTGCCTTAACAGCATTATTTGGATTTCCAGGTGATTACATTCTTTGCGAGGAAGTAGCACGTAGTATTGGAAAAGATAAACAGCAGGAAAAGCAAATTTTCAATGAACTATTGGCTCCAATGTTAATTGGTGGCTTTACGACAGTAACAGTTGCTTCCGTTTTGATTGCAGCAGTACTCGTACAGACATTGTAAATAGTGGTAGATTTTAATTGAATATATGTCGGATTTGTTTGTTTTGAAAATTTAAATACATATCGGAGGAATAGGAAATGGGAAAAAAACTTTTGAAAAATGGTATTGTGATTGATGGAAACGGCAGTGAACCGAAAACAGGATATGTCGTTGTAATCGAAGATGAGAAAATTGGATTTGTTGGACCTGAACAAGACTACCAGGCAGCCGGAGATGAAGCCGTGATTGATGTACAAGGTGGAACGGTCTTACCAGGTTTTATAGATTCCCATGTACATATGATGATGGAGTACTCACCAGTGGCGGAGCGATTAGCAACTCCATTTTCATTTATGTACTATCAGGCAGCGGAATACTTAAAGAATACGTTACATGCAGGAATTACATCAGTCAGAGATGCGTTAGGTACAGACTTAGGTGTGAAAAAGGCGGTTGAAGACGGTTTGATTGTTGGGCCACGACTACAATTAAGTATTAATGCATTAACAATAACAGGTGGCCATGGTGATGGATATACTGTTTCAGGAAAAGAATTGAATTTACTTCCTGAGAATTTTCCGGGCATGCCAAGTGGAAAATGCGACGGTGTCGAGGAAGTGAGAAAAAAAACACGCGAAATGTTGCGGGCCGGAGCAGAGGTAATCAAAGTTCATGCGACTGGTGGTGTATTAAGTGCAACAGATCATCCTGAATTTACGCAGTTCTCTCTTGAAGAATTAAAAGTAATAGTAGAGGAAGGGCATTTTAGAAAAGGCGTAAAAGTAATGGCTCATGCGCAAGGTGCAGAAGGAATTAAAAATGCAGTTCGAGCAGGTATCCATTCAATTGAACACGGAATCTTCCTCGATGATGAAGCAATTGAACTTATGCTGGAAAATGGAACATATCTAGTTCCTACATTATTAGCACCAGTTGCTGTTTTGGAAGACGCAGCAAAAGTTGGCATGCCTGATAGTGCAGTCGCGAAATCAAAAGAAGTGATTGAACAACATAAAGCAAGTTTCACAAAAGCGTATCAAGCTGGTGTTAAAATAGCCATGGGAACAGACGCTGGTGTTATGAAACACGGAACAAACTTACGTGAACTTGGTCTGATGGTAGATGCGGGTATGACACCAATGGATGCACTTATTGCTTCAACAAAAACTGCGGCCGAGTGCCTTGGTTGGGAAGATAAACTAGGTACTTTAGAAGCTGGAAAACTAGCTGACGTAATTGTCGTGAAAGGAAATCCGTTAGAAGATATTTACAGTCTAGCGAATAACGAAAATATCCAACTCGTTGTGAAAAATGGAAAAGTAGAGAAGCATTTATTGTAAGTTAACTAGCTGTAAAACCTAACCTACATCAACAAATCTAACATAAGGGGTCAGACCCCTTTAAAATGTACCCTTTGTAAAGGACATTTTTAAAAAAGGCTTTTAAACAACTTGAAGAAGATGATGACTGTATTTTGCAGGCGT
>NZ_JBHLWL010000032.1:0-3309 GCF_042432965.1 Paracerasibacillus soli | reverse complement strand
GAATGGCTAAAAAACGAATCAACTGATGAATAATTATTTATTTTAGGGTGGTTCAAAATTTAATTGCGAAGTGGCTCACTTTTCACTTGCGAAATACACCCGTATTTTTTAAATAAATATGGGGAGGGCTGAAGTTTCCTTATAATGAACTACTTGAAAAGACTGGATATATAAATGATTTAAAAGAAGTAAATGAGAGAGACGCCATTATAAACAAAATAGCAACTGAGTCGACAACATGGACCTAATATTAAAGTCATCGAAAATATGACGGCCGAGGACCTTGATGAACAAAAAGGATCAGAAGAAATGCGATCTAATTGAAAAGTCGTTTTATTTTAAAATAAATATTGTGCAATAGAACTATAACTAAAGGGGGAGTTATGCTTGGAAAATCAAGCATCAATCATGCAAACACATAAAGGTAGACTGTCTTATTTTGACGGAGGCTTACTGCAATTTATTGGTTGGACTATTTTAGGTTGGATTGTAACTATATGTACACTTGGAATCTGTCTACCGTGGGCAATTACGATGATATATGGTTGGAAAATTAATCATACCGTTATTGAAGGAAAGAGAATGAAATTTAACGGATCGGCAGTTGGCTTATTCGGTAATTGGATTAAATGGTGGTTCTTGACAATTATCACTATCGGAATATATGGATTTTGGGTATTCATAAAATTAGAGGATTGGAAGGCAAAACACACTACATTTGTTAATTAATACATTATAGGTGTACATTGTTGTACATCTTCTCTTTTATACGAATACAGAACGTATATTCTGCATTCGAAAGCTACGTTTGTATACACATTTAAAAAATTTATTTGTAGGCTACATACATCGTGTGCTAAAATATTTGATTCCGGTAGATTGTCTAAATTAGCAAGACTCTTATTTAATCCAAAAGATCTAGGCTTGTCTTGTCTCTAAAGATAATTTCCTCATAGGTAAACTTACGCAGGATTATCTTCTGACCATGCTTCTTTACGATCATAACGATTGGATGGATTATAACACTTAATGAAATCCCGTAAATCGTTGTATGTATTACATTGGATATTTATTCCCATACCGACCTAGAGAGAGATGCAGAGGGAGTCTGTTGAATCCTTGGAAAAGCTTTTAGTTTAATGAAGTTAACCTTTGTTAATAAACCAAATAGCCACCATGCACATAAACTTGTACATGATGGCTATTTTTATTTGTTTATTCCGTGTACGTGTTAGGTGTGATTGAGTAATGGTACATTCCTATATCACGGGCAATAAAGCCTCTTCTTTGCGCGACTTTAAGTGTCTGAAACATATTCTCCCTACCAACACCATTATCCGTATGTATGTAGACTTTGTTCGCATGCAACCCATTTTCACAAAAATATTTTACTAAATCATAACCCGTGGGTAATATATTTCCTTCATTATCCGCACCCAAATCATGGTCTAAAGATAATATATTAACCTCATTGTTTTCAATATAGTCAATTGCCTCTTCCATATTGCGGGCAACTATAAACCCCTTTGGACAATCCCTTAGGTCGTCTACGTATAGATTAATCATTTAGTAATTCATTCCTTGATTTTATTAGGTATCTGTATCTCTAATTAATTTAGAAAAAAATACTTTCCTTCGATTAAATGATTCGTTTGTTGCGTGCAACAAACGCGCCCTATTCTTAAACAACAAGTTATTTACAGACCACCCCTTTATGAAGTCTCTTCTTCTGGTTCATAACGAGATACGTCTATTTTGTAGTATTCTAAATCATCTTGGGATAAGTTTTTTTCTAAATAATTTTTAACCTTTGGTATATCATCTTCATTATAAACTTCTACCCATAACGTTGAGATGGATTTACCATCTCCAGATTCTTCACCTATCATTGTACTTTGAACATCATATTTATCCCATACAGAGTCCATCACTGTCTCTGTGCTGTAAGGTTCTTTTTGTGTGAAAATTAATAGTGCAATCACTGCCACTGCACATCCTAAAACCAATATTCCCAACTTGCCTTTCAACCCCATTTTATATCCCCCCATGTTATTTGATAATCTGGCCCGTCGTTTGAACAAGGCCAAACTTTGATTTCCCATCTAATATTTATCCTACCATAGATCACCATCAATTTCAGAATAATTTATACTTTCATGTCCCAAACAGGTCATATTCAAGTTAAGTATGAAAAGACATAAGACCAATACTTCTACTACACTCTATCACCATCTCACGGAGGTTATATGTCTTAAAAGAAAGTAGAAAATGATCATTTCGTATTAACACGGGAAGGATAAATGTACGGACAAACGTATACAGATCTATCGTAGTGGTTTTAGAACAAAAGGTGAAGCAGAAGCAGCAAAGGCGATGAATCAAATACTCGCTGAAATAGACTCAGGTGATTATTTCGAACCATCCATGTACCTGATATTCCATTTCATACTTTACGGCATACGCATGCGACAATCCTTATGAGAATGGTGAAAATCCAAAAGTCGTTAGTGAGCCGATTAGGGCATGCTGATGTTGGCATTACATTGGATATTTACTCACACTCCAATCAAGAGTTGCAGCGGACAGGGACCGCCGAAGAAGCTAGAACTTTCCTTGAGCATTGTGACCAACTTCGCTGGAAAGCAGCCTTTACGTTAGCATTACACACAGGTTTACATCGCGGAGAAATTTTGGCATTAATGGAGTTGTGTAGATATGCAGCAACAGACGATTAAGATTAAAGAATCATTGGTCTACACAAAGGAACAGGGACTACAATTTACAACACCTAAAACAACAAATTCAGTCCGGGGAGATTGTTATTTCTGCCAGCTTGATAGATTTATTAAAAGAACTAAAAAGCGAGCAGGAAGACATGAAGAAAAGAATGGGCCCAGCATATTCAAATCATGATCTTGTTATTTGTACAGAAGACGGCAGACCAATTTACCCACGTAACTTCGCAAGAACCTTCTCCCGACTTGTTGAAAAAGCAGGTGTAAAAAGGATCTCCTTACACAGCCTCAGACATACGAATGCCACACTATTAATGAAACAAGGAATTAACCCTAAAATTGTCAGCGAACTTCTAGGACATGCTAATGTAAGTATTACATTGGATATCTATTCCCATACCGACCTGGAAATGCAAAGGGAATCGGCTGAGTCCTTGGAAAACCTTCTAGTTTAATGGAGTTTCCCATGTTAATAATCGAGTAGGAGGAGGTGACTAACCTCCGACCTCTCACACCACCGTACGTACGGTTCCGTATACGGCGGTTTCATTTAAGTCCAACGTAATGTTAGATA
>NZ_JBHLWL010000031.1:0-1489 GCF_042432965.1 Paracerasibacillus soli | reverse complement strand
TCCTCCGGAGTGTATCCTGAGTACGGCGGAACACGAGAAATTCCGTCGGAATCCGGGAGGACCATCTCCCAAGGCTAAATACTCCCTAGTGACCGATAGTGAACCAGTACCGTGAGGGAAAGGTGAAAAGCACCCCGGAAGGGGAGTGAAATAGAACCTGAAACCGTGTGCTTACAAGTAGTCGAAGCGCTATTATGCGTGACGGCGTACCTTTTGTAGAATGGACCGGCGAGTTACGATCGTATGCAAGGTTAAGTGGAAGACACGGAGCCGTAGCGAAAGCGAGTCTGAATAGGGCGAATTAGTATGCGGTCGTAGACCCGAAACCGTGTGATCTACCCATGTCCAGGGTGAAGGTCAGGTAACACTGACTGGAGGCCCGAACCCACGTATGTTGAAAAATGCGGGGATGAGGTGTGGGTAGGGGTGAAAAGCCAATCGAACACGGAGATAGCTGGTTCTCTCCGAAATAGCTTTAGGGCTAGCCTCAAAGAACGAGTACCGGAGGTAGAGCACTGATTGGACTAGGGGCCCTCATCGGGTTACCGAATTCAGTCAAACTCCGAATGCCGGATACTTTGCTTTGGGAGTCAGACTATGTGTGATAAGATTCATAGTCGAAAGGGAAACAGCCCAGACCGCCAGCTAAGGTCCCAAAGTATACGTTAAGTGGAAAAGGATGTGGAGTTGCACAGACAACCAGGATGTTGGCTTAGAAGCAGCCACCATTTAAAGAGTGCGTAATAGCTCACTGGTCGAGTGACTCTGCGCCGAAAATGTACCGGGGCTAAACGTATCACCGAAGCTGCGGATTGTTCTTCGAACAATGGTAGGAGAGCGTTCCAAGTGCTGTGAAGTCAGACCGTGAGGACTGGTGGAGCGCTTGGAAGTGAGAATGCCGGTATGAGTAGCGAAAAAAGAGTGAGAATCTCTTTCACCGAATGCCTAAGGTTTCCTGAGGAAGGCTCGTCCTCTCAGGGTTAGTCGGGACCTAAGCCGAGGCCGAAAGGCGTAGGCGATGGACAACAGGTTGATATTCCTGTACCACCTCATGACCGTTTGAGCGATGGGGGGACGCAGTAGGATAGGGAGTGCGCACCGATGGATGTGTGCGTCCAAGCAGTGAGGGAGTTGGATAGGTAAATCCGTCCAACAATATCCTGGGCTGTGATGGGGAAAGGGCTTTATGCCCCCAAGTTCCTGATTTCACACTGCCAAGAAAATCCTCTAGCAAGGTCATAGGTGCCCGTACCGCAAACCGACACAGGTAGGCGAGGAGAGAATCCTAAGGTGAGCGGGAGAACTCTCGTTAAGGAACTCGGCAAAATGACCCCGTAACTTCGGGAGAAGGGGTGCTTCATTTACATGGAGCCGCAGTGAATAGGCCCAAGCGACTGTTTAGCAAAAACACAGGTCTCTGCGAAGCCGAAAGGCGAAGTATAGGGGCTGACACCTGCCCGGTGCTGGAAGGTTAAGGGGAAGCGTTAGG
>NZ_JBHLWL010000030.1:0-16384 GCF_042432965.1 Paracerasibacillus soli | reverse complement strand
TTCCGCTCCATCAATCATATATTTTATTTCATTATAAATGAAAGTACCCTATAAGAGAGACCTTTTTTTAAGTGTCTTTCTTATAGGGTACATTTTACTTATGTTAAATTATGTAATACCCTTTTTAAATTCTAAAAGCTAAATATGTATATGAGAATAGTTTACACATAAGAGGATATGTTGAACATGTTACGCTCATTTCTCCTGTAACTTTTTATATATTTGGAGTGTTTCTTCAGGATCTTTGCGACTAATAAATATATGGTCTTTTCCCTTTGTCACACATAGGATTGGTGCATCTCTATTTTGAATAAATAAGCGCCCTTTTTTATATGGCTTTTCCAAAATGAACTTTCCCTTTAATAAATTTGATGTAGCAAATCCATCTGTTTTTGAAATGATTTCTGGCAAGGTATCAAACATTTCTACTTCGTCAATGTCGGATAGTTTCCATTCAACACCATACATCCCCGTAATTTCAAATTTCCCATCTTCGACGATAAAACCGTTATCCATATATCCTAAAGCTGAAATACCACCTATAAATGCGACTGTTCCAACAGCAATACTTGACATGATCCATGTCATCTTTTTACGTTTATGTGGTACTTCGAAACGTTGAACCCATACTAACCCAAACAGCAAAATAACGATAAATAGGCTTATACTAATTTCAAAAGCATATGGGATCGGAAGTAGTCCTAATACAAATGTCACAGCGAATACCCAAAATGAAAGTTTAAATACCTTTCCAAGGGCTGTCAAATATCCACTTTCCTCTAAGTATTGCTTTTCTTCTTCTGGTCGCTTATCAAAACCATTTATTAGTATGAATTCTTGTTTCTTTGTTAATAAATACGTAATCCCTCCAAAAATGATGAGTGTCCAGCCCATTGTAATGATATAAATGATCTTGCTAGGATTCATTTTGATAACACCTTCTCTTTCTAGATGTGCTACATCTTATACGTAAAATGTATAAAATAGTTTCATATATTTGTTTAATTTGCGATTGGTATTAATTGCCACTAAGTTTGTAGCTCATAAAGTTTTAACTTAGGTCTTTTGTAACCGATATAACATAGGAGGGTAATTAGAATAGTTAGGAGGGATATCATGAATGCGATTCAACAACTTGCGATTTCTGATATAAAGAAAAAGAATGTTTTAGCATTAGTAGCTTTTTCTATTTCGATTGTAAGTGCGATGGTTTTGAGTGTCATACAAGGAGAATTTCAAAAGGGGATATATTATTTTACTGAATTTGCTCTGTTAGTTATTGCCTACTACATATTAAAATATATGAAGAAGGATTTTCATTATCCATATTTTTTAGTCATTATCGCGAATCTATTTGCATTATTAGGGATATTTTTATTTGAAAGTAATTTTTCATTGACAGTCATTTTCTTTTTTCTACTATTTTTATCAACAATTCACTTAATGCGCCCAGTATTTATTATTGGTTACATAACAGGTATCATTAGTTTATTTTTAAACGGTTTTTTAGCTCAACCAGAAACGACATATTTAAAAGAAAATTTATCGATTACGCTCGCAACCTATATTTTATCAGGTGTACTATGTGGGATTTTAATTCATTTAAACATTCGACAATATCGACATCTTGAGGAATTACTACAGCAAAGTGAGAAAGAAAGTAAAGAGAAAGAAAGAACTAGCAAACAGTTAGAAGAAAATGTTAGTGGGATAATCGAAAGAATTACGGATATGAATGTAAAAGTACAGGAGAATTTATTTTCACAAGAGGAGATTTCTGCGGGAATTCAAGAAATTTCTACAAGTGGTAGTACACAAGCTAACCAGGTCTCTAATATTACGAAGAGTTCCTTGGATACTTTGCAACAGGCTGAAAGTATGCTAAATGAAATGCAAGAGTTAAAGCGTAACTTTGATAAATCTACTGAAACAGCTTTAAAGGGAAATACGTTGTTAGAACAATTGTTTACTAATACGGATGAACTTCGAACATTCACAAATGATCTAAGTGTTTTATTCGAAGCATTGTCAAATAAAATTTATGAAACGAATACATTTTCACAAAGTATTATCGATGTGAGTCAACAAACGAATTTATTAGCGTTAAACGCATCGATAGAAGCTGCTAGAGCCGGTGAAGCAGGAAAAGGTTTTTCCGTTGTCGCAGAAGAAATTCGAAAATTAGCCGAGCATACAAACCAAACAGCTGAAAAAATAACAAATAACTTAAAAGACGTAAATATGACGAATCAACATGCTTTAGAAAAAATGAATGTGAACGTCTCTATGAGTAGTGATAATCTTGCAAAGACTGAACAAGTAAACGATGCTTTTCTTGAATTATCTACTTATTTAAATAAGTTAAATGAGCAGTTTAGAAACTTCGAACAGTTAGCCATTAGTGTAAAAGAAAATTCAACTATTGTTGATGATGCAACAAATGAGTTGGCTGCTATCATAGAAGAATCGTCTGCTAGTTTAGAAGAAATGAATGTAAAAGTAGATAGTTTAAATAGGCAGAATAATAAAATCGGTGAAGAGATGGAAACTACAGAAAAAATCGCAAAAAGTATAATTATGAGTTCCTGACATAGAAAGACGGGACAAGTCAGTTTTCAGTAGAACTGTTTTAAAGCACAAACATGAAAATAGAGGGTATGTAAATTCTAACTTGAATTTGCATACCTTATTTCATTGGAAAAATAATGATTATTTGATGAGGAATCAATAGATAGCACCTTTTAAAAGGACTTCATAATTAGGATAATGAATTATCTTGTGATCAATCGTACATAAAGGTAAGCGGAAATCTTACTTGGTATCGATTTATGTTATCATGGAAATAAATAATACGTATGAGGAGGTTATGTATATGAAGGCAATTACAGTTAAACAACCTGGTGGAGCAGATCAATTGCAAATAACAGAACAACCTATTCCAAATATCAAATCTGACGAAGTATTAATAAGAGTAAAGGCGTCTGCTGTTAATCGCACAGATATTGTAAACCGCGAAAGTAGTGGCGGTTATCTGGATACACCAATATTAGGTGTTGAAGTAGCGGGTATTGTGGAAAGTGCAGGTGTAAACACGACGCTAGAAGTAGGCACACGTGTCATGGGGCTTGTAAATGGTGGGGGTTATGCGGAATATGCTGTGATGCCAGCTAATTGTGCAATGGAGATTCCAGCACATCTTACATTTGAAGAAGCAGCTGCTATTCCGGAAGTGTTTTTAACTGCCTATCAAACATTGTTTTGGCACGGGCAATTACAGGAAAAAGATGCCGTGCTTATTCACGCTGGCGGAAGCGGAGTTGGAACGGCGGCAATTCAGTTAGCAAAACAACTTGTAGATGCGAAAGTAATCACGACTGCTGGATCACAAAAGAAACTTGATTTTTGCAATAATCTTGGAGCGGATATTTGTATTAATTATAAAGAACAATTCTTTGATGAAGAAGTAAAACGTATAACTAATCATGTTGGTGTAGATGTTATTCTTGATTTTATAGGTGCTTCTTATTGGGAAAGGAATCTCAACAGTATGAAAGTAGATGGGCGTTGGGTGTTAATTGGTGTCCTTGGTGGTGCAGAGGTTCATAATGTTAACTTAATGGCATTAATGGGAAAACGAATCAAACTTATTGGTACACTATTAACTCCAAGATCCAATGATTATAAATCAAAGTTAACGGCTGATTTCGTAGTAAACGCTTTGCCTTTCTTTGCAACGGGACAACTTAAACCAATTGTTCATCGTGTTTTTCCGCTCCATGAGGTACAGCAAGCGCATATACATATGGAGGAGAACAAAAATATTGGGAAGATTATTTTGAGGGTAGATGAAACAATGAAGAATGCATAGTAGCCAACGACTTCAGTTCTATAAAAAAATAAATAAAGGAATTATGGCATGAAAGGCCAAAAAAATCCTCTATTTACCTCCTGTCATAATCGTGATATACTTAGCAGTGCGATGAGCTGATTTGCGTAAGACGAGGGACAGCTTTGATGTGATGTGAACACATTGTCCACTCGCCGCAAATTTCGAACAAGCACCTATACATTTTTGTATAGGTGCTTTATTTTTTTATTAAACTAAAGCCCCATTAATTCAAGAAGCTCATTTTCATTCACGATGAGATCCTTTAAAGTGTATTGATCTAAAACGTGAAAGAACGCCTCTAATGCTTCATGTAGTACATGTTTTAATTTACATGCTGGAGAAATAATACAGTGGTTGGAATGTTTATTAAAACATTCAAGTAAATAAAAATCATTTTCTAAATCACGAACAACCGCCCCAACATTAATATCTTCTGGCTGCTTAGCTAAACGTATGCCACCATATCTTCCTCTTACCGTTTCTATAAGTCCTAATTTATTTAATTCAAAAACAATTTTCCCTAGATGGTGTTGTGAAATGGCATACACTTCTGATATTTCTTTGATACTTGCAAGATCATCACCTGACTTCATCCCTGTGAAAATTAATACCCTTAACGCATAGTCTGTATACTTTTTTAATTGCATGATGTTGTGCTCCTTCAATCGTCACTATTTTGTAACAGCTTAAAGCTTTTTTCCTATTGTAACTATGATAACATTAAAAATGAGTTAAACATGTATTTATAATACAGGTTTAAAATTAAAATACCTAATTAGACTTTGCTGAATTTAAAAACTATCAAAACGTTGATTACATCAGTGTCTTTCAGGTTCATATTACATGTTAAGGAGTGTATGTAAAAATGGCAACAACAACTTTATTGGATGAACAAACAATTAATATCGTAAAATCAACAGTACCGATTTTGGAAAAACGTGGGGACGAAATTACAAGTTGTTTTTATAAGCTTATGTTTCAAAATCATCCTGAATTAAAAAATATTTTTAACCAAACAAATCAGCGTAAAGGGGATCAGTCAAAAGCTTTAGCTAATACGGTTTATGCAGCTGCTGCACATATTGATCAATTAGAAACAATACTCCCTGCTATTCAGCCTATTACACAAAAGCACCGTAGCTTGAATATTAAACCAGAGCACTATCCAATTGTTGGAAAGCATTTACTATTAGCGATGCAAGAAGTATTAGGTGAAGATGTCGCAAATGATGATGTAATTGGAGCATGGGGAAAAGCTTATCAGGAAATTGCCAATGCATTTATTACAGTTGAAAAAGGATTATATCAAAAGGCTACAAATGTAGTAGGTGGTTGGGAAGGTTTCCGTGACTTTAAAGTAGCAAAAAAAGTTGTTGAAAGTGACGTTATTACATCATTTTATTTAGAACCTGCTGATGAAGAGCCATTTTCTTCATTTGAGGCTGGACAATATATTACAGTAAAAGCGAATATTCCTGGTGAATCATACACGCATTTACGTCAATATAGTTTATCATGTGCGCCTGGTGAGGGGATGTATCGAATAAGTGTAAAACGTGAAGATGCGATAGGTAATAATCCTGCTGGTATTGTATCGAATTATTTACACAGCCATCTTGAAGAAGGAAGTATTTTACCTATTAGTGCACCAGCCGGAGATTTTATTGTAGATAATGAAACAAAACCGCTCATTTTAATAAGTGGTGGGGTTGGACTTACACCAATGATGAGTATGCTTGAAACAGTGACAAAATCCCAACCAAATCGTGAAGTTATATTCATTCATGCGACAAGAAATGGAAAATTCCATGCGATGAAAGAACATGTCAAAGCAATTACGAATAAACATTCACAAGTTACAGCTTATACAATTTACGATAATCCATTAGAAGCGGATAAAGACTATGATAAACAAGGTTTTATAGATTATGAATGGCTCACGAACGTAGTACCGACAAATGATGCTTCATTTTATTTCTGTGGTCCTAAAGGATTTATGCAAGCAATTTACCGTCATTTAAAAGCGTTTCATGTTGCAGAAGAAAACATTCATTTTGAATTTTTTGGACCAGCTCAAGAAATTGCTACTGCAAATTAATTTATAATTAAATACACACATAATTTATAACATGAAAAAATAGCATGGAAATTCATTTTGGAATGATGAATACCATGCTATTTTTATGTTTTTATACATTTAAAGCGAATGAAGATAAAACTAATTCTTTCATCATGATATCTCAAGAAGCGTGTTCAAATCATCGTTTGCCAAGTAGTTTCCTATAAAGAATTCACCAAATTCTCCATAACGAGATGTTGCTGTGTCGAAACGCATTTCGTAGACAATCTTTTTCAATTGTAGAGCGTCGTGTGCAAACAATGTGACGCCCCATTCCCATTTATCTAGACCAACAGACCCAGTTATAATTTGTTTTACTTTACCAGCGTATTTACGGCCTGTCAGGCTATGCTCATATAATAATTTACTGCGCTTATTTTTTTCCAAAGTAAACCAGTTATCGTCACCTTCTCTTTTTCGATTCATCGGGTAAAATGAAATATGCTCGTACTTCGGTAAAATTGGCTTTAAGCGTGCTTGTATTTCTGGTAATGTTTCTGGATCTACACCATCCTTTTGTGGAGCATATTTAGAAAGTTCAACGACTGACAAATGAGAATATGCAGGAATCAAATATTCAGCAAGTTTTGTTTTATTTAAGTGTGTTTCCACTTCTGCTAGTCCTTTCATTGTCGGTCTTAGTATTATAAATATTAAATCAGCTTTTTGCCCTACAATATGATACATACAATGACTACCACTTTTATCCTTTTCCACTTGATCCCATGAGGAGAGAAGTGTTTTAAATTCTTCGATAGCCTTTGTTTGTTCTTCTTTAGAAGCCAATTTCCATTTGGCCCAATCTACTTTCCTTAAATCATGTAGGCTAAACCAGCCATCCATTGTTTCAACCGCTTCAACCATATCATTCACTCCTTTTTTTATCATTTATTTTCATCGCTTACTATATCACAAAAATCAGATAAAAACATAAATTCACAAAGAGTTCACAATTTATTCATCTTGCGTTCATATATATGTGGTAGTGCAAGAACGAAATATGTTAAACTAGGCATTAATTGGCAACAAATTGGAAATTTACATAAGTATAGTGATAATGCTTCTAATGGGGAGTAGATATGTGATGCATATTATTAAAGTTGGTTTCAATCATCAGATTGCCCCTCTAGCTATTAGGGAAAAGTTATCATTTTCCGAGTCTGAGCTTGAAACAGCAATGCGTAAATTAAATGACCAGTACCAAATGAAGGAAAATGTCATTATCTCGACATGTAATCGTACGGAACTTTTTGCGTTGGTTCATAATGCCCAAGAAGGATTAGCATCCATCAAACAATTTTTACTAGATTGGTTTAAAGAGGATAAGGATGAGATTGCGCCATATTTGCAACACTTAAAAGGCGATGAAGCTATTAAACATTTATATAAGTTAGCTGTAGGGTTGGATTCGCTGGTTATTGGCGAAACGCAAATTCTTGGTCAGGTGAGAGATGCATTTTTAACTGCACAGCAAATACGAGCTACTGGAAAGATTTTTAATGAGTTGTTTAAACGGGTCATTACTTTTGCTAAACGAGCGCATCGGGAAACAAAAATTAGTGAACAGGCTGTGTCGATTAGTTATGTCGCGGTAGAATTGGCGAAAAAGATTTTTGGTGATATTACAGATAAGCACGTTGTGATACTTGGTGCTGGAGAAATGGGAGAGTTAGCGTTAAAAAATCTGCAAGGATCTGGTGTTACTAATATTACTGTAGTAAATAGGACGTTAGAAAGGGCGGAAAAACTTGCACATACGTTTCATGCAAAGGCAGTACATATGGGGCAATTACTTCATGTTTTGACCGATGCTGATATGTTAATTAGTTCGACATCGTCTACAACTTCCATCTTGAATAAGGAATCTATACAATCCATACAAAAGCTGCGTAAGGGAAATCCGTTATTTTTAATTGATATTGCAGTACCAAGGGATATCGATAGCGATGTAGCAAAGTTGGATAATGTATTTTTATACGATATGGATGATTTACATGGTGTCGTTGAGCAAAACTTGGAAACACGTAAACGGGCAGCAACCATGATTGAAGCACAACTTGTGGATGAATTGTGTGCGTTTAAAAATTGGGTTGCCATGCTTGATGCTGTCCCAATTATGAGAGCTTTGCGAGAAAAATCAATTGCAATTCAAGAGAGAACGTTAGAAAGTGTATATCGGAAAATGCCAGATTTGACAGCACGTGAGCGAAAAGTATTACAAAAACATATGAAAAGCGTGACACATCAAATACTAGAAGAACCTATAAAACAATTAAAATATATGGGGAGTAACCAAAAATCAGAAGATGAACTAGAACTTTTTAAAGATATATTCGGTCTTGAACTGCATGAGGAAAGCTAGTTTTAAATATTTATTTTACATAAGTTTTAATTTAAAATAGTATCCATTTTTCACTAAAAAAAACGGGAGTGGCGAAAATGCGGGAGTTAATCGTTGGTACAAGAAATAGTAAGTTAGCGCTCATCCAAACGAAATGGGTCATGACACAATTAAGGCTGGCGGGGGTAATAAATCCGATAAAGATAAAGGAAATTGTAACAATAGGTGATAAAAGACAAAATGTTTCTCTGCTACATTTAGGAGGAGGTGGTGTGTTTTTACAAGAAATTGAACAGGAACTTGTAGATGGGAAGATTGATTTTGCCGTACATAGTTTAAAAGATATTCCGGTGCAATTGCCGGAGGGATTAATGATTTCCTCTGTACCAGTAAGAGAAGATTATCGTGATGTGCTTCTTGCGGTTAATGGAAAAACATTGGCAGAATTGCCAGCAGGAGCGGTAATTGGTACAAGTAGTATTCGCCGATCTGCCCAACTATTCGCAGTAAGACCAGATATACAAACAAAGTGGATTCGTGGACCGATTGATTCCCGCATAAAACAGATGCAAGATGGGAAATTCGATGCAATTGTGCTTGCGGCTGCTGGTTTGAATCGTCTCGGAATAGGCCAAGAATTCATCACGGAATATTTACCAGCCGAATCATTTGTACCTGCGATGGGGCAAGGCGCGCTTGCGATTGAATGTCGTGAGGAAGACATGGAAATTCACCATTTATTAGCAAAAATAAATGATAAAGCGACAGAATTAGCAGTGAAAACGGAAAGATTGTTTCTAGCATGCTTTGGAGAGGAAGAACAGGCGCCAATTGGCGGATATGCTTATTTAGCCGATGATAAGATTCATTTACATGGAATGGTCATTCAACTTGATGGAAAAACGATGTTGGAGCATAAAAGTGTAGGTACAAATCCAATAGCTGTAGCAAAGGAAGTAGCCGATGTTCTAATTAAAGCAGGGGCAATGGACATCATTAATGAAGTAAAACAGGAGATACAGTAAAATGACAGCTCATTTGCAACAGAAACAGGTTTTGATAACACGCCATGAGCCAAAAGCGAGTGAATTTGCTACAAGAATTACAAAAGCAGGTGGTAAAGCTTTTATAACACCACTAATTAATGTGGCTTGCAAAGTTTTGGATGAGAAAAGGAAGTTTCTACAACAAATTGAACATTATGAATGGATTATTTTTACAAGTGCTAATGGGGTACATTGTTTTTTCAGTGCGTTACATCGTTTTGCATCTCACATGGATGAGCGAGTGAAGCTTGCTACTGTTGGCCCAAAGACTAATGCAGCTTTAACAAAGTTTGGCTTCGAAGCAGATTTTATCCCATCGCGTTATGACGCCAAAACAATGTCAGTTGAATTTTTACAAAATCGTATTGTGAAAGGGCCGATATTACTTGTTCGCGGGCAATTATCCGGGACAGTATTACAGGAAGTATTAGGAAAGAATGCCGTTCCGTTTGATTCGCTCGAAGTATATGAAACTACTACGAATGTAAACATCAAACAAAGATTACAAGTTATTTTAGAAAAGGAAACAATAGATTTCATCACATTTACGAGTCCTTCAACAGTAGACGCATTTGTAGATTTAATGCCTGATTATCAATGTTATTTGGATAGAGCCGTTGTCTGTATCGGTACAACTACTGCAAAGCGTGCAAAGGAATATGGATTTAGGCATTTACTAGTTCCAAATGAATTCACAACGGAAGGTATGATCCAAAAGATAGCCGATTATATTTCGGAAGGGACTGAGAGCTACAATGCAAAGTAATCATTTTAAGCGTCATCGCCGTTTGCGGACATCAGATGCGATGCGTTCGATGGTGAGAGAAACCAAATTGACAACAGATGATTTAATCTATGCAATTTTTGTTATAGAAGGGGAAAATATTAAAAATGAAGTACCTTCTATGCCAGGGGTATTCCAATTATCTTTAGATTATGTAATAGCCGAAGTAAAAGAAGTGTATGAACTTGGGATTAAAGCAATAATGTTATTCGGCATACCCAAGGAAAAGGATAAAACAGGTACAGGTGCCTATGATGATGATGGAATTGTGCAGAGAGCGATAAGATTAATCAAACAGGAAGTTCCGGAAATGCTCATTATTGCAGACACGTGTTTATGTGAGTATACGTCACATGGACATTGTGGCATTGTGGAGCAGGAAAAGGTAGTCAACGATTCCTCTCTTGCGCTACTTGCTAAAACTGCTGTATCACAAGCGAAGGCTGGTGCGGATATGATTGCACCATCAAATATGATGGACGGCTTTGTTGTGACAATTAGAAAAGCGCTGGATAAGGTCGGTTTTGAAGATGTTCCAATTATGTCCTATGCCGTTAAATATGCCTCTGCATTTTATGGTCCATTTCGTGACGCAGCGGATAGTACACCTACATTTGGCAATCGGAAAACATACCAAATGGATCCGGCCAATAGATTAGAAGCGATGCGTGAAGCTGAAACGGATATTGAAGAAGGCGCAGACTTTCTCATTGTAAAACCCGCCTTAGCTTATTTAGATATCGTGCGGGCTGTGAAAGATACATTTAGGGTCCCAGTAATTGCATACAACGTTAGTGGAGAATATGCAATGGTAAAAGCTGCTGCGATGAATGGCTGGATAGATGAACAAGCAGTGGTAATGGAAAAACTCATGGCGATGAAGCGCGCAGGTGCAGATTTAATTATTACGTATTTTGCAAAAGATGTAGCGAAATGGTTGCAATAAAAAAGGAGTGATGAACTTGAAAGGGTATACAAAATCCGTTCATGCCTATAAAGAAGCGGTTGACCTTATGCCTGGTGGAGTAAATTCACCTGTTCGGGCATTCAAATCAGTGGGCATGGATCCAATTTTTATGGAACATGGGAAAGGTTCAAAGCTAACGGATATTGATGGAAATGAGTATATTGATTACGTATTAAGTTGGGGACCGCTTATTTTAGGGCATGCAGATAAACGGGTCATCTCCAAGTTGAAGGAAATTGTTGAAAAAGGCACAAGTTTTGGTGCACCAACATTATTGGAAAATAAATTAGCAAAACTTGTGATGGACCGTCTTCCATCGATTGAGATGTTGCGGATGGTGAACTCTGGAACAGAAGCAACAATGAGTGCTTTGCGATTGGCACGTGGCTATACAGGGAGAGATATTATTTTAAAATTTGAAGGAAATTATCATGGACATGGGGACTCCCTATTAATTAAGGCTGGATCCGGTGTAGCTACACTTGGTTTACCTGATAGTCCTGGAGTACCTAAAAGTATTGCGAGCAATACGATTACAGTACCTTACAATGATATAAAGAGCGTTCGTAATGCCTTTGAACATTATAGGGATAATATCGCAGCGGTTATTGTAGAACCAGTTTCAGGCAACATGGGGGTAGTACCTCCGAAAGATTCATTTTTACAAGATTTACGTCTCATAACAGAAGAATATGGCTCATTACTCATTTTTGATGAAGTGATGACGGGTTTCCGTGTTGGGTATCATAGTGCACAAGGTTATTTTGATATTACACCTGATTTGACATGTTTAGGTAAAGTGATTGGTGGAGGACTACCAGTTGGCGCTTATGGTGGTAAGCGAGAAATCATGGAACATATTGCACCGGCTGGAGAAATTTATCAAGCGGGAACTTTATCCGGAAATCCGTTAGCAATGGCTGCAGGTTATGAAACTTTACGCGCGCTTCGTAAAACAGATTATGACATCATGAATGAAAAGATTGATAGATTAATTGCTGGTTATCAGAAGGCTGCAGAATCTAATGGGATTCCGTTACAAATAAACCGTGCTGGATCAATGGTAGGAATCTTTTTTACCGAAGAGCAAGTTGAAAATTATGATACAGCAAAAACGTCTGATACCGAGCGATTTGCTACATATTATCGCGGTATGATTGAAGAAGGGATTTTTTTACCACCGTCTCAATTTGAAGGTTTATTTTTATCCACAGCCCACTCTGATGCAGATATTGATCAAACAATTCAAGCAGTAGAAAAAGTCTTTGCTAGTTTAAAAGAATAAGTTTCTATTACTTCATAAAGGATGACGAGTATGTCTAACGTGAAAAATAATACAATCATTCGTGCATATCAAGGAGAAAAAACAAACTATACACCTGCATGGTATATGCGGCAGGCAGGGCGTTCCCAAAAGGAATATTTAGAAATCCGGAAAAAATATACGCTATTTGAGATTACACATAATCCCGAAATTTGTGCATATGTAACAAGACTACCTGTGGAAAATTACGGTAATGATGCAGCGATACTATACAAAGATATTATGAGTCCATTACCGGCAATGGGTATTGATGTAGAAATCAAATCAGGCATTGGTCCAGTGATTGACAATCCAATTCGGACGAAGCAGGATATTGATCAATTAGGAGAATTACATCCTGAAGTACACATTCCATATGTTTTGGATACGATTAGGCTTTTAACGAAAGAACAGTTGACGGTACCCTTAATTGGCTTTAGCGGTGCACCATTCACTTTGGCTAGCTATATGATTGAAGGCGGGCCGTCAAAGACATACAGTAAAACAAAAGCATTTATGTATACGAATCAAGAAGCATGGTTTTCTTTAATGGAAAAATTAGGTGATATGGTTATCACATATACAAAAGCACAAATAGATGCGGGAGTTGCCGCAATACAGATTTTCGACTCTTGGGTAGGTGCATTGCACGCAGCAGATTATCGTTACTTTATTAAGCCAGTTATGAACCGAATTTTTTCTGAGTTAAGAAGTTACGGGGTACCACTGATTTTATTCGGTATCCATGCACGTCATTTACTAATGGAGTGGAATGACCTGCCAGTAGATGTTATTGGGCTTGACTGGCGCACATCCATTTCTGAAGCGCGGCAGTTAGGTGTCACAAAAGTACTCCAAGGTAATTTAGATCCAACCATTTTACTAGCTGATTGGGAAATGATTGAAGAACGCACAAAAGCTATTCTAGATGAGGGGATGGCTGATGGAAAACATGTTTTTAACTTAGGACATGGTGTAACGCCTGATGTACGACCAGCAACTCTAAAAAGATTAACGGAGCTCATTCATACATATTCACAGCGATAAAAGCTTGAAGAGGTTTTTCAACTAATAAATTCTTCATGTAATAGACATTTAGAGAGGTGTAAAAAAATGAGTAAAGAAATTATTGGTTTATTAGTAATGGCATATGGTACACCATATAAAGAAACAGATATTGAACGTTATTATACACATATACGTCATGGTAGAAAGCCCTCTCCAGAAGCGTTACAAGATTTAACAGAGCGTTATCAAGCGATTGGTGGGATTTCACCATTAGCAAAAATTACGGAAGCCCAGGCAAAAGCATTGGAGACAAAGCTAAATAACAGCCAGAATACATTCGAATTTCAGTTGTTTATCGGGTTAAAACATATAGAGCCATTTATTGAAGATGCAGTGAATGAAATGGGGAAGTCCGGTATTAAACGAGCAGTCTCGATTGTTCTTGCTCCACACTATTCAACTTTTAGTGTCAAGGCATATAATAGCCGAGCACAAGAAACGGCAAATCAATATGATATCGCATTATCAACCATAGAAGAGTGGTATGCGGAGGAGGGCTTTATTCAATATTGGGCTGAAAAAATTAAGGAGACGTATAAGCAAATGAAAGATGAAGAACGTGATAAAGCTGTTTTGATTGTTTCTGCCCATAGCCTACCGGAGAAGATTTTACAACATGGTGATCCATATATAGCACAACTAGAAGAAACAGCAAAACTTATTTCGGAAAAGACCGGAATTACGGATTATGAGATTGGCTGGCAAAGCGAAGGAAATACACCTGATCCATGGATTGGACCGGATGTTCAAGATTTGACACGTGATTTATATGAGAAAAAAGGTTATCGTACATTTGTATACGCACCTGTTGGATTTGTTTCTGATCACTTAGAAGTATTATATGACAATGATTATGAATGTAAAGTCGTATGTGATGAACTTGGAGCGGCATATTATCGTCCAGAAATGCCAAATACGGATCCGCTTTTTATCGAAACGTTGTCAAAAGTGATTTTAAATAAAGTGAAGCGGGAACAGTGATGGCTACAAAAAAAATTGCAGTAGTAGGCGGTGGTATGACAGGATTAACGGCGGCTTACTACTTAAAGCAGAAAATAAAGGAACAGCAACTGCCATATGAAGTAACATTAATCGAAGCGGGTCATCGGGTAGGTGGGAAAATACAAACGGTACGTAAAAATGGTTTTATAATGGAAAGAGGACCCGATTCTTTTTTGGAAAGAAAAACACCTGCAGTGAAACTTGTAACACAGCTCGGTTTAACAGATCAATTAGTTAGAAATAGTACAGGGCAGGCACATGTATTAGTAAGGGATACCTTATATGAAATACCTTCTGGTACATTCATGGGAATTCCAGTTTGGGAGAGTGCCTTGACAGAAACTCACATCATCTCAGAGACTGGAAAGGAACGGATTCAAGAAGAATTATCGTTACAAAAAAGTAAACCTATGATAGATCAATCACTTGGTCACTTTTTACGCCAACGTCTTGGTGATGAATTAATTGAAAACCTTATTGAACCATTATTATCTGGTATTTATTCTTCGGACATCGATAAAATGAGTTTAATGGCTACTTTTCCTCAGTTTTTTAAACTTGAACAGGAATATGGTAGTTTAATAAAAGGTTTAAGGAAAACACTTCCGCAAGACCAAGCGAGTACAGGTAAAAAGAAGGGGCAGTTCTTATCTTTTGAAAATGGATTAGAGACAATTGTAGAGGCTTTGTTTCAAAAACTTGGTAATGACACATGTATACTCGGAAAACCAGTGAAGCATATTATTCATCAAGATGGTGCTTACCATTTGGAACTTGAGAAGAACGAGGTGCGTGAAGCAGATGCTATATTGATGACAGTACCACACCATCATTTACCTAGCATTTTCAAAGCAGATAGCTTGTTTGCACCATTTATGGATATTCCGGTTACTTCGGTTGCAAATGTTGTATTGGCTTTTGATCAGTCCGCGATACAGTATGACCAAGATGGTACGGGATTTGTTGTATCACGAAACAGTGATTTTCGGATTACAGCTTGTACGTGGACAGATAAAAAGTGGCCGACGACAACGCCAAATGGGAAAGTGTTATTAAGAGCTTATGTTGGAAAACCAAGTGACCAGAAGATTGTCCATTTGGCCGATGATGAAATAGTTAAGATTGTATTAAAGGATTTGGCAAAGGTAATGAATCTAGCTGCGTCACCAGAATTTACAATGGTAACAAGATGGAAACAGGCCATGCCACAGTACACTGTCGGACATGTGGAAACTGTGAAAATGGTTCGCAATGAGATGAAGGCACAATTACCAGGAGTTTTCATAGCAGGCAGTTCTTTTGAAGGTGTTGGAATTCCCGATTGCATTCAGCAAGGAGAACAAGCGGCAGATGATGTATTACAATTCTTAGCTTCGTCATATCGTAAATAGATATTTGCTTATGGACGTAATGTATCCTATTTTTATGTAAACTATACTTTAGCAAACTATTATGGGAAACAAAGAGCCATTACTTTAGAACGATTAAATATCAGTAGATAATGAAAAGCAATACTTTAATAGGAAATTGCACAGCAAATCAAATACAAAAAAACAGGTTGAGCATTAAAATGTACCCTATAAGAAAGACACTTAAAAAAAGGTCTCTCTTATAGGGTACTTTCATTTATAATGAAATAAAATATATGATTGATGGAGCGGAAGAACATGTCGAAAAAGTTATTTACAGATCAGGAACAGAAATTACTGATGAAACATCCTTATGTGAAAGCGGTTAGCGAAAAAGCGATAACATATACAGATGGATTTAAAGCAAGGGCTATTAAAGAATATGAGGAAGGAAAATTTCCACGTCAGATTTTTGAAGATGCAGGATTTGATCTTGAAATCGTAGGTAAACAACGT
>NZ_JBHLWL010000003.1:0-78150 GCF_042432965.1 Paracerasibacillus soli | reverse complement strand
ATCTAACATTACGTTGGACTTAAATGAAACCGCCGTATACGGAACCGTACGTACGGTGGTGTGAGAGGTCGGAGGTTAGTCACCTCCTCCTACTCGATTTGGGTAAAAAGTACTAAAGCGATGACTTGAAGTTATTTGGTTCTGTTTCTGAGACAGACGCTTGACTTGAAAAAGTCAATGTTTGATAGTGTATCAGTTGCTGTAAGGGGGTTTGACACTACTATCCTAACAACTCATGTACCATGCTAAGCATACACATACATGGTGTTTTCCTCCTCTCATATGAAGTGCATATATATGGGGAAGTGGATATGATTGTAAGAAAATAGTACAATTGTACTAGGGGGAGAAAGGAAACATGCAACAACGTGATCAACCTGTATACATTATTACTGAACGTACACAAGCGTTATATAAAAGCGAATCGTCTTATTACAAAACCGAGATATTAGAAAATGTAAAAAGGAAAAAATCAAGATTATCTTCACTAGAAATTATTGACTATAGTTGTATTGTTCAAGGTTCATCTACGCTAAAGGGGAGAATTGAATCGGTAATAAACACTTTTCAAATACATAATAAAGTACCGATAATGATCAATCCGGTAAAAGGGATTTATTTATTTCCAACAGCATCGATTAGAAGTCCCCATTGTGTTTGGCTTTCGTATTATCACGTATATTCCTATCATCAAGATGGCGCGCAGTGCTATATTGAATTTACAAATGGAGAAGGTATGTATGTTGCTGCCTCAGAAAACACGATTAAGATGCAACGTTTGCGAACAAGCCTTATTATCGCACAGGTGAACAAGCCATATTCATTCGAAAAAGTAAATAGCCCTTTTACGATTAAATTAAAATAATGAGGGACAAACACAAGGGAGGGTCAGATACCTGTTAGGAGTCTGACCCTCCCTTTTATGTCGTAGTGCGAAGCGCTTCCCCCACGTCACTGGTATTTAATATAAAATGAACATGTATGAGTGCAGTAGGCAATAAACGAAAAAGTGCAACTATTTGCTTGAGCTCCATGCAAGCTATCTTGTATACTAAGTACAATTAGCGCATGACTGACTGGTCAGTCATGCAGAGTGGCAAAATAATAAAAGGATCTTTTATCGCGGGTTAACCGGCTGTAAGACCCCACTGATTGAAGTTTCACTCACTATTTATTTTTTAACAACATATGATTGATATCTTTCTCTCGTTAAAAGCGTGTGATAGGAAAAGGTGGAGAACATGAATGAAAAAAAACAGCATATAATAGATGTTGGTTTGGCTCTTTTTTCACAAAAAGGGTATCATGCAACATCAATCCAAGAAATTGCAAATGAGGCCGGAATTTCGAAAGGTTCCTTTTATTTGTATTTCGAATCAAAGGAAGATTTTATTGCAACAGCATTTGAATTTTTTCATGAGCAACTTTCTGAAAGGCTTCATGAATTTTCTGGGGAAGAGCTAGCACCAAGGGATTTATTAGCAAAGCAAATCACGAGCATCATGACATATATGCTTCCATATAAGCATGTCATTATCATGTATATGCGCGAAAATATTTCCATAGGTGAAAAGATGGATGCGTTAATTACAAAAGTTAACACGCAAAACTTCCACTGGTTGCAGAATAGCATTCAACAAATTTACGGACAAAAGGTGAAAGCATTTCAATTCGATGCGATTATTTTGCTGGAAGGAATCATACAAAGTTATTTTAAATCGCTAGTTATGGGGCATATTGAAATGGATGTAACATCGATTGGTTCCTTTATCGTTCGAAGGTTAGATGATTTAGTTAATGGTATGTTAGAAAAAGAAAAGGCCTCATTATTAAATATAAATACAAACCAGAAATTCAAAAATAGTAATGATAAAACAATTGAAGCATATGTTTCACAACTTCAGTCAAAAATTGATGAGCTAGTTGTACTTGAAATGGAGAAACGAGAACTACAGGAAGTAATGGATGCATTACAAAAGGAGTTGGTAGAACCACAACCTCAAGCAGTTTTAATCCGCGGACTACTTGCACAACTCCAACGACACAGAGATTTAATCGGAATATGCGAACAATTGGCAGATGAGCTGGATATTAGATTGATTGAGGAAGTTTGAAAATGCAAGTGAATAATAGAATATTTAGGAAAACCTATAAAGAAATCTAAAATAAAGGAGACCCACTATGAAGCGAATTTTATTACTCATGATGATACTTTTGGTTACATTTTTAGCAGCATGTTCTGATGATGACCAGACAAGTAATGTAGCAAAAGAAAGAGTCACTGCGGTTGAAACAATGAAAGCAACAAAAGGTGATTTAAAAGTGGCACAATCTACATTTGGAAGAACGGAAGCATCACGTACAACACCAATTATGTTGCAAACCCCAGGTGAAGTAGCCGATGTGCAAGTAAAAGAAGGCGATCACGTTAAAAAGGATGATACATTATTTACGTTGAAAACACCTGCAGGGAATCAAACGATTAAGGCAACTAAAGACGGAGAAATCATTTCGTTAAAAGCAAAAGAAGCAGACATGGTTTCAAATGAAGAACCAGCTATTATTATTGCAGATACGGATACAATGCAAATCAACTTTGCAGTAACAGGTAAGATGCGCCAACATTTTAAGGTGGATCGAAAATTCACTACATATTATGAAGATGAAAAATATGAAGCAACAATTACTTCCGTTGGTCACATGCCAAACGATCAAGGATTATATCCAATTGAAGCAACTGTGAAAAATGATAAAGGGCATTTATTAACAGGCAGTTTAGTAGAAATTGATATTCCAGTTAAGAAAGTATCAGATGCAATCATCGTTCCAACAGCAGCTATTGTAGAGGAAGACGATGAAGCTTTTGTTTACGTTGTAAATGACGGTACAGTGGAAAAGGTCAACGTAACGATTAAAGAAACACAGTCAGATCAAACAGCAATAGAAGGTAAAGTGAAAAAAGGTGATCAAGTGGTGGTTACTGGGCAACTGACACTTTCCGATAAGAGCAAAGTGAATGTTGTGAAAGAAAGTGGGGAATAAATTTTGAAGCTTGTTAACACATCAGTCAAAAGACCAGTAGGCGTCATCATGATTGTCATTGCAATTATCGCATTAGGAATCGTTTCAATGCGGAACCTTGTAATCGATTTATTTCCTAAAATTGATTTGCCGATTGCAGTTGTTGCAACATCATATGGTGATGCTGCACCACAAGAAGTGGAAAACTTAATTAGTAGACCAATCGAATCGACGATTAGTTCTGTTGAAGGAATCAACACGGTGCAATCACAATCGCAAGCCGGTTCATCCCTCGTCTTGATGATGTTCAATAATGGTGTCGATCTAGACCAGGCCCTACTTGACGTACGAGAACGTGTTGATCAGGTGAAGGGGTTTCTCCCGGAACAAGCAGGCGATCCACGCATCATGCGATTTAGTCCGGAACAAATGCCTGTCGTTTGGGTAAGTGTGACTGGAAAAGACGCTGCGAAGCTAACTGAAATCGCCGACAATCAGTTGGTACCATTTTTTGAACGACAAGAAGGAGTTGCCTCTGTAACTGTAGAGGGGAGCAAAGAACGTGAAATTCAACTCATTTTAAATGAAGCGCATATGCAACAATACGGTGTAAATGCCCAATTGATTGCGCAAGCATTGCAAAGTCAAAATCGCTCCGCATCAGTTGGAACGGTAGAAAAAGGTGACAAAGATTTACAATTACGTGTCATTGGGGAATTTACATCATTAGAAGATATTGCACAAACGATTATACAAACTCCAACAGGTGCAACCATTCATATCGATGATGTGGCAGAAGTGAAAGATACATTTAAAACTGAAAAAGCAGAGACATTAGTAGATGGTGAGCCAGCACTTGTCTTATCGATGATGAAGAAAACAGATGCAAACACAGTTGCAGTTGCCGATAATATTCGTGATAGTTTAAAAGAAGTCGAGGAAACCTTACCAGAAGGTGTACATTTAAACGTTGTGATTGATACATCGGAGTTTATTACTTTATCCATTGACTCTGTAATACAAAATATTTTACTTGGCGGGATTATTTCCGTTTTAGTTTTGCTTTTATTTTTAAAGAGTATTCGTGCAACCATTGTAATCGGTGTGTCCATCCCGATTGCTGTTATTTCCACGTTTGCGCTCATGTATTTTACTGGCCAAACATTAAACGTCTTAACATTAGGAGGTTTAGCCCTCGGAATTGGAATGATGGTTGATAGTTCAATTGTTATATTGGAAAATATATATTCCTACCGACAAAGAGGGTATAGCTTATTTGAATCAGCGACAAAAGGGGCTTCCGAATTAGCACCAGCGGTTATCGCATCCACGACAACAACATTAGTCGTATTTTTACCAATTGTTTTTGTCGAGGGGATTGCCTCAGATTTATTTACACCGTTAGCTTTAACTGTTTCATTTTCACTCATTGCATCACTTGTTGTTGCCATTACGCTTGTACCGATGCTTTCATCGAAGTTATTAGCAAGTGCGATGGAAGATCACGGACGCCGTTATTGGTTTAACCGTGTCATGGAGCGGGTTAATCAAGCTTATGCAAATGGATTGAAACGTGTATTGAAATTCCGTAAAACGACTATTGCAGCAACGATTATCGCGATTGCCGGGAGTCTAGCACTTATTCCATTTATTGGGGCGGAGTTTATTCCAGGTGCTGATCAAGGCCAAATGCAAATTAGTTTAGAAACTACTCCAGGGTCTTCATTTGAACATACACAAAAAATCGTAAATCAAGTGAATGAAGAACTGAAGCCGTATGAAAAATATATGGAAACGAACTACGTAAGTGTTGGTGGCGGTGGCATGATGGGCGGAGGCGGTAGTGATACTGCGACATATATGATCCAATTATTACCTGCATCCGAACGCGACATGACAACAGTTGACCTAGTGGAAAAATTAGATGAAAAGCTTGCAACCATTGCTGGAGCAGAGATTAAAGTGAGTTCTATGGATAGTGGAATGAACATGGGAAGTCCGATTCAAATCGAATTAAGTGGACCAGAACATGAAGTCCTTCGTGAGTTAGCAGATGAAGTAGTAGAAACATTATCGCATATTAAGGGGGTTCACAATCCAGAAAGTGCCATCGGAGCTGGTGTCCCACAAATGGATATTTCCATTAATAAGGAAAGGGCAGCAGCATACGGAATGACACAAGACCAAATACTTAGCCAAATTCAACTGCAATTTACAGGCCAAGTTGCTAGTAAATACCGTGAAGCAGGTCATGAAATGGATGTAACCTTACTCTATCCAGAAGATAAAAGAAGTACCATTAGTGATTTAGAAAATATGAAAGTGCAATCACCAGAAGGTGCAACCATTCCATTAAATGAAATTGCTCAATTTAAAGAAATGCAAGGACCAGTCTCGTTATTACGACAAAACCAACAACCACAAATGAACATCACAACGGATGTCGTGAACCGAGACTTAAGCAGTGTTTCAAAAGATGTTGAAAAGGCCTTAGAAGAAATGAATTTGCCAGAAGGATATCGTTACAATATTGGTGGGCAAGTGGAAGATATGGTAGAGTCCTTCTCGGATTTAGCTAAAGCTTTAATATTCTCGATATTTCTTGTATATGCCGTGATGGCAATACAATTTGAGAATTTCCTATTTCCATTTATCATTATGTTCTCGATGCCAGCAACAGTAGTTGGGGTCATGTTAGGTTTATTTGTAACCGGAATCCCATTAAGTATTCCAGGCTTTATTGGGATTATCATGTTGGCTGGTATTGTCGTAAACAACGCCATCGTACTCGTCGATTATATTAATATATTACGAGGTCGTGGGATGGAGCGGCTTGAAGCAATTGTCGAAGCAGGACGGAGTCGTTTACGACCAATCTTAATGACAACACTAACGACTATTCTAGGTATGGTACCATTAGCATTAGCACTAGGAGAAGGTGCGGAAATGCAACAACCATTAGCTGTCACGATAATATTCGGACTTGGTGTTTCAAGTATCTTTACGTTATTCCTCGTCCCAGTCGTCTACACATACTTAGACGACCTAACCGCAAAAATAACAAGAAGAAAGCGAAAAGAAGTGGGGTCAGACCCCCAATAATATAAAAAGCTGTCCCTACACAGTGTGCGGGGACAGCTTTTTCATGTTATGTTCTTTTAGTTTTTCCAAACCTTCCGAACAACTTGATTGATCACTTCAGAAAACATGAGTCCTAACCCAATGCCTCCTGAAAGTAACATTACCTTTGTAACATATTGCATGGCAACTGCATAATCATTTTCAACAAAGTGGCGCATCGCATTATACGCCATACCGCCGGGAACAAGTGGAATGATCCCCGCAACATTAAATATAATAATTGGTGTTTTATAATATTTAGCAAAAACTTGACTTAACACCGCAATAAGCATCGCCGCAAAAACTGTGGCAGGAACGGAATCTATTCCTTTTTGAACTAAAATAAAATATAAAACCCAACCAAGCATACCGACAACGCCACATGGAATTAAACGATTGCGCGGGGCATTAAATATAACTGCAAATCCGCTTGCAGCAAAAAAGCTTGTACCTAACTGTGCAATAATGGTCATGATCACCTTCTCCTTACTGTTTACACAAAAAATCTAATGTGATATCAAGCAGTATATCATATGTAATTCCGTACATACGAATGATTATAAAAATAAGTAAGAATCCTCAATAGGCGGTCGCCCAAAAGATGAACAATCTATCCTGAAGCGGATAAGCTATCATCCAAAAGAGTTAAGGCTGCTTTCAGTATAAAGTAGTGTGCCAGCATGAAAATCGAATCGGTCTAGAAAAGATGCACTACTTAAAAGGAAGCACCAGAAAAAAGCTACACCAAGGCAAAAATAACTGCCACACCAGCACCGATAGCAGTTGCAGTTAAGAGCGCTTCTACCCCTTTTGATAGTCCAGCTACAAGATGACCTGCCATTAAATCCCGTACCGCATTAGTAATTGGAAGACCAGGAACAAGCGGCATAACGGCACCGATAATAATTTTGTCTACTTCCAATCCGAAGCTAATATAAACAAAAAAGACAGCGAGTAATCCGATAATAACCGAAGCACTAAACTCGGAAATAAACCGGATTTCCAGCACCCGTTCAAAAAATAACATACTAGCGAAACCAATTCCACCCGTAATGAAAGCAGGTAAAAAGTCAAACCAAGTACCACCAAACATAATGACAAAACACGCACTAGCCAAAGCCGCTGCAGCAATCTGCATCCAAATTGAAAAAAACATTTCCTTTTTAGCAATTTGATGTAATTTATGGATTGCGTCATCAATCGTTAATAATCCGGCGGCGATTTGCCGAGAAACTTGATTCACCTTCGTAATTTTATATAAATCGGTTGTTCTTTTCGTAATCCGTGTAGCATGGGAAGGTGTCTCCGGGGCAATTGAAAACTGTACACTAGTTGGTGTTGCATAGCTTTGTGGATTTTTCACATCAAACGCTGCCGCAATACGATTCATTGTATCCTCTACACGATGTGTTTCAGCACCACTCTGCAGCATAATCTGTCCTGCTAACAAACATATTTTAATAATATTTTTATCCGAAATATTTATATCTTCCACATCATCACCTACTTTACGATGAAATAATACAATGTACTCGCCGCTAATGAATATCGTGATGTGAGCTTAGAAGAGTCCAATTAACAAAGTAAAACTTCAATTAGTATGGGTCTTGCAGCCATTTAACCTACGATAAACTATATTCATTATAGTAGTTAATCGCCACCTTGCAAACTATTGTCGATTAATCGCAGGAAGGATAGGGAGGAGCGGGATTGTAGTGATTAGGTTGAAGTTTCCTGGAATCACGTTGAAGAATAACTAGTCAAGTTGAGGTTTCCTAGAATCGTGTTGAAGAATAGCGTAGGCATGTTGAAGAATTCCGGAATCGTGTTGAAAAATACCGTAGTCAAGTTGAAGTTTTGCCAGTACCATAATGAACAATTGTTTGGCGTATTGATTTCTTTGCCTTGCGCACGCAGCTAACCGCACAGAAGGATGGCAAGTAGAAATTCCACTCGCATCCTATTGTTTCAAAGAGCATGCATATGTCCCAACGATAAAATTACTCCAAAAAAATTCCACCGCTACATATCACGTGCGGTGGGATTTGCTTCAGATTATAAATAAAATAATTAGTTCGGTAACATCATCATGAGTGACACAATAGATATGATCGGTATTGCAGAGGAAAGCGTCACACCAATCATGGCAAATGTGTTCATAAAGTTTTTCATTTCCTTTTCTACATCAAATGTCCGTTGTAAAAACATAAAGAATGTCGCAAAGCCCATTAAGATGAGAATAAGAATGCCTGGAATGAATAGTTCCTCGATTGCTTCAACTTGTTGCATGTGTATAAATCCAAAGACAATTAGTATAATTGGAATTAATTCAGCAAGTGCTACACCGACAAAAAACATCGTTTGGACACGTTCTTTACGATCTGGATTTTCTTTGATTTTCTCCGTACAAATTTTAAAAATAATTGCAGTTGGAATAACCGCCAACACAGTAGCTATAACATATAAATATGGACTCAAAATTCTCCCCCCTTTGTGAATGAATCACTTATATATTCATTATAGTAGCAAGGGTGGAGAGGGGCAATAGTACTTTTGGATGGGCAGGGTGGAAACTGTGCCTAACACCTTTAAAATATGATGGATAAGGTATTAGGCACTTTTACTTTTAGTGTTATTTTATAATCCAATCATATAATTCTTGGGACTCAATCGAAAGGCTTCCGCCAAGTCCAACTAAATTTAGTTTGAAAATGCCGTTTACAGAGGTGTCTAAACCGCTACCGAGAGCTTTTTTACCACTCTTGTCATATATATCATAAGTAATAAGTCCATGGTCATGAATATTTTCAATCAGTTTCATATCACCATAAGTACGCTCAAACTCTCCATCTTCATCCCCCCATAAAAATCTCAATGACACGCTTTCCTTGATCATCTACGTAAAATTCAATTTCTTTATTATTTGTATATAACTTTTCCTTATTGAAGTTTGCTTGGTATATCATCTCACCTGTATAAAGAATAGGTTCTTCAGGATCTGGGTCGTCTATTTCATCTACTTGTGAGGTGATGACTTCTAACTTTAGGTTTCCAGTTTTCCCTTGAAAGGCAATATCATTATTTCCATGTGGCCAATCAACTAAAATACGAAACGCTTCTTTATCATGTTTAAGTTTAAATGTTGTTGCCAAATCGACGTCTATCCAGTTTTCTCCCATCTTTTTTTGCATAGTTATAATGAAAGGTGTAGTTCCATCCTTTGGAAACAGCCCACCACTAGGATTTAACTGAATATGATATGCCACAGGTAACACAGTTTGATTTCTTTCAATTTCAAAGTAAAATGCTTCCACTGTATCCATACCAGGATATAGGTCTCCATCTAAATTGAATTGGTTGTCATCAATTGTTTGTCCTTTATCGTTTACCACGTCTACGTCAAACTTTGCAGCTGACACAACGTTATGATCACTTGTGAACTTTTTACTGAAGTATGCAGTAGTACCTACCATCGCAAGGACGATAATTGCTAATGCAATGGAACTATACAAAATTCTTTTCCTCAAAATAAATTACCTCCCACTCGTTTGGAATTAGGGTTATGCTTTTGGAAGCAGTAGGGGATGTGCGAAAACCTCTACTGCTTGTATGATTTATCAATCACAAATACTTGTGAAGCGGAGTTTACGAGATTATTTTCTTTCTATTAACCAGTCACTTGCAATATCCCAATTACCATCACCTAAGTTTGTTAGTATGACATCGATTGGTTTGACATTTTGATGAAAACGCACACCAATCTTGAAGGTGTCTCCAACCTCTGCCATATCATGTTTGAAATATTCCACACGATATAATCTTTCTTCTCCGCGAATGACTGCCGAAATCATTAACGGTTTATCCAAATCGTATCTAATCACACTAGTTGTTACTTCCGCTGATATATTTTCTAACCAAAGTTGCGTAAAGGATGTTTCATCTGATACATCATAATATACATAGCGTGATTCGACTTTTGCATTAAGCTTAGCTTGTAGCGTTTCTGCCTTTGCTAGTAATTCACTTTTCTCCTTACCATTGGCTAATCCATTCACGTAGTTTAATAGCTCATCAATCAACTCTTGTACTGCATCTGATTGAGCCTTTGAAAAGTTTCCACGGTTTATACCGCTGTCATTATGAACTTTATCGAGACCTTCTAATGCAGCCTTTGCTTCTTGATACATTTCTTTAGCAATGTCGGGATTACTACCATCGACTTGGGTTGCAATAACTTCTAATTTCAAATGGCCATCTTTTCCTTGGTAATCAATATCGTTTTCACCATGTGGCCAGGATAGTAAAATTCGATAACTTTCTATATCATTTTCAGGTGTGAATGTTTCTGTGTAGTCAACTTCAGTCCATTTACCATCAAGCTTTCTTTCTAATTTAAGAACGATTGGTGTGTCACCATCTTTTGGAAATAAGTCACCGCTAGCATGTAAATTTACACTATATGCAAGTGGTAGTGTTGTGTTGTTCTTCTTTATATGGAACTGATATACTTCTTTTTCCTCCAACCCTGGGTAAAGATCTTGATTGAGGTCGAACTCTGCATTTCCAATCGTTGTCCCATCTTTATTTACTACGTCGACATCAAATGTTGCGGCAGTTGCAATGTTTTGATCACTTACAAATTCCTTGACGAAATATGCTATCGAGCTAGAAATTGCAGCAACAAGTAAAATAGCTGCGGCTATAATAAAATACGAAGATCTTTTTTTCATTTGAATTCCTCCATTTTCATTAAGTTATTAAATTTGATAAATGTACGTAATCGCTAATTCATGTTAAAAAGGAAATTCAGGACAGGTTAACTTTTAGTAAACAGCGGTACTACAACTTTGAGATAAAAAATAGTAACAGCGCTCACTTTCATTTTTTCTCACGTAAGAAAAATACTTAAATGGACTCTCCATAACATGGTGTAGGTCTTGGCTGCGGAATAAAAAAATAAATGATGACAATCTTGAGGTATAAAGTATAAAATTAATCAAAGCTATGCGATTCGTGCTGTAAATAACGGTTCATGTCTACTCGTATCATCACCTCCCTTCATGCTCGTCCATTAACCTATGTCGTGCTCTTTTGTTCAGGTTCAAATATAAATCTGCGAAGAACACGTATGGTGAATGAAAATAAAATAATACCAATTACAATGGATAAACCTATTGGACTTTTAATGAAATTTGCGATATAGCCAGCCTTTGGTATATGAAAAGATAGACCACCGATTAAGTTATCAGGGGAAACCAAATCTTGATCATGCATATTATTTGCATCGCCTTTTGTTACAAAAAAAGGTACTTCGTCTTGCATCTGAATATCAAAGACCCGATGAGTAACGGGTATGTTGCCCTCAGTTACAAAAGTAATAATATCTCCTACCATAATACTTTTTGGATCCGTATCTTTAATTACGGCAATATCTCCCGGATTTAGATTTGGTTCCATGCTCCCGGTTAAAATATTCATCATTTTATAGCCAAAGATAGAAGGAATAGCTTCTGGGTTATCCTTTGTTTTTAAAATGGCCACAAGAGCAAAAGCTGCGATGATGAAAGAGAGAAAAACAATAAGATTTCCTACCCATTTCATAATTTTCGTCAAAACTCATCACCTCTGTTTCATATAATTAACACTATCGTTCAATATAACGAACAACTAGAGCAAGAAAAATTCCGTATTAATTACGGATGTTTTGGGAATATATGGAATACGCCTTACAGATTAATGGCTCATTACAAGTTACTGCTACTCAATTCATATAGTATACTATTTGAAATAGACTGACAAGTAGAACATATATTAACTTTCGGTTTGCAATACGAAATGTTATGAATTTCATCTAAATTCGACACGTATATGATAAGAAAAAGCCATATGGAAAATATAAAATGAAAGGATTTGAAAGCATGATAAGTTGGGGGACAGGACAGTAGAATCTCCAATTTGGTTTAATTTGCAATCGGATGGAAAGTTCGAAAATCCCTACTGTTTGTAGTTTCACTTTATACAATATGACTTTTAATAAGAAGAGGGTAAAATCGAAATAGTATTCGTATTTTCGTCCAAACTAGTTATAAGAAACGCATTTGCAAAGAACCTGCTATAATATAAGACAAGCATGACTTTTATCTTAGGAGAAATGAATATGTTAAATTTTACACTTTTAGGCGGCGCATTTCTCATCGCATTTTTGGTATCTTTTTTTGCTGTGTACCCTATAAAAAAGTTTGCCATTCGATTTGGAGTCGTTGACTTTCCTGAAAAACGAAAAATACATAAAATAATAACGCCCAGACTAGGCGGACTAGCGATTTTTATTGGATTTCTAGTGGGGATTTTATTTTTACAACCGGAACATGAGCATTTAAGAGAAATAATATTTGGTGCGATTGTCATTGTCATTACAGGTGCACTTGATGATAAATATACACTCCGACCAATTGTGAAACTTGCAGGACAAATCATTGCTGCATCTTTCCTTATATCTGACGGTCTGATTATTAGTCGGATTACATTGCCTTTTGTTGGCATGGTTGATCTCGGTTTTATAAGTGTCCTCGTAACGCTGTTATGGGTTGTAGGAATTACGAACGCAATCAATCTAATAGATGGACTAGATGGACTTGCTACTGGGATTACAACGATTGCACTTACAAGTATGTTTGTAATGGCAATCATTGATGTAAGAGTGATGGCAGCATATTTATGTATCGTATTAATAGGGGCAAATCTTGGGTTTTTATATCATAACTTTTATCCCGCAAAAATTTACATGGGTGATACTGGATCGAACTTTTTAGGTTATATGATTGCAGTAGTTTCGATGCTAGGTTTATTTAAAAATATTGCATTGTTTAGCTTTATTATTCCAGTCATTATCTTGGCTGTGCCGATTTTTGATACATTTTTTGCGATTGTTCGTCGGTTACATAATAAAGAAAGTATTATGATGGCGGATAATAAACATATCCACTATCAAATTTTAGCAGCAGGGTATAGTCATCGTAAGACCGTGCTTATATTGTATGGCTTTAGTGCCCTATTTGGTATTCTAGCCATACTATTTTCAAAAGCTAGTATGATGACGACGCTTATCATTACGGTACTTGTATTAATATTATTACATATCATTGCTGAGATGGGTGGTTTAGTATTAGGAGGTAAAAAGCCCGTTTTAAACTTCTTGGGCAAAATATTTAAGCGAAAAAATAAAGGAAGCTAATCAGACTAGACCATAAACTGAAACGCATATTAAAAGGAATAAAGAAATAAAAGGGTCTGACCCCTTAATTACTGGGGGTCAGACCCTTTTGTGCTTAGTTGATTAAGAACTAAAGGACTTTTTTCTTCTGAAAAATACCGTTAGTAAACCAACAAGAAGCAATGCTGTTCCTATAGCCATGTAATTAAACATGCTTGTTGCAGTTTTTGGAATTTCCTTACCGTCTCCGTCATCACCTGGTTTTTCAGGATCAGTTGGTTCGACTGGAACAGGTAATTCATCATCATCGTCACCTGGCTCTTCAGGATCTGGAGTAGGTTTTCCTGGCTCACCTGGTTCTCCTGGCTCACCCGGTTCTTCTGGCTCACCTGGTTTTCCTGGCTCACCTGGTTCTCCTGGCTCACCCGGTTCTTCTGGCTCACCTGGTTCTCCTGGCTCACCCGGTTCTTCTGGCTCACCTGGTTCTTCTGGCTCACCCGGTTCTTCTGGCTCACCTGGTTCTCCTGGTTCACCCGGTTCTCCTGGCTCACCCGGCTCCTCAGGAACTATAATGTTGCTTACCTCAATGAGGAAGACACCTTGTTCTTCATCACTATTTTGGGCATAAACAGTATAGATTCCGTTTTCGCTTACTTCAAATGATTTTGTTTCTAAATCAATTTCTTCACCAGCTTCAGCAAAGTCTGCAATAGACTTAGCGCCTGCTAACCATTTCAATTCAACAAGCTCATCTTCAGATTCAACTGTAATCGTAACCGGATCTTCAGTTGGCTCTGTAGTAGATGGTACAAGTGCTACATTAACTTCACCTTGTTCAGGATCAACAATGTTTAATACTGAAATAGTTTGTACTGCCTCAACTTCATCACTGTTTTGTACGTAAACAGTGTAAACTCCATTTGCCTCAACATCGAATGACAATGCTTCGAGATCAATGTCATTTCCAGCCTCTGCGAAATCTTCAACTTCTTTATTACCTTCTAGCCATTTCACTGCAGTTAGATCAGCTTCACTGTCTGTTTCAACAGAAATTGTTACTGGTCCTTCAGTAGCTTCTGTAGTAGAAGGAGTTAATGAAATATTAATTTCTTCTGGAACTTCTGGTTCCTCAGGTTCGCCCGGCTCTTCTGGCTCCTCAGGTTCTTCACCTTCAACGACTACATTTACTGATTCAGCCGCACCATTTGCAACAATATCTTCAACGTCTACTGTCACCGAGTATTCACCATTCTCTAGGTTAGCTAAGTCAATTGTAAATGAACCATCTTGGTTAAGCGTCACTCTTTCATTTTCAACAACAACATTACCTTCTGCGTCAGCAACATCATAAGTTGTGATTAATTTTTCGTTTACATCATATGGTAATTCATAAGCTTCAACAACAGATTTAAAATCAATAAATTTATCTGTTACAGATCCGTTTAATACATTTACATCAGATGCCTGTAAGTCAATTACTGGTTCGGATGTTTTTACGTAGAAAGGTCCATCAGATCCTAATAGATCAATATTTTCTCCCCATGAGTTATAGTCAACTGTATAGACCCCTTCAGGAATAGGCTTTTCTACATTATTTCCGAGAATAAAGTCAAACCAATCAACATATGTGCCATCAATTGTTAGCGTATAGTATCCGGCACTGAGACCTTGGGCTGCTAATAAACCAATATAACCGTCACCCCAAGCTCCACCATCTGGATTGGCCATATCCCACAGTTCAATTGTCATCTGGTCTTCATCGTGTAGTAGTCCTAGGTTTAAATTAGTTACATCATGCTTTCCATCACCGTTCGGTGAAATAGCATAGTCATCTAAGAAGTAATATTCTAGGCCATATGCATTATCCTCTGACAATTTCGCTGCATATGGTAATGAAAGTTCTGTACCATCTCCGTTAATGTGGATGTATCCAAAAATCTCATCGCCGGATACTTCACCTTCTGCACCAACAGTTAAGGAGACTTCAAGTAATTCTGTTCCATTTAATGTAAAGGAAGATTTGTCTACTGTCACATCAGTACCTGATGCACCTTTTGTAACTTCGACCTCCACATTATATGTTCCAGAACCTTTCACTTCAATTTCTTTTGTAACAGTTTGTGCTGCATCACCTGGAAGGACATTACCAAATGTGACAGTGCCCTTTCCGTAATTTACCTCATTACCTTCTACAACGCGGCTATCTTTCGCATAAGCTAGTGCTTTTGCTGAAAGAGCTTTAACAGGTTGGACAAGTCCAGGTCCTTGAGCAAATACATCAAATTTATTCGTGTCTAGCACTTTTGCTGTATTTGAAAGAGCAACCTTGATATCTTCTGGTCGCCAATCTGGATTTTCGGCTTTTAGAAGGGCCGCAATACCTGCAACATGTGGTGCTGCCATACTTGTACCAGTTTTACGGTCGAATGCTTTTTCGTAACTAGCATTAGGGTAATCTCTCTGATATGCAGGAATTGTTGACATAATATTTGTTCCTGGTGCAACAACGTCTGGCTTAATATCAAAGTTTGGCTTAGTCGGTCCACGTGAACTTGAGTCGTTTACCGTATCACCTTCTGTTAGAGATTCATCGAAATTACTGAACGATACTTTTCCAACATGACTTTCTAGTGCATTTCTTAATGCTTCTCCTTCTTCAGTAGACATATCAAATGCCGGAAGGAAATCAAAAGAGTCACCTAGATTAACATTCGCTGGGCCGGAACCTGTATTGTTATGAATAATTGTTGCAACTGCTCCAGCATCTTTTGCAGCGTAAATTTTATCTACAAAAGGTATGTCACCTCTAGAAATAAGGGCTACTTTACCATCTACATCTAGACCTTCAAAATCCTTTGCTTCACCAACACCAGGGACAGCTACAAGGTCATACTCACCTGTTAGTACGTCTGCTGGGTTTGTCCCAAATGTAAATGACATTAACGCAATATTAGATTCATTCGTGTAATCACCAGCTTCAACATGGACAGAAGCTGCATACAAGACTTCTGGTAATGTTGTGTTACCAACTGCAATCCCGAGTGGGGAAGAAGCTGGACTACCAATTGTTCCACGGCCAGGTCCACTATTACCTGTTGCAGAAACAACTGTTACACCAGAAATTGTCGCATTGTCTGCTGCAATAGAGCTTGGATCAGTCTCGCTATTTGCTCCACCGCCAAGGGAAAGGTTAATAACATCCATTCCGTCTTCTACAGATTGCTCAATACCACCGATAACCCAAGATGTTGATCCACTACCGTATGCTCCTAATACACGATATGCATATAAATCAACTTTAGGTGCGATACCTTTAATACCATACTCATTAGCGCCGATAGCTGCAATTGTTCCAGCCACGTGTGTACCGTGAGAAGTATAGTATGTATGTCCTGTTGCATTTACTTCTGGCATATGGTCTGGTTTATCTAAAGGTGTTGTTTCATATGGATCATCAGCTTCACGCGGGCGAGCATAGTCATCGTTGTGGACGACAAAGTTTTTTCCGCCTTTGTAAATGCCTGCAAATTCAGGGTGGTCATAATCAATACCAGTATCAATTACCCCAACCTTAACACCTTCACCTTCATTACCATTATTCCAAATTTCAGGAATCCCTAAATGTGGAACACTGTCAATCATACTAGCATTCATTTCATCATCTTTTGTGATGACTTCAAGTGCATGAACCTCTTCATCTGGGTCAACACTTACGACACCATCTAAAGCAGCTAATTTATCGATGTCACTAGCGTTTACTGTTAATGCAACAGCATTAATTGTTTGGCTGTATGTATAGCCTTTTGTGAAATTTACTTTCTCTGCCTTTAACTGCTTTTCGAATTTAGCTTGTTGTGCCTTTACTTTGCTTTTCACATTTGTTGCTTGTGAAGTAGAAAAGGCTTTTCCTTTTAATGTATGTTTACCCTTTTCTAAAGCAACAGGTGCTTCTGATAATTGAACAATAACAGAAACCTTTTGGTTACTAGATCTACCTTGTTTTTTTAGTTTTGGGTGAATATCTGCTTTTCGTTGTAATTGTGTTTCTTGCTTTGCAATTGCACTTTTTAATTGAGATAGCTTAGCAAGTCTTTCAGTAGCATTTATTTCTTTTACACGATCAAGATCATTTGCTTTTCCAGCGTTTGCTGAAACAAACATTGGATTAATGAGAGAAAAGATGAGTATAAATGCTAGAAGACTACTAAATAACCTATTTCTTCTTACCTTCTTCAAAAATATTCCTCCCTTATAGCTTATTTTGTTTAAAACTAGCAAACTACTATTTTAAAATACACATCACCTCATTTTTATATTTCATTTCTATATTCAATTGTGCATAGCATATTCGTAGCACAATTAAATAACATGGATCATGTGATAAAGAGGTAAATCTCCTTTATCACATGTCATATTCTATTAGGAGAACGACATGACTGGGCATTTTTTCCCAATGTTCTCCTGTGAGAACGATTGTAAGTATTATAGGGTTCTTGTAGAAAAATGGCAAGTGATTTTTTGTATTTTCTATATATTTAAAAGAAATTAGTTCTTTAGACTATTTGAAATAGTACCATATACCTATATGGCCCAATTCAAGTCATACGAAGGACCGAATTAAAAATAGGCCTGACTAAATAGAAATGACTAAGTCTTATGGACTATGGAAAAAATCACGTTAATTGTCGAAATTAATAAGTGAACGGAAGGTAGGTGAGGTATTTTAAAATAAAAAAGTATAGACAAAAAAACAGAGTCACTTTAAAAGTAGACTCTGTTTCTATTTTATAAACTATTGTTGTGGGTTATATAAAGGTTGTTCTAGGTTGTATATACTTTTAACCAACAATTCACTAGCGTTTCCTTTTGAATATTTATTCCAATCCTCTGCAAAAGCTCTAATTCTTTCCATATCAAATGTATTTTCTTGAATTACACGAATAATATCAGTCGTTGTGTGGACAACAGGACCTGGAACTAATGTTTCATATTTTTGCCAAAATCCTCTTGTCTCTGCATATTTTTCTAAATCATAGGCGAAAAATATCATAGGCTTTTGTAAGAATGCAAATTCAAATGGTATGGAAGAATAATCGGTTATTAAAATATCCGTAACAGTTAATAAGTGATTGATAGAATATTTCTCGGAAACATTGTATGAAAATCCCGGGTATTTATTTTGAAAATGCCCGTTAATTGCGGGATGCAACTTGATAAAAAGTACATAGTGTTGTCGTAATGTTCGATAAAGCATGTCCACTTGAAGTGCGATTTTTACTTCATCTAACTCGTCATCACGAAAAGTTGGTGCGTATAAGATTACTTTCTTTTCCTTAATTATTGGAAAGTCATTTTGCATTGTTCGAACGACTTTATTTATATTTTCCTCGTCAAAGAAGAAATCCGTTCTTGGAACACCTGTACGTAACATACGTTCAGCTGGTAACCCAAAACTATCTTGAAAAATTTCTGCCATTTTATCTGAACCAACGACAACATGGTCAAAATGACTATACACTTTTTGAAAGCGGGTAAGTGCACGGGATGATCTCTTTTTTATAGAAGGATCATGCAATCCAAATTGTTTGATTGCCCCAGCCGCATGCCATAATTGAATGCAACGAACATTTTTCTTGAAATTCGTAGCAGCTAAAAAACCATAGTAATTGTCGATAAAAATGGTCCGAGAAGTAGCCAGATGATATATGGAACGCAACCAATCGATTACATGCCTTGGTTCAAAGTTAAGAATAATTCGAGTTGAATGCGTATCTGTAAAATCAACTGAGATTTGGGACGTTTTTAAAATGACAACTTGTTCATCCGTCAGTTTATCTATTTCCTTAACAGTGTACAAAATGTTATCCCCAAAGGAAGCAACACAAGTAGTTTTTTTCTTTTGGGGGAAGATTTTGCAAAAAAGAAAGATTATACGAAAAACAAGTAGGTAGATAGTGATTGCAAGTTCTCTAGCCATTTTTTGCTTCGTTTAAATCTTCTTTGATTTTAGTTGTTGAAATTCCTACTGTACGTGGCAAGTAAACGACTTCACAATATTCCTTTAAAAAGTCAAACTTACCTTCCCAGTCATCTCCCATAACGAATACATCTACATCGTGTTTTTGAACATCTTCTACTTTTTGTTCCCAATTGTGTTCAGGAATAACTTCATCTACATAACGGATTGCTTCTAAAATAGCCTTACGTTGTTCAAATGTATAGTATGCTTTTTTTCCTTTAAGGGCATTAAATTCGTCTGAAGAAATAGCTACAATTAAATAGTCGCCAAATTCCTTCGCACGGCGTAAAAGATTAATATGACCTGTATGCAGTAAATCAAATGTGCCATATGTGATTACTTTTTTCATTTTGATTGGAGCCTCCGAATAAATTTGATTTTAAATAATTATATTGTAAGCTAAAGAAGTTTACTAAACGTCTTGAGTCATTGTCCCATATAGATACTTCTGTTTAGTATACTACAAATCCGTAAATTATTAAAATGGATTTTACCCTACCTAATACAGAGTACGATTTATATTTATAAAATGCCTTTAATTTATTTATGTCAAGAATAATAAAAAGAGATATTCACCTTTCCTTAGCGCAACTAGCTGAATTTTGCTCGCGTTAGAAAATTAAGTAATTAGACAATTTAGCATAATTGACCTACCATGTATGTTAAGATAGTGAAAGTAATTATTTATAAAGAATGATTATTAGTAAAAGGAGTACTTGTTAAATGAGTAAAATATCCATTATAGTTCCCGTTTACAATACGGAGGAATTTGTTGAATTATGTATCGAATCTTTATTGAAACAAACATACCGTGATATTGAAATTGTTTTAGTAAATGACGGAAGCAGTAAAAATTGTAAAGTTTTACTTGAAAACATTGCAAAACGAGACAAAAGAATTAAACTTTTTCATTTAAATGAACAAAGTGGGGTAGGTGCGGCAAGAAACTTAGGTATAACAAAAGCGACAGGGGAATGGCTATATTTTGTTGATAGTGACGATTATGTTCCGGAAAAGACTTTGGAAATATTACAAAGCAATATAAAAGAAAAATCTCTCATCGTAGGTAGGATACGAAATACATATTTTGATAATTCAACGACAGTCATACTGGAGGGAGTATATGCTGTAAAAAAGTATTGGAATGAAAAAAGGTATCATGTGATAAAAAGACTTACTGCAGTAAACATGTTAATAAGAAGAGATTTTGTGACACAACATCAACTCTTTTTCTCAGAAAAGGTAGCGGTATATGCAGATGTATCGTTTATTTTTCCTGCTGTTTTGTATAGTAATCAAATAGCTTATATGAAGGATGCCATTTACTTCCATAGAAAGCGACTTGAACCGTCATCTCAACCACCGCTTATGCAAAGAAATGAAGCGGAGGTAATTAAAGACTATTTGTTGATGTATAATGAAGTGAAAAATAACTACGATGAAGAAGAATTACAAAACTTTATAGATGTGCATTTTTTAAACTTTTATCGTAAAAAGATTATTACTTTTTATAAACATCACGATGAAAGTCAGCTATTTGAAGAAGTGTCAACTGCAATGGGGCGCGTTGCTCCTGAGTTAATCAAAAAATATAATTGGATATTAAAAAGGGAGACAAAGGCACTCGTACAAAGAAATTTGGATAAATATCGAAGGATAAGTAAGCGTCATCATTTTTTGCGCGACCTTAGAAGGGGCATTTCTACAAAAAGGAGATTTAATATTTTCCTTTATCGAAGGTTCTTTTCTCAAATGAAAATGAGCGAAAGACTCGTTGTATTTGAAAGTTTTGCAGGCAAAAGCTATTCGGATAATCCAAAATACATATATGAATATATGACTAAACAAAATATGAACTTTAAATTTGTTTGGATTTTGAATGGAAAGAAAAAGTTACCAGGAAGTGCCATTCAAGTAAAGAGGTTTAGCATTCGTTATTTTTATTATTTTGCAAGGGCTAAATACTGGGTAAGTAATAGTCGTCTTCCAAAATACTTAGACAAAAGAGAGGGGGCCTTTTATTTGCAAACATGGCATGGCACACCATTAAAACGACTAGCACAAGATATGGATGCAGTTTACATGCCGGGAACTAATACACAACGGTATAAGCGAAACTTTTATGAGCAATCAAGAAGATGGGACTATCTTATTTCACCAAATCCTTATTCCACGAAAGTCTTTCGCCAAGCATTTCTTTTTAATAAAGAGATGTTGGAACATGGTTATCCAAGAAATGATATTTTATATCAGAAAAACAATCAAAAAGACATAATGAAATTGAAACGTAAATTAAAGATACCAGTAGATAAAAAGGTGATCCTTTATGCCCCGACGTGGAGAGATGATGAGTTTTACGGAAAAGGTGCATATAAATTCAATTTGAAATTAGAGTTGGATACATTACAACAACATATTAGTAAAGATTATGTCATTATTCTACGCTTACATTATCTTATCGCTGAACATATTGATTTAACAGGATATGAAGATTTTGTATTTGAGTTTACATCACATGATGATATCGCCGAACTATATTTAATATCAGACATATTGATCACTGATTATTCATCTGTCTTCTTTGATTATGCGAACTTAAAACGGCCTATTTTATTTTTTACCTATGATTTGGAAAAATACCGTGATACGTTACGTGGTTTTTATATTGATATGGAAAAGGAAATTCCGGGACCGCTTTTAATGACAACGGATGAGGTTGTGGAGGCAATTTTAAATATAGATACATTATCAGAAAAATACGAGGAGAAATATAAGCAATTCCACGATAAATATTGTATGTGGGATGATGGAAATGCAGCAGAAAAGACGGTGCAGCATGTATTTAAATAAAAAACCTGGTACGTGATTCAATCACGTGCCAGATTTTTCTTATTTATAAACTGGTACATCAAATATTAAAGAATAGTTATCTAGTAAATCGTAGTATTTTTTAATATTATATGTTTGTTTTTCTGCCCAAGCAATGTCAGTAGCATATTGATGGGTTGCTACTCCTGATTTAACCATGGCTTCGGGATTCCACTTCATTTTATACAACGTGTCTTGCCCTTTATTTATATATCTATCAGCAATGAATTTTGCTCCACCAACGATAGCTTTTTCAGGCGTTGTCCAGTCTTGATCATATGCAAATTTCAAACCACATTGGTATGGGGAATTACAAGAATCCGCAGCACCAATACCGTACATATTATAAACCTTCTTACCGTTGTAAGTTCCGCCCTTTGCAAGGTCAGATGTACCGTTTCCAGTTTCTAGCATTGCATGCGAAATTAAATAAATTTCATTGATATTATGATCTTTTGCCGCTTGTATAAAGGAACTTGCTTTACCTTTAAAAATACCTTTATCATAGAGAATCTTTTGGTTCACTTCTGCGACGTGTAAACCTGCACTACTAGAAAGCTTTAAGAATTGGAAATACTCTGTAGAGTTTTTATTTACATTGCTAGGATCTAAATACGGAAGTGTATCTTTCTCCAATGCAATAATCCAAGTAGAAAACTTATAAAAGTCACCTTCAGTTTGATAAACGGTAATCGCATCTTTTGTATAACGTTCATCTAGTTTTCCTACAACACTATGAGCTGTACTTGGTCCGCTACGGACATTCCAACCGGTACCAGTTACTACCCATTTACCATTTTTATTTTCCAATGCATTCTTGTGCACATACGCTGTTGCATAAGTTTTCGGTTGTGCCTTTATTTGTAAGTCTAAGGCCTTTTCTAATGTTATATCATATTTAGTTTGTGTGTATGCCACTGTATCTGTACTTACATCGTTTTTATGGAAATAACCAGACTTTCTTTGACCATTCACAATAACGCTTGCTTCATACCAATTAGGGGAAAAGGTTTTAAATTTAATTAAACTCCCTTTTGCATAGCTCTTTAATACAGAGGCCCCTGTTGAAGGTATAGAATAGACATTTGTTTTGGCCTTAAGCGCCATTCCTTCCACACTTTTCTGAGTCTGATAAATTTCTTCTACATCTTTTTTCGCGATATAGCCAGTATGTTGTTTACCATTAACAAAAACAGTCGCTTCGTACCAGGCATTTGAAAAGGTTTTAAATTTTAAAATGGTCCCTTTTTTATAAGATTTAAGTACTCCTGAACTAGTAGAAGTAGATTTGTAAACATGAGTAGAACTATTTAAGCCAATCCCACGCAAATCCTTTTGCTGTTCAATAGCATTTTCAACATGTGATTTATGGATATACCCAGTATGCTTTTTGCCATTTACATAGACAGTTGCCTCGTACCAATTGGTCGTAAAGGTTTTATATTTTAGAAGCGTACCTTTTGCATATGACTTATGTGCCCCTGAACTAGTAGAAGCAGATTTATAAACGTGAGTTGGACTTTTTAAGCCAATTCCACGTAAATCCTTTTGTTTTTCAACAGCATTTTCAACATGTGATTTGTGTATATACCCGGTATGTTTTTTACCATTTACAATAACCGTAGCTTCGTACCAATTATTTGTAAAAGTTTTATATCTTAGTATGGACCCCATTGCATATGACTTAAGTATTCCTGAACTAGTAGAAGTAGACTTGTATACATGGGTAGAATTATTTAAGCCAATTCCAATCAAATCTCTCTGCTGGGAAGTGGAATTTTCAACATCATTTTTATGAATATACCCAGTGTGTGCTTTACCATTTAAATAAACCGTAGCTTCATACCATTCAGTGGTAAAAGTTTTATACTGTAAAACAGATCCAAGAGCATAACTTTTTAGAACTTTAGAGTTTTTATCCTGCTTTTGATAGACATTTGTTGGACTTTTTAAAGCAATCCCCTTCAATGACTTCTGTGCGGCACTGAAAGTAGCGATAGTAGGTTGAACTTCACTTTCCTGCTCTACCTGTTCCGAGGTACTCTCTTCTTCTGGCTCATCTGTTACCTCATCTAAATCTGTCGAAGAATTATCCGTGTCTTCACTTTCTATTTCAGCATCTGCGTCTTCTTCGTCAACGACGTTGTCATTTTCAAGCGTCCCATCGGTTTCTTCGGTAGACTCTTCTTTATCGTCTAGCGTTCCATTTGTGTCTTCGGAGGATACCATAGAATCCTCTTCTACATTAATATGTAGGAATTGATTGTCGATATAACCTTGTACGATACCTAAAGTATCATCTTCGAACTCAACGTAAGAAACGTCAGCTAATTGTTCTAGTAAAATAACCGTATCATTATTCGCTAAGTAGGTTAATATTTTACTAGACGGATTTTCATCCTCTGTTAACGGGATTTGTTCATCTTCATCGAGTGTTTGTACAGTAGCCCGTTCTACGTTTGTGCCTTCATGTTGAACTTCTGCATGTATGGTCGCAGCCGGTATAAATGCCGTATAGAATAGTAACACAAATATGGATAAATATAGACCGAATAACTTAAATCTCTTCATTTATGGCATGTTCACTCCTTATTTAGTTTTAATGTGCTGAAATAAATCAATCATCCTTCCTAGATTGCAGATAAGCTAACAAATACCATTATGACAAAAAAACTAGCTAATGTTAAGTAGAATCATAGAAAAAAGATAGGTAAATAGAATTAGGACATTTTCAGTGATGGGAATTTAGTCATGTAAAATGAATAAAAACGTTGAAGTGGAAGTGTTTTACGGGTCAAAAGTAATAGTTCTAAGGGTTTAAGTTAAGAATAAAGGAATTCAAGTTTTAGTAAGATTTATAACAGTGGAATTTTACTGAGTAGGGTAAGGGGGATTTTAAAGAAAATATGATAAGGTATTCAAAGATAAATTTGTCTTTTATATTGGGAGTTAGTATAATTTATAAATGGTAAGTTATAGTCAAAAGGACAAATATCATATTTAAAATTGCTTATAAAAGTTTTAATAGACGAATTGGACGAGTACAATTATAATCTATAAGGAAAAAGATTAATGGGTATAATTATAATGTAAGTACAGTTTATCAAATCAATAATATTAAGTTGAAGGGATATACGTTATGAAATCTGCATGGTTGGTTATTAAGGAACAAATCCAACATTTTTATTTGATCCGAAGATTGTCACTTTATGAATTAAAGAGTAATAATAAAAATAATTATTTAGGTATATTATGGGAGTTTTTAAATCCAGCAATACAAATCCTTATTTACTGGTTTGTATTTGGAACTTTAAGGAGTAGAGCACCTGTAGAAGTTGGGAATGTGGAGATACCATTTTTCACATGGTTATTAGCTGCTTTCTTTTTATGGACTTTCTTTTATCAATCAACAATACAAGGCTCAAAATCAATTTATTCTAGATTACGAATGTTATCGAAGATGAATTTTCCAATGAGTATCATACCGAGTTATGTAATCTTTTCACAGTTTTATATACACCTCGTTATGATTACAGTTTCCGTTATCATCTTCCAATTTCTAGGTTTTTATATTAATATTTACTATTTGCAACTACTATATTTTTTACTGGCAGGCTATAGTTTAATGTTAGCTATTTCGTTGATTACGTCAACGCTATCGACAATTGTTCGTGACATACATATGTTACTCAATTCTGCGTTGCGAATGATGTTATATGTTTCAGGAGTTTTATGGCCATTATCGATACTAAGTGATCATCCAGTATTATTAAAGTTTCTTAATTTGAATCCTGTGCTCTATCTCGTTGAAGGTTATCGGGCAGCATTTTTTGGTACCGAATGGTATTTTATTACACACTGGCAGTATTCACTTTATTTCTGGGGACTAGTATTCGTTTTATTTTTGATTGGTTCTACATTACACGTGAAATTTAGGAGACATTTTATTGATTTCTTATAGAAGGTTCGTGATACGATGGAAAAGGCAATAGTCGTTGAAAATGTAACAAAAAAATATAAATTGTATGAGAGTGCGAAGGAAAGAATCTTTGATTTACTTTTGCCTAATAATTACGGAAAAGACTTTTATGCTCTTGTCGATGTGAGTTTTGAAGCGGAAAAAGGTGACGTAATTGGATTTCTTGGAACTAATGGTTCGGGGAAATCTACATTATCAAATATAATTGCTGGAATTGTACCGGAAACAACTGGCAAAGTAAGTGTTAATGGAGAAGCAGCATTGATAGCCGTTGCAGCTGGACTAAAAGGTGATTTAACAGGACGGGAAAATATAGAATTAAAATGTCTCATGTTGGGATTTTCAAAAAAGCAAATAGAAGAAATGGAAGATAGCATTATTGAGTTTTCCGAACTGGGTAATTTTATTGATCAACCAGTCAAGTCATACTCAAGTGGTATGAAATCGAGACTAGGTTTTGCGATATCCGTTACGATTGATCCAGATATTTTAATTATTGATGAGGCACTTTCTGTAGGAGATAAAGCTTTTGCAGATAAGAGCTTCGCTAAAATGATGGAGTTTAAGGAACAAGGAAAAACAATGATTTTCGTAAGTCACTCAATTCGCCAAATGAAAACCTTTTGCGATAAAATTCTTTGGCTTGAACAAGGAATGGTACGTGATTATGGAGCCGCGGACGACATCATTCCCCAATACGAGAAGTTTATTAAAGAGTGGAAAGAGATGTCGGCTGTTGAAAGAAAAAAGCATCGTAATGAAGCATTAAAAAGGCAAGAAAAAAGGTTAGGTATCTTAAATTAAAAACTAACTTGTTTTGTAGATTGGGAAGTCCTAGTATGATTATGAACTTCTTATTGATATAGGGGAGAGGAGCCGATAATTAAGGCTTCTTTTTCTAATAACGAGAATGTAAAGAAGCTATCATTAAGATCAACTCATTACATAAAAAGGCCAGCTCACTAAAAAAACTATCGGCATAATCATAGGAGGAAATGGTTTGTTAAAGTATATATACAACTTTTATAAAAAAGTTAGACGTAACTTAATAAGAGAAGTGGAGCTCTATGATGTAGAATTTGAAGATGATATGTGGAATTTTAAAATGAAATTGAAAAACTTTTGGTTAACAAAAAAAAGTATCAAATTCGTATATATATCAGGAGAATCGAATCTTGAATTATCTCACCATGTGAATAGGGATAATCTTACATTAAAATTACCATTGGAATATATACATTGTGCAGATAATAGTAAAATACAAATGCTATCAGATGGCAAAAACTTAGTAATTACACCAAATAGGAATTTGCGTGGCTGGATGGGGCGAATATTAAAAAGTAAGTTTTTTGTTATTTCGGCACACAAAAATATACGTATTAAGAAAATTTTAGACGATGTAAGTTTTAAGGAAGAAGTAACAGTAGAAAATATATTTATCAATTATGAAGAAATGATATTAAGTTTAGAAAATAAGGATATTGGAAATTTAAAAGAAGAAGATGTCTCCGTATTAGCTATCAGTGGAAATGCTAAACGGACCTTTTTCCCAAGAGTAGTGGATCGTAATAAGCTAGTATGTCCGGAAATGGATTATCTATCTCAAGGTAAGTGGGTCCTTTTTTTAAGTATAAAAGATGTAAACTTCCCACTTGTTATAGATAACATTCCAACACAAGGTTTTGATACATATAAACATAAGGTCCAAGTTAACAAACTTGATACGAACGAACTTGTTTTACACGTTGCAAGGCAAAAGATAAAAATAGACCATATTGGATTAAATCATAATGGAGAAAAAGTTACTCTAGCTATTGAATCTAATCAATTTGTAGAAGATGGCAATTATCAATTAATTATGAATGATACTAGGAGTACTGATTTTTATTACAGTCTTAGGTATACTGCGGAAGGATTGGAATGTGATATTCCAATTAGTGACTTACTTCATAATTATACGAGAAAGAGATTTTTTATATTACTTGATGATGAACAACCAATTATATATCAGTTCTTACTAAAGAAAAGGCATAGGACTTATTTAATTGATCAAAAATTAGTATATGATTCTCAAAATGTCATATATGACTTTTATATACGAAAAGATAAGTCACTTGGAATAAAGATTTTGAAGCCCAAGGTAGAAAAGGTAATTAACAATATAAAAGAACTTAATGTCTCAGGATATGTAAATAATCTTAGTAATTTTATCGATTGTAATCTATTTCTTTATGTTGAAGAGAGAAATTCTAAGGACTATATTAAGGTTCCAATAATGGAGAATTTCTCTGTTGATTTAGGGAAATATAATTTGCCGTCTCTTAAAAGTAAAGATAAAACGATTTTTGACTTCTATATAGTAATTGAAAATAAGGATCATGGTATAGTAAGAAAGGAAAAAATAAAATATAAATACTCAGACTATAAAAAGGATAATTATTATGAACACGTTGTAAAGGTAGATGAATATTCAAATAATCATCATTTCTTATTTACAACTACCCCATTTAATAATTTGAAAATCGAAACTTTTATCATACCACACTACATCGATATTCCAGATGATACTTCTTTCAAGGATGATAATATATGGTTAATAGGGGAAAGATATAACACAGCTCAGGATAATGGTTTTGTGCTATTTCAATGGTTACAGAAAAATACGGATATAGATGTCTATTATGTCATTGAATCTAGCGCGGATGATTATGTCAGAATAAAACATCTACCAAATGTTCTTGAGTTTGGCTCTGATAAACATTACCAGGTAGCTTTTAAGGCAAAAGTCTTATTATGCACCCATGACTTGGAAAATATACTACCTTATAAACCAGCCAAAGGTTTTTTCCATTATGAAAATACGTTTAAAGTCTTCTTGCAGCATGGTGTATTAGGTAGGAAAAATGTTGAATACCATAAAAGATATTATGAAATACCATTTGACTTGTTTGTGGTTAGCAGTGAGCCAGAAAAGAGAGAAGTTGTCATGGAGGAAATGGGTTACAACGAAGAGGATGTCGTAGTAACTGGTTTAGCGAGATTTGATAACTTAATACAAAAGGACAAACCAAAGAATATTTTACTCATGCCAACGTGGAGAGATTGGATAAATACAGACGAACAATTTTTAAACAGCCAGTATTATAAAAGATATTTAAGTCTGATAAATAGTGATGAGTTAATGGAGTTATTAGATTTTTATAATGTTAATCTAAACTTTTATCCGCATTATAGAGCACAGGAATATTTCCAAAAAGGTTCTGAGTTGACTAGTGATAGAGTTAATTTTATTACTTTGGGATCTAAAACGGTTCAAGAATTACTTATAGAGCATGCACTACTTATCACGGATTATAGTAGTGTTAGTTTTGACTTCACTCTTATGAATAAACCTGTTATTTATTATCACTTCGATGTTAAGAGATTTTTTAGGAGAGGGATATTAAGACCAGTAGAGGAAACCTTTTTGGGAGAAATAGCTTTTAGTGAAAGTGAATTGATAAAACTCATTGAGGAGAGGTTAAGTCTAAATCTGAAAAATTATAAAATAGATGTATCTGGCGTATTTAAATACCAAGATTCGGACAACTGTAAACGTATCTATGATAAGATTATAACCTCATTACACGAATGCTAGAGCGATTATTGTTAATATCAAAAATTACGGTGTTCCCTTTTAAAAAGATTTGCTAGCAAAGACTACACTGTAAAGAGCTAAAGGGGAGAAGAAGTTTGTCTGTAAAGCAAAGCCTGATAAAAATGCGGCGAAGTCCAATCATAAAGCAATTTCTAAAGGTTACTTTCAAAATTGCTACCTTTCTTCCTGTTAAGAAAAAAATGGTCATGTTTGAAAGCTTTCATGGAAAACAGTATAGCGATAATCCGCGAGCCATATATGAATATATGGTGCAGCATAATCCAGACTATGAGTTAATTTGGAGCGCGGACAGAAGGCATTTGAACCTTTTTTCTGATAAACAAGTGCGATACGTTAGACGATTTTCATTGCAATGGATTATTTCAATGGCACGCTCACAATATTGGGTGTCGAATAGTCGTTTACCATTATGGATACCAAAGCCAAAACATACGACATATATTCAGACATGGCATGGCACACCATTAAAACGTTTAGCAGCAGATATGGATGCTGTTCATATGCCGGGGACAGATACAGAACGTTATAAACGGAATTTCCTTTATGAAACAAGTAAATGGGATGTGCTGATTTCACCAAATGCATATTCAACCGAAATATTTAGACGTGCATTTGCATTCCAAAATAAAATGCTTGAGACGGGATATCCGCGTAATGATTTTTTATTTCAAAAGGATCCTAAGTCGGCAAAAATTAAAATCTTACAGCAACATCATTTACCAACTGATAAAAAAGTGATCCTTTACGCTCCAACGTGGAGAGATAATCAATTTTATAGCGTTGGAAATTACAAATTTGATTTACAATTAGATTTGGATGAAATGTATCAAAACTTTGGTCATGATTATATTATTATATTGCGTATGCATTATCTAGTTGCAGAAAATATAGACCTACGTGCATATCAAGGATTCGTGTATGATTTTTCTAAACATGAGGATATTCGGGAATTATATATAATTGCAGATTTACTCATTACAGATTATTCGTCCGTGTTCTTCGATTATGCTAATCTTCGTAGACCAATATTATTTTTTGTTTATGATATTGATGAATATCGTGATAAGTTACGCGGATTCTACTTTGACTTTGAAAAGAAAGCGCCTGGTCCATTGGTAAAAGAAACGGCAGAAATTGTTAAGGAAATTAAAAAGATAGAAAAAGACGGTTATCAGCCAACCGCTCGTGTCCAAGCGTTTTATGATAAGTTTTGTTATTTAGAAGATGGGCAAGCTACGAAGCGTGTTGTAGAAGATTTATTTCATGATTAAATGTAATGTTAAGATCATAATGAAATTAGTGGGGTGAGGTCATCAATGGTGACTTTGCCCCACTATTTTTTTGTTTGTAGGATGAGGTAAAAAGGCTAAATAGGGGGCTTATGCTCGGTCGACATGAATCGCAAGTTTAGTTTCAGCTCATGTAAATTTAATGAGATAGGTCTAAAGTCCTTTTTATACCTAAACTATTAAGTATATTCTACCGATAATAAAAGAGTTCCCTAGTTTTGTAGCTTTATGAGGCGTTAAAAAGTGATTGGTCATTTTAAACCGGTCGTGAAGGAAAGAATTCCATCATTAAAATGAAGGAGGATTATATACATTTTGAAAAAATTTAGTGTTTATTTTGCTATATTTTTATTGATTACTCAGCTGTTTCCAAATTATAGTATGGCTGTCACATTAGATGCGGATACAGAAATAACAAATCATGTTGTGTTATTTGCAGACGAAATTGACGGTGAAATTGAACTTTTTGAAAATGAGGATGGTACGAATCTCTTAACCTACATTCCGGATGATACAACTGTCGCTTTATTAGATAGTAAAGAGGATGTTGAGAGAGAAAAAGAATTCTCATTGATTGAGTATGTTCAAAAAGATAAGAGTGGTCATCTTGATGATGACAAGATTCTTACTGGTTATGTACATCATGATCATATTATTTTAGGTGAGGATGCAGATGAATATCGAGAAAATCGCTCATCCAATTCCGAAAAACCTGAAATAGATAAAACAATTGTTTCCGAAGAATTAAATCAAACAGAAGAGCTAGGGGATATAGAAGCGCAAGAAGAAACGAGAGAAATTGAAAAACCAAAAGATAATAGTGCAGTGGCAACAGCTGTACAATCTGAAGATTTAACAGGTTTTGCCTTGAAGCAGCCTGTATCCGTATACGCAAATACAAATTTGAATGCAGAAGTGTTGAAAAGCTATCCATATGGAAAACTGTTAAAATATCGGGTGTATTCAAAAGAATGGTATGAGGCAACCGTTTATATAAATGGAAAAGCCCATACAGGCTATATTTATGCTGGGGATGTTGGGAAGACAGATAGTATACCAACAATAAATGGTATTGCATTAAATCAGAAAACTGCAGTTTATGGTAAAACAGCTAAAGACTCTGCGGTATTAAAGAGCTACTCCCGTGGTCAAATTCTAAAATATAAAGCGTATGACAAAGATTGGTTTACTGCTACTGTTTATATAAATGGGAAGGCACATACTGGCTTTATTCATACTAGTGATGTTGAAACAGCAACAACTCGTGCTTCGTCTTTACAAGGAGTAGCTGTCAAAAATCCAACAAAGATTTATTCAAAAGCAGCTACCAACTCTAAGGTACTGAAATCATACAATTATGGTAATCTATTAAAATATCGAAGCTTTACAAAGGACTGGTATGTTGCAACTGTTTACCTGAATGGAAAAGCTCAAACAGGTTATATTCATAAAAGTGATGTAGGCTCTATGAACACAACCTTAACTGGTTATGCTCAGAACCATACGAGCGTTTACAGCAAAACATCTAAAAGTTCTAGTGTTCTTAAAAGCTATGCGATTGGGTCAACATTAAAATATCGACCTTATAACGGCAATTGGTACGTAGCAACGGTTTACGTAAATGGTAAGAAACAGACGGGTTATATTCATAAAGGTGATGTGGGAGCAAATCGATCTACACTCACAAGTTATGCTATTGCAAACCCGACAACTGTTTATGCGAAAACTTCAAAATCGTCAAAGAAACTGAAAAGCTATAAAAAGGGTTCAAAATTAAAATATAAGTATGAAAATGGCAATTGGTATTCAGCCAAAGTATCAGTGAATGGAAAGTGGAAAACAGGTTATATACATAAAAATGATGTCGGGGATGCGACAAAGCTATCGTTTGTAAATCCGAAAAAAACTTATACATATAACCATATGTCAGCAGATATTAAAAAGTTAGCCGAAGCTTATCCAGAATTAATTACTTATAAAGTTGTTGGTAAATCAGAATACGGAAGAAATCTTTATGCTGTTTCTTTAGGAAAAGGAAAAGCGACAACATTTATTAATGGATCACTTCATGCAAGAGAGTGGATTTCTACAAATCTAAATATGTATATGTTAGAAAACTATGCAAAAGCTTATCGACAAAATAAAAGTATTGGTGGCTTCAATGCTAGAAAGATATTAAATGAGACAACTATTTGGTTTATGCCAATGGTCAATCCTGACGGTGTAACACTTCAACAAAAAGGTTTAAGCGCATTTCCGGCAAAAGATCATGCATCATTAATTAAGATGAATGCCGGAAGCAAAAACTTTAAGCGCTGGAAGGCAAATGCAAAGGGCGTAGACTTAAACCGCAACTTTAGTGTAGATTGGTATACAGTTTCTAATAATGTAGGGTATCCAAACTATCAAAACCATAAAGGCAGTGCACCGGCTTCAGCAAAAGAGACAAAAGCAGTCATTAACTTTTTAAAAGTGATCAAGCCACAAATGACAATAAACTATCATACTAGTGGAGAAATTCTCTACTGGGGATATAACCAGAAAGGTTCTAATTATACACGAGACTATAGCTATGCTAAAACTATTGCAAATATGACTGGGTATACGATTATACCATACGGCGGTTATCCATCTGGCGGGGGATTTTTACAATACTTTACTGAGACATATAAGCGACCTTCAATCACGCCTGAATTGAGTCCATATGCAGGTAATACGAATGTTCCAGTTTCTAGATTTACTAAAATATGGAGTCAAAATAAAGCGGTTGGTCTTTACGCCGCACAAGAAAGTGCTAAATTGTATAAAAAGTAAATTTGATTATGTTGGGGAGCGAGATTAATCTTGCTCCCTACAGCTGTATCCATGCTGGGTAATTAAAGGCGTAATATACGCTATTTACCGTAAGTAAAATCTGAAATATTACTTCAAGCAATAGAAGGTTATATTTGATAGAATTCCCATATTATGATATTGAGTATAGAGAGGCTTTCAATCATAACCGTCGTTATTGTTAAAGGAAGAGTAAGTGAATAAATGCCAAAGGATTTATAGTGAGGAAAGGGAGTGGAAATGGCAAGTTATGATAAAAGATAAGGCAATTGAAACATTCCATAAAGTGAAGATTAGGGTTTATAAAAATAAAAGTGTAAATTATTATTTGGAAAAGGGAAATAATCTATTAGAAACTGGTAAAGTGAATAAAGCATACCGCGTTTTTAAGAGATGCCTCAGGGATTTTCCAACGGATGAAAAGATTCATGCGAGTATTATAAAGTATGCACTACAAACAGGGAAATTGGACTTGGTTAATGTACATTGGGGTAAAATAGACAATTTTAAGAAGGTAAATCTTCCCGCTGATGCTTATATCAATTATGCAAAGATGTTGCAGAAATATAATGATTTGCAAAGGGCAATGGATATTTTAATCTTAGGCGTTACAACATGTTCTGACAATAAAGAAATATTATCTGTAATTAGTGAGCAGATGCCAATAGAAACAAATGATCAGATTAGTAATAAGAGTAAAAAGTTGTTAGATGAATTTGTGGATCAAGCAATCCAAAATAGAGACTGGAATATGTCTATTCAGCGGATTGAAGAAGTTTGCTCTATATATAAGCAGAATGTACAATTCAAATATCAGATTAAATTATCTATGCTTTATCAAGTGGTAGGAAGTCATAGACAAGCTAGCCATATTTTAAATCGTTTACTGCATAAATATAGTGAAGAAATTTTAGAAGATGAAAAGGGCTATCGCAAAATAGTGTTATATGATAATGGGGAAAGTAGAATTGAGTTTTATAAAAGTTTGCAGAAGACAAATAGGGTAGTCGTTACCTTTGATTCTATTAATATGGTATGGGACAATCCCTCATTTGCATTTAATTTACTAATTCAACAAAATGTAGATATTATTGCAATTAGAAAAAGGAGAAAAAAGGTTTATCAACAAGATTTATCTTTGGAGGATTTTAAGCGTACAGTAAGCGCCTTAGTAGAAGGGTATGAAGATAAAGTTGCATATGGATTTAGTTTAGGTGCTTATGGAGCACTATATTATGCATCGGCTCTAAATTGTAGAATTTTAGCCCTTTCACCAAGAATGTCTATTCATCCAATTTATGGAAAGTCAAACTTAAAAGGTAAACGTATTTTTAAACATAATATCTTGCCGACTCATAATTCGGAAATATCACCTATCATTGTCTATGATCCGAAGAATGCATTAGATAATACATATGTTAATAAAGGGCTCTTGTCAGCATTCCCCAATGCTCAGTTAGTTGAAATACCATATGCAGGCCATGGAATGGGTCCACACCTTAAGCAAATGGGACTACTCAAGGAGTTTATTCTAACTGTTATTCATAAAGCAGAAATACCGATATATGATAAGGAATTAAGAAAAAAATCCCAAACTTACTATCGAGTTTTAGGTGATGCTTGTCTAAAAAGAAATAAACCAAGATGGGCATTACAGCTGGTAAACTATGCATTAACGCTAGCACCTGAGGATTCCCTTTGCATGCGTTTGAAAATCCACGTTTTAAGGAGAAAAGAAAGATATACAGAAGCAATTCAATTTGCGGAAAGTTCAAGAGAGTTAGCACCCCAAGATCGTGTTATTCCTGGATTGTTAATTGATTTGTATGTGTATATCGGGGATTTCGAAAAAGCTATAGAGGAAACAGAAGCTGCAATTAAGAAATTTGGCTCCACCGCACCTTTACTAAAACGGAAAAAAAGAATTCAAGAGTTACAGGAAAAGCATGTACACAATGCTGTAAAATTGTAAATAGTTAGAACGGGCGGAGGGGAGTAGTTAACCCCACGCTCGGCTGGCTCTCACCTACTTATCCTTTCCTAAAACTATTAGTATCATAAACCAAAATACCTTTAATATCCGCTTAAAACGAAAAGGTTGTTTGATGATACGATATAACCATTCTAAATTCAAATCAATCCATTTTTGTGGTGCTCTTTTCACTTCACCAGTAAGTGTATCGAAACTCCCACCAATACCAATAAATACTCCCTTTTTGTGCCTTGGAAGTTGTTCAGAAATCCATTGTTCTTGTTTCATCATACCTAAAGCAACAAATACAAAGTCTGGTTTTGCCTCTGCTACTTCTTCCTTAATCTTAGGGTCATGTAAATCAAAAAATCCATGATGATGGCCAACAATGTTTATTTGCGGATATTTCGATTTGATGACATTGATTACTTTTTCATTAACAAGTTTACTTGCACCTAAAAAATAACATGCTAGCCCATTCATATTTGCATATTTTAATAAATCTAGCATAAGTTCATAACCAGCAATTCTTTCTTTAAGAGGCTGTTTCTTAATTTTTGCAGCTTTAATGATACCAATTCCATCAGGTACAATAATATCTGCAGACTGAATCGTTTCTTTAAATTGTTTGTTTTCCCGGGCATGCATCACGAATTCAGGATTTGCGGTCACAATAAATGTCTTTTCTTCCCGCTCAATCCGAGGAATAAGAATTTGATCTAATAGTTCTTGCTTTGTCATATTTATAAATTTAATATCCATAATGGAAACATCATGATTATTTTGCATAAAAGTGCAACCTTTCTACTATTCAATCCGTCTAATATGCGAACAGACACATTATTGGTTTATTTTGTCGCATTTTGGGGAGAAATCATAAGATATTGTTTACGAAAGTCATATCTCGTAGTACAATTAACATTAGCTTTATGTTATACATGATTTACTCTAATACAGTTGTATTATACTTGTTCTTTTAGGAATAAAGCAATGATGAGAAAAGATTGTATGAATATAAAGGGGAAATTTTATGTCGAATAATAAAAAGGTGAATAGACGGATGGGAAAGCGAGTTAAAAAGCGGAAGCTACGTCGCCGCGTGTATTTTATATTAATACCACTTATCGTATTTTTATCTGCACTTGGGTTTTTTGTTAATTTATATTTAAAAGCTGGTTCTGTTATTTCAGATTCATATGAAGATGATGGTCGTTTAAAATCAGATCTCCGTGAAAAAGAAGTCGATCCAAAGTTTGATAATGTAAGTATACTCATTATGGGAGTCGACGGTGGAGAAAAACGTGGTACAGAAGGAATACGTACAGACACATTAATGGTTGCCACTTTAAACAAAGATGACAAAACAGTAAAATTATTAAGTATACCACGGGATACAAAAGTCTATGTCCCAGAAGTTGGTTACGAGACAAAAATAAATCATGCTCACTCTTTAAATAATGGTGGGACACGATCGACAATTGATACAGTAGAAAATTTATTAGACATTCCAATCGATTATTGGGTAAAAGTTAATTTTGATGCATTCATTGAAGTAGTGGATGCGATAGATGGTATAACAGTTGATGTACCTTATGAATTTAAGGAACAGGATTCTTATGATAGGCCAAATAAAATCCATCTTATGCCAGGATTACAGGAATTAGATGGGGAGCAAGCACTTGCGCTAGCTAGAACAAGGAAGAAAGATAATGATATTGAACGTGGAAAAAGGCAACAAGAGATTATTAAAGCAATTATGAAAAAATCAGTTTCTGTTAAATCTATTTTTAAATTTGATGATATCATTGAAGCTGTCGGAAGTAATATGACAACAAATATGACGTTTGATGAAATGAAGAGCTTTATTTCGTATGGCACGAGTAGTAATCTAAATATCGAACCTTTAACTTTAGAAGGGGAAGATTTATGGCAATCAACGCCTAGACGGACGTATTATTGGCAACTAGATGATGAATCACTTGCTGAAACGAAACATGAATTACAGGCTCACTTAGAATTAAATGGTAGTCAATTAACACAACATCGTGATAATGCAGAAGGTAATGCGAGCGACGATGATATGGATAGTACGGATTTAGAAAATGCAGCTGATTTGCATTAAGTAAACAGATGTATTTGTTTGCTGAGCTGGATTAAATGATGGTGAGATATTGCAAGATTTCTTGCCTCATAGTTTCATTGTATACAAGTATGGAAATGGTGAAAGTTTAGAAGACTTTCATTTCATGACCATACTTGTTTTTTTATGGGAAAACCTTGTGATTAGTTGTTGTCTATTGTACTTTTTATTATAGTCTAAACGCGTGAATAAAAAGTTTTCTCACAAGTGACGTGTGATTATGAGCTGGAATAGTATATATATACGGTTCATAAAAGAGATTAATTCAGATGTCACAGTCATATAAAAAAACACCTTCCTTTTAGAAGGTGTTTGAAAGTATTCCCTATTTTACTTCTGCATAATTCCTTTAATCAAGTTAGTTAACGGTTTAAAATTACTGTTAACTAATTCTAGATATTCAATTAGAAGTTGGAGTACAAATATAGCAATTAAGAAAATAAGCACAGATCCCCAGACTGTCGTCATGGAAAATAAGATTGCTGATACACTAAACATTGTACTTAATCCGTAGATAAAGAGAACAGTTTGCTTATGTGAAAAGCCCAGTTTTAATAAGCGATGATGCAAGTGAGAACTGTCCGGGCTAGAAATTGGTTTATTATTGATAAAGCGGCGAACAATTGCAATGAGTGTATCTGATATCGGTACACCTAGAATGAATATTGGAATGACAAAGGAAATAATTGTAACGTTTTTAAAACCTAATAATGCAAGCACTGAAATCATATATCCTAAGAATAATGCTCCAGTGTCTCCCATAAATATCTTGGCAGGATAAAAGTTGTAACGTAAAAATCCCATTGTACTAAAGAAAAGTACTGTTGCAATCGTTAGGACATACGTATTTCCCATAATAACTGCCATACCAGCAATTGTGAATAAGGCAATTGCTGAGACCCCACCTGCAAGACCATCTAATCCATCAATGAGATTAATTGCATTCGTAATTCCTACAATCCAAAGTACTGTGATTGCAGTACTAAAAAATCCAAATTCGAATTGTCCTCCAAAAGGTAAATTAATAAATTCTACTTGAATACCACCCCAAAAGATGACAAGCAGGGCAACAAGAAGTTGAACACCGAACTTCACTTTTGCTGATAAATTGTATATATCGTCAATAATCCCAAGTCCAATGATAATAAAAGCCCCACAGACAATTGCAAGATGATGGGAACTAACTGGCTGGATAATCGCTATACCAATTAAGAAGCTGATGAAAATGACAAGCCCACCTAATGTAGGAATGGGATTTTTATGGACTTTGCGGAAATTAGGTTTATCTGTAATATTTAATTTAATTATCCATTTTATAAATAATGGCGTAATAATAAGTGAAGCTAATAACGAAATACAGGCTAATAAAGTAATTTTTAGCATGTAGCTTACACCTCTTTTAATAGTAACTATTTATTAGACGTTTGAGAGAGATTCAAAGTTTCAAAGACCTTATGGAAGCGTCAGATATAGTTCGTTCTTTTATAAGTATTTAAAAATATAGTGATAACCATAGCAAAATACCTTATCAGTTTCAGTTAAACTAAAACTACTGTATGAATTACCTTAATCAGAACGTTTAAATCTAACATCTATCATATCACGACTTTGGCTAATTGAATAGCTAGATATTTCTAGCTCAATATGTGTAGTAAATAAATCAATATTGGTGGAAGTGTTAGGATGCACTATTATTAAGCAATCTCAATCTTGTTACTTTTTACCTAAAATAACAAAAAACACCCCCTTATACTACTTTAGTACGATTATAGTTATGAAGGAGGTGATAGGAATGGCAGTTGCAAGTATGACTTCGTCGGTTATTCGCCTAAATTTTTATCACGGTGATGATTTTGAAACTGGAAAGCCAATTTATAAAGGGAAGAACTTTGCAGTAAAACAAGAAGCAACACCGGATCAGCTTTTACAATTGGCTAAAGCAATTTCAGGATTGCAGCAACACACATTATATAATGTGGAGCGAACGGACAAGTCTGATATTAAAGAAGGTTAACTGTAATCAATAAGTTGAAAGGAGGGAAATGAGGATGAAACGTTTAGAATTGCGCTTTGAAAATGAAGAAGGAAAAATCGTAACATATACGCTAGATGACCCAGCTGAACCAGTAGACCCTGAGCAGGTAAACGAAGTAATGGATGAAATCATTGCTGAAAATGTACTGTTTTCAAACGGTGGTGATCTGGTCGCCAAGCGAAGTGCTCGAGTTGTAGAGCAGAATATCGAGGAAATCGATGTTATGGGGTAATTGGTACATGAACATAATGATGTTTGTAAATTTGTAGGGTCAGGTCTATTTATAAGCCTGACCCTATCTATTTACGCTGAAAGTTTATTCGTTGAAAGTTAACTCGTTAAGGCATTACTTCAAGCATTTCAAGGATTAACGAGAGTGAAAGTTAGTATAAGCCCAATTCGCCTAACGATTATCAGTAGGGGGGAATGCGAAAATTCCCACTGATTGAGGTTGCACGATATTGGTTGGATTGGCAGGAATGATGAGGTGAAAGGAGGTTATTCAAGTGGAAGTTGAGTCTTGGATTTCATTTGTTGCAGAAGTAGGATTTCCCGTTGCGGTCACTTTTTACTTACTGCACCGTATTGAAGGAAAGCTCAATAAACTCATTGAATCTATCCATGCTTTACCCGGGAAAATGAAATAATGAAAAACCGACTTCCATATAAGTGAGCATACTATGTATGTAGTTCAAATATGGAAGTTGGTTTTTTCTTTTGAGCCACGCTTTGTATGTTATCGGGATTGACGTAAGGCAAGTCTAAACAAGTTCTCATGATACGTCTTTTGTTTTAAAGGGTGTGTTACAATTCCTGTTCATTCAAATCACATACCTTTTCATAAAACATATTTAAAGCTTCTTCTTGATATGATTCATAATCAAACACTTTATTATTTAACTTACCCCCATTTAAAAATCTACGCATGCCTTCAACTAATCCTGTAACAGAATTTTCAACGATTAACCCATATCCACCTTCTAATACGCTTCGGGGTCCAGGTGAGTCAGTAGTAATGATTGGCTTACCCAATATGAGTGCCTCAAGTAAAACAATTGCTTGCCCCTCATAATTGGAAGACAATATAAAACAGTCACATTGATTTAAGAGTGCATATGGATTGGTTAGCTGACCGGTTAAGAAAACCTTATTTGTTAAATGTAATGTGCTAATGATATTTTTTATTGTTTCTTCCAATGCACCTTCACCAACAATGTAAAGCTTAATATTGTTTTTGTCCGCAGCAATGTGTGAAAATGCGTTTAATAGTTTTTCATGATCCTTTTCTGGGCTTAGTCTGCCGATTGTTATGAAATTGACATCATCCTTTTGCGGAAGTGGGTAGGAAGGTGGTTCAGTTCCTAAATGAAGAAATTCGCTACTCATTTCTTTCGAAAAATCATTGTCTTTTGTTTTATTACTAGTTAAATCCTCCCCGAATTCATATTGAATACTTTTACTTTTCATTGATAGGATATGCTTATAATCAATTGCGTTTATGACATAATCCATTTTTCCCACAGGTTTGGGTATATATTGTAATAAATTCTTTCTATTCTTCTTATGTGTTAATTTAGATACTGATAGCACTTTATCGAATAATTGATAGAGTGAAAATATCACTTTTAAATTTTGACGATGAGGGTAGTGATTGTTTACCTTTTTTGATGTCTCCTTGTCCATGTCGGAATGTAAATAAATATTCTTTTTCTTGAAATTTCCAAAGGCGAAAATAGCTGCCCAGAAGGGACTATAGCCCCCAAAATCAATGCCAATATCAAACTTTGTCAAACCAGTCATTCGATTAAATTCATTTTGGTACATTTGCTTAGGTGCAGTTTCTAGATTACCTGACTGTAGAAAAAGTGTATGGCGATATAAATCTGCGAGGGACGCATTCCATGTTCCAACACGAAAGATATGATGTACATGCTTGTTTAATTTCCTCATATTATTCCACTTGGCCTTTTTTGTATTTGTTCCATGGTCGATTAAGGTGATGTCATATTCGTTATAATCAATTAAATTTAAAAGACTAATAAGTGAAGATGTAATTCCATTGTTTAAAAATCCTCCACCGTATATTAATATCTTTGTTTTGTCTGTCGTAGTTTGATAACAATATGATGCGGATTTCCCATAAAAAACTGCATCAATAAATCGTGCTGTTGCATGCCCATCATCATGTTTGCAATAAGCATCTAAAAATTTGTTGTATGTTTCTTGATAATCTTCTTGTACGGCATTTAATTGGTGAATACTTTCTATAACACAATCAAGTGTTTCACATAATGGTCCAGGTAATTTTTTCATGGAAATATAAAGACCTCGGTCTGCTACAAATTCCTCAACATCATTTGCATAAAAAATGATTGGTTTCTTTGTCGGCAAAAAGTCAAAAAATATACTGGAATAATCAGTAATTAAAATATCTACAATTGACAAAAGTTCATTTGTATCAATTGTATTTGGGATAACGAGATGCCCTGAACTAGAACGATGTAAAAAAGCATAGGCATAATAATGTGTTTTAAGCAAAATCGTATAGTCTTTGCCAAGTGCTTCCTGTATGTAAATTATATCTTTGAGTAATTGTTTACTTTGGTCTTCCACATTTTGAAGTTCGCCACGCCAAGTTGGTGCGTACAAAATGATCTTTTTATTTTCTCGAATACCAATTTGTTTTCGAAGTGCTTCTTTATCAGCTCCAAACATTAAATCAACTCGGGGATAACCAGATTCCAATACTTTTCCTTCATAAATTTCGTAAACGTCATGAGATTTTAGTAATTTCTCAGTTGTATACGTACTAGGACTTACAAAGTAGTCTGCACTTAAAAAGTTTTTTTGAATATTTTTATGTGCTGTGACGGCCCGATTTTTAATATCTAATCCCATTGTTTTTAAGGGAGTACCATGCCAAATATTTGCATAAACTTGTTCTTTTCGTTTATGAAAGTAGTACGGAAATGATGTATCGTTAATTAAATACTTTGAGATGGCTAGATACTTTGCATAGTCAAAACTTTGATAGATAACAAATGTCACGTTTGGATGATTTTTAAATGCTGGTGGGATAACCGTTTTAGTTTTAACTGCCCAGATGTGTTGGTAATGTTGAAATTTTGGATTGGATAGTAAATATTTAAAAACAGCATAAGCGTTACCAGTCATACTCCCACCATGATATGCTTCATAAAAAATCATATGTTCTTGAATGGGCAACGTTTCCCGGCTTTTTGTATATACGGCTCTTTTACGATAATTGGTATGAAGTAGGTGTTTTTTTAATGGATTCAGCCAAAGTCGTATTTGATAGGGTACAACTTTTCTAATTAATTTCTTGATTGCCATGATTCCCTCCAACGAATATCTCAGCAGATAGTGAGTACAAATAATCTGCATTAATGTAACGGCATTTTCTTTTAAAGTTTGCAGAATGCCATGTCTTTTAAAATGTAGTTGTTGTTCTAGTATTGGCAGGAAAGACTCTAATTCATACCTATCTGTCAACGGGAATGTGGCGAATGGATAACATGGATTTGCGGAAATCCTACATAAGTCCGATTATCCTCAATAAATATGGAGGAAGCGGGAATGGATCTCAAGAAGTTGTTAAAACTCTTTCATGGATTAGCAAGCACCAACACGAATGCCCCGCAAACTTCAACAACAGTCCTAGGTTGCGAAATTTCACTGGATATTAGGGAACATTAGCGGTTAATTGCCGGAGCTACTACATGGATTTGTGCATCTTTAACATAAGAAATGTGAACTTCAACATGGATTTGCGAATCTTCAACATGGATTTGCGAATCTTCAACATAAGAAATGTGAACTTCAACATGGATTTGTGAATCTCCAACATAAGAAATGTGAACTTCAACATGGATTCGCGTATCTTCTACATAAGAAATGTGAATTTCAACATGGATCCGCGTATCTTCAACATAAGGCTGATAACCTCAATTTAACTAATAACCCCCTAACCTCTTAACCCTCATTGCTTTTTGAAAATGCTTCATTTTACGTCTTAAGTTAGATTTGTTTATGGGGGAGCGGGAATGTTTGTCGAAATAAGCTGAAAAGAATTATGTAAAGATTCTGTTACATAGGTTGTATCCTAATAGGGCATGTCATATGATGAAAGTGAATGGGGATAAAACAACCTTTTGTCATGTGAAGGGGGCTGGTGACTCGTACAAATGTGATGATTATGTTAGTTAAAGGGGTGTAACATTTTTTGGGGAAAGATATGCTGCTAGGAGATCCTAGGAAGATAAAGTCACATAAGCAAAGAGAAAGAAAGCTATTTGGGATAGGTATGTTATATTTGTTTCCGGCGCTCATTCTATTAGGGGTTTTTCTATTTTATCCGATGTTCAAAACACTTTATTTCAGTTTCTTTGAAGTAAGTGGCGGTGGTAAAGTAGGTGAGTTTGTTGGTTGGGGACATTACAAAGAGCTCATGCAATCATCTGATTTCAAAAAGAGTATGAAGGGAACACTTTTATTTGTACTCTACACTGTCCCTGTTGAAATTATTTTAGCGCTCTTTCTTGCTGTGATTGCTAGTGAAAAATTAAAAGGTATTGGCTTTTTTAGAACTATTTTTGCTTCAACATTAGGTGTATCTGTTGCTGCTGGGGCTACAATATTTTTATTCTTATTTCATCCTTCTTTGGGGGTTTTAAACAATATATTAGATATGTTTGGAATTGATGCAGTTGATTGGTTAACAAGTTCTAAATGGGCACTACCATCAATTGCTGCAACTACTGTATGGATGCATCTTGGTATTAACTTTATCATTCTACTTGGTGGAATTCAAAACGTCCAACGAGAGTTATATGAGAGCGCAGACATCGATGGTGCAGGCTACTTTGCGAAACTTTTTAAAATTACGATTCCACTTATTTCTCCAGTGTTATTCTTTGTAACAATCATTGCCATCATTGGTTCCTTTCAAACTTTTGGACAAATTGATATTTTAACTGGTGGGGGACCAGCTGGATCAACAAATATCATTGTTTATTCTATTTATCAACAAGCTTTCTCTTATGGAAACTTCGGATTTGCCAGTGCACAAGCGATCATTTTATTTGTTATTATTTTGATTGTGACGATTGTGCAATTTAGAGTGGGAGAAAAGAGGGTGCATTATCAATGATGAGGAAAATATTGATCTATACGTTACTACTCATTTCAGCACTTGTACTCTTCTTCCCGTTTCTTTACGCGATTTCAGCTAGTTTTATGACACCTCAAGAAATATATGCGGGTAAGTTGTTGCCGTCATCGATTAATTTTGATGCATATAAAAATGTGATGGAAAGAATACCGCTCCTTCACTTTTTAACTGTTACGTTTTGGATGTCGTTCATCGTCATGGTTGGGCAGCTCGTTGTATGTAGTTTATCTGCTTATGCATTTGTATTCATTCCGTTTAAGGGACGAAATCTCATTTTCTTCCTTTTTCTAGCGACGATGTTAATTCCATGGGAAGCAACAATCATTCCTAACTTTTTAACAATCTTAAATTTAGGCTGGGTGAATACATATCAAGGACTCACTTTTCCATTTTTTGCATTGCCATTTGGCATCTTTTTATTGCGACAGCATTTTATGACAATACCAAAAGAGTTATGGGAATCAGTACAGATGGATGGCTGTTCGCGGTTCCGCTTTTACTTGAGATTTGCTTTGCCGTTATCCAAATCATCATTAAGTGCACTCGCCATCTATGGATTTCTAACAACGTGGAATAAGTATTTGTGGCCACTTCTTGTGACGAATGATGATACAGTTCGGACTGTACAAATTGGACTCAAAATGTTAATTGCTAATGAGAGTTCTTCATCGTGGAATATGGTAATGGCAGCAGTTGTCACGATTTTGCTACCGACTCTCTTCCTATTATTCATAGGAATGAAATATATTCGAGAGGGTTTAACGGCTGGGGCTGTTAAAGGATAAAATAAAAAGGGGAGAAGATTTCATGAGGAAACTTTTTAAAGGTATGATGCTCTTGTTCGCACTTACGCTTTTGCTAGCGGCGTGTAGTAATGAAAGTGGGGACAATGAAGGAAAAGGTGGTTCAGGAGGCGGTGGTGATGCTGATAAAACTGAAATTTCCTTTTGGCATGCGATGAGTGGGGATAACGGGGATGCCCTCCAGGCAATAGTTGATAAATTTAACGAACAGTCAGATTCTGTACATGTAGAAGCAATCTATCAAGGAAGTTACGATGACTCTTTAACAAAACTACGTGCGGTTGGGGATTCAGCAGAGGCACCCGCAATTGTGCAAGTTTTTGAAATTGGAACGAAGTATATGAGTGAGGGCGGATTTATTACGCCAATGCAAGAGTTTATAGATAAAGATGATTTTGATGTGTCCGTATTAGAGGAAAATATTTTAAATTACTACTCGATAGACGACAAACTATATTCCATGCCGTTTAATACATCTAATGCTGTGATGTTCTATAATAAAGACATGTTTAAGGATGCTGGTTTAGATCCGGAAAATCCGCCTAGTTCTTTCAGTGAAATGATAGAAGCAGCGGAAAAACTTTCGGATGGGAATAGACAGTACGGATTTACGATGGCGACAATCGGTTGGTTTTTTGAACAATTAATGGCAAACTCTGGTGCGCTATATTTAGATCATGACAACGGACGTAGTGGAGATGCGGCAGAAGCACTCGTGAATTCCAAAGAAGGATTAGCTATTTTTGAATGGTTAAATGAAATGAACAAAGCTGAAACATTTACAAACTATGGAAGCAGTTGGGATGATCCAAGAGGGCCATTTTTTGCCGGTCAAGTTGCGATGTACTTTGATTCAACAGCAAATACTGCAGAGGTGATTAAGAACTCACCACATGAAGTCGGAACAGCCTTCTTGCCAGCAGCTGATGGGGTTGATCCACAAGGTGTCATCGTAGGTGGGGCATCACTTTGGATTACAAATCAAGTTCCTGAAGAGGAGCAAGATGCTGCCTGGGAATTTGTTAAATTTATGACAGGTGCGGAAGTGCAAGCGGAGTGGGCAGCTTCTACTGGATACTTCCCAATTACACCTGCAGCATATGATGAGGAAGTTTTGAAAGATGTTTATGAAGAATATCCGCAGTTTACAACTGCCGTGAAGCAATTGGAAAACACAACACCAAGCATGGCGACTTCTGGCCCGTTAACGGAAATTATGCCTGAAGCAAGGAAAATTATTGAAACGGCTTTAGGTGAGATGTATGAAGGCCGTGATCCACAGGAAGCATTAGATGAAGCGGCAGAGAAAATTACCAACGCATTGAAGTAGGAGAGTGGACTGAAGACTGGACGGTTGGAAATGTGGCAGTACTTAGATGTGTCCTTCCGTTTGTTGGGGGGGCCTGTGCACGCTAGGGAAATGGGACTGAACGAATCAGTGGGGATAAAGCTTCCCCACTGATTAAAATCCAGGCGTTGCATGTAGAAGTAGCTGAGACTTGTGATGGAAAATTTTTTTAGGCTAGGAAGGCGGGGTGAAGTTAGCGTTTGGGATGTAGAAGATTCGTAAATGAATGTAGAAGAACGCGCGCGTGATGTAGAAGATTCGTAAATGAATGTAGAAGAAAGCGTTTGGGATGTAGAAGATTTGCAAATGAATGTAGAAGATAGTGCGCAGGATGTAGAAGATTCGTAAATGAATGTAGAAGAAGGCGTGCGTGATGTAGAAGATTTGCAAATGATGTAGAAGATAGTGCGCGTGATGTAGAAGATTCGCAAATGAATGTAGAAGAAAGCGCGCGTGATGTAGAAGATGTACTAATTTACGTTGAAATTTCTAGTTCTTTTTATTGATGAAATGAATCTTTAAAATACCGATCCCGTCTATACTTTAGGTTAAGATTGAATGAAGGTAATGAAGTTTTTACATACATATTTATCAATTGGAGTGGTGAATGTTGATTTTAAACTTTGCACATAGGGGCTCTCTTACGGAGGCGCCAGAAAATACGTTGCCATCTTTTCAAAAAGCAATAGAACATCGGGCAAGCGCGATAGAATTGGATGTCCAGCTCACAAAGGATGGGCATATGGTTGTTGTTCACGACCAAAAACTTGCTCGATTTAATAAGCAATATCCAGGTTTTATTAAAGATTATACACTGGCGGAAATTAAACAAATTGATATAGGGTCCTCGTTCTCAAGTGAATTTAGGGGAGTGACATTGTCAACATTTGAGGAAGTTTTAGCAATATGTCCGCCAGATTTAATTATCAATATTGAAATTAAAAATATCCCTGTCATTTACGAGGGAATCGAAAGAAAGCTAGTGGATTGTTTGAAGGAGCATAATCGATTAGATAATGTCATTATTTCTTCATTTGATCATTTGGCATTAAAAAAGGTCCAACAACTTGTGCCTAACATGCCACTTGGACTCTTGCTTTATTATCGTATTTTAAAACCGTGGGAATATGCAAAACATTGTGGCCTCCAATTGGCGAGTGTGCACCCACATGTTGCATATACAGATAAGGAGTTTATTGACGAATTTCATCATCTTGGTCTGAAGGTATTGCCTTATACAGTAAACGATAAAGCGAAATATCAAAAACTAATAGAACTAGGAGTAGATGGCGTATTTTCAAATAACCCCCAAATTTTTGCAGGGGTCTGACCCCATTATTGTGACCCCCATTATTGTGATGGGGGTCAGACCCCTCATCTAAGGAGGAGATGGTTTGCGAGTTACGAGAAGAGTGGCTTTTCTTATTGCAATCATATTATGTTTCATTCCTTTTCTTGCTTCGTGTACAAACGAAGCGGATGCTGGAGTTCGTGAGGTGAATGCAGAAGCAGTATTTGCGAATGACGGTGATGGGGATTTGATAATACATTTTTTTCATTTACTTCCCCCAGATCGATTTGAAAAAACAGGAGAATCCATTTTAATTCAAACACCAAAGGGACAAACGATACTAGTTGATGCTGGTAAACCGATTGTTGGTCCATTATTAGATGAATATTTAACTGAGCTAAATATTGAAAAGATAGATTATGTCATGCCCTCCCATCCGCATAGCGATCACATTGGAGGATTCCTCACACTTTTTGAAACGAAAGAAATCGGAAAAATTATTGATGTAAACTTACCACTTGATGAATCCAATGTTTACAATGATTATAAGAAGTTAATTGATGAAAAGGACTTTACAGTGGAGTATGCGGAAGAAGGCGATGTGTACGAAATAGAAAAAGATCTTACAATTGAAGTGCTGAATCCACCAAAAGGCACTTCCCCGGAAACGTATGCATTTGCGAACTTAACTGCGGGAATTGTCAATGATATATCATTGGTTTTCAAACTAACCTACAAAGAAAACACCTTTTTATTTACGGGAGATATTTATAGCGGTGTAGAAAATAGTCTCATAAAAAAGTATGGTGAGGAGCTAGACGTCGATGTCGTAGTCGCCCCACACCATGGTTTAGGCACATCAAGTTCCAAAAAGTTTATAGAAACAACAAATCCCCAAATTACATTTATTCCAACTAATGTCTTATTTGATCTGACCGTTATTGAAAATTATGAAGCACAAGGCAGCGAAGTATATGTTTCGAAATTCGATGGTAACGTAAAACTCGTATCCAATGGTAAACAAATTGATGTCATTTCAGAAACAGAAAGTGAAAGAGTAGTAGATTCCGAAGATGATATAGATGACGAAGAATAAACAAAAAAACTAGCCCACATACGAGGCGAAACTCTAGGATGAATCATTAGTCCACCAGTTATTCATCACAACAAAGATAAAATTCACACAGTCATCTTACAACTTACCATCGTAAAATGTATCATGCATGTTTTTAAAATGAAGCGCATAGAATATCTTTTATAACTCATAAGAGGCTATCGCATATATTGTTGAAAAGTAAATGAAAAGGCCAATGTTCAAAGCCCTCTGCCATTAAAGTGTAAGGAAAGAGGCGCTTTTCTTTATTCATTTGTTCATGTGAAAGTATATAGCTACTTGTATTCAAAATCTCGTAAACAACAAATTTCTTAAAATATAAATAAGCAAATCCTCAGTATGGATGGGAAAAGGTGTTTCTTTTCATGCGAGGGAGGGCCTTTAACTTATGGGGCCGAAGAATTTATTGGCGAACCTTCAACCTCGGGGTCGGGAGCTTCAACATGGAATAGTGAACCATCAACACCGATGTCGGGAGCTTCAACATGTAATGTCGAACCTTCAACACCGAAGGCGGAAACTTCGACAAGGGATGGCATAACTTCAACACCGGAGGCGGGAGTTTCAACATGTAATGTCGAACCTTCAACACCGGAGGCGGGAGCTTCGACAAGGGATGGCATAACTTCAACACCGATGCCGGGAGTTTCAACATGTAATGTCGAACCTTCAACACCGGAGGCGGGAGCTTCAACATGAAAAGGCATAACTTCGAAATCCGATTTTGGGAGCTTCAACATGAGCTGTGATTTCCGAAGGGTTATATGATGTTGAACTTTTCATCGAAAATAAATGGGATATGGAGGTGAGGCGATGTTAATTCGCCAAAATTATTATGAAGAGAAACGTAGTGAAATCAAGCGGCTTGTTTTGCAAATTATAGATGACCTTATTGAGACAACGGATTATTATCATGAATATTTAAAGACGTCTTCTCACGAGTTGAAAGAGGATATTTTAAAAAATGAACGGTACATTGATAAAAATGAGGAGAAGATTGAGCAATATATATTGGAGATTATTTCATTGGAGCATTTAGATACGATGGAAATTAAGTGGTTGTTTGCGATGAGTCGGATCATTCGTGAGTTAGAGCGTGTCGGAGATCAGTTTATTAATATTATTACATTATGTGATACGACGGATTCGAAAAATATACGGCCGATGATTAAGGCGTTTTTTGAATATGAAAAGGATATGATGCGCTGGCTACGGGTGGGTATTGCAGAACATAATGTTGTGAAATTAGAAAAGGTAATCGCGCATGATAAAAATGTAAACGATTTGAATAAGGAAACATATAGTCATGTAGTTGATTTAATTAATGAACATGAGAAGATAACCGAAAGTAATGTGAAAATGGTGATGATTAGTCGTTTCTTAGAACGGGTTGGAGACCATCTCGTTAATGTTGCTCGAAAATATAAAGAGGTAATTGCGGTTATTTAGAATTTGGGGATTAAGATCTGTGTGTCACGTGTGCATATGAATGATAAGGAGAATCTTCTTGTTTTTACATTGCGAATAACGTGCATGAGTGAATTATGATATCCCCATAAAAAGTAAGACAAGGAGAACCCGCTTATGTCAACATGAAGTGTAATCTACATAGGCAGATGAAATCTTACAAAAGGTAAAATGTCATATTTTTACACTCACTCAAGCATGGGACTTTTGGGATTTAGTAAGGCAAAACTGTATGCAAACACCGAGATAGAGAGAGGAATGAAAATGTTAACGAGTATATTAGGCTTCTTCGGGGGATTGGGTATCTTTTTATATGGCACGCATTTATTAAGTGAAGGTCTTCAAAAAATAGGTGCCTCCAGAATGCGACATTATTTAGCGACGTTAACTAATACAAGATGGAAGGGATTAGTTAGTGGGATTGTCGTAACTTTTTTCTTACAAAGTAGTACAGTTACAAATATATTGATCGTCGGCTTAGTGAGTGGATCAATCATTACGTTATCACAGGCTTTCGGTATTATATTGGGGTCTGCTATTGGGACAACTTTGACTGTGCAAATTTTAACCTTTAATATTGCGCAATTTGCCTCGGTATTTATATTTTTAGGTGCCATTTTTTTAATATTTATTAAACGTTACACGTATCATTCTATAGGGATGATTTTATTAAGTATTGGATTTATATTTTTTGGAATTGGACTTATTTCTACTTCCCTTCAGCCAGTTAGTGAAAACGATTCTTTCTTACATTATCTTGTTCAATTAGCAAATAAACCTTATTTATTTCTGCTTGTAGCAATGTTTTTGACGGCGTTGATGCATAGTAGCGCAGCAATGATTATGATTGGTATCGCTTTTATCACATCCGGAGTTTTATCTTTACCAGAAGTATTGCCACTTGTTCTTGGTGCAAATATCGGATCCACGATACCTGTCGTGATTTCGAGCCTATCATCCCGACTCGAAGGTAAAAAGGTGGCACTATTTTACTTTTCCTTTAAAACAATTGGTGTGATAGCTATCATGTTATGCCTGCCGCTCATCGCTAGTCTTGTCACAGCACTACCTGGAACTACAGAAAGGCAAATTGCACATTTCCATACGTTATATAACATCATCATTGCGATTGCCTTCTTGCCATTTATTCCAGCCATTGCTCGATTATTTACTCGTTTCTTCCCAAAACAGGAGCAAAGCCCATCATTTACTGTACATTTAGATGATGCACTTTTAGAAGTTCCAGAAGAAGCACTTTTTAGCAGTAAACGAGAAATTACCCGCCTTGCAGAAATGACACAGGAAAATATGATTCAAAAAATATCAGACTATGTCGATGGCAATCATGCGCAGGAAGCCATTCGCGAAGTTGAACAAACAATAGATTTATCGTATATACAAATTCAAAAGTATTTATTGAAGCTGGGACAACGGCATTTGACAAGTGAGCAATCAAATCTAGAGGTGAAATTACTTCATATATTAAATGAAATTGAACATGTAGGAGATGCAGTTATTCAGTTTGTAGGAGAGGCTGGAAAGATTTCAACGAAAAACATTATCTTAGGTGAACGAGATGTTTTTCAATTAAAAGAACTCATTATTCATGTTGAAGCAGCATATGCACAGTCATTACTAGCATTTAAAAACAATGATTTAAAACTTGCACGCAAAAATATTCAAACCCAATCCAGTGTGAATCAGTTTGAAAAGGATATTAAATTTGAACATTTTAATCGGCTTATTAATAAAAAGGAATACAATCCAGCCATTAGCGCCGTATATTTAGATATCGTGAATCAGCTCCTACAAATTTATCACCACTCCATGAATATTTCACGTACAGTGTTGGGGTTGATTTGATTTAGATGTCGGAATCTAAAATATTGTAGAAGATGGCGCGCAGGATGTAGAAGATTCATGAAAGATAGTAGAAGATGGGTGCGCGGGATTGTAGAAGATTAGTAAAACGTGGTAGAAGATAGTGCACGGGATTGTAGAAGATTCATGAAAGACAGTAGAAGATGGCGCGTGAGATGTAGAAGATTAGTAAAACGTGGTAGAAGATAGTGCACGGGATTGTAGAAGATTCATGAAAGATAGTAGAAGATGGGCCGTGGATGTAGAAGATTAGTAAAACGTAGTAGAAGATGGTGCGCGGGATGTAGAAGATTCATGAAAGATAGTAGAAGATGGGTGCGTGAGATGTAGAAGATTAGTAAAACGTAGTAGAAGATGGTGCATGGGATTGTAGAAGAATCATGAAAGATAGTAGAAGATGGGTGCGTGAGATGTAGAAGATTAGTAAAACGTAGTAGAAGATGTTGTACGGGATGTAGAAGAATCATGAAAGATAGTAGAAGATGGGTGCGCGGGATGTAGAAGATTAGTAAAACGTAGTAGAAGATGGGTGCGTGAGATGTAGAAGATCCAAAAAGATTGAATGTGGAGGGTTGAAAATACGTAAACTTATTTTTGCGATCACACTTGTTGGAATGTTGGTTACAGTCGGTTGTTCGCAATTTGATGACAGCTCGACTGGAAGGAATGAGGAAACAAAAAAGACGAGCAATCATATTGCCACACGAGAACAAGAAGTGGAAGAATTAAGTTTGTTATCCCCCGAGCGATTCTTAAATATTGCCCATCGTGGTGCATCAGGTTATGCTCCTGAACATACAATTCCCGCCTATGAATTAGGGGAGGAATTAGCAGGTGATTACATCGAAATTGATTTACAAATGACAAAAGACGGTGAATTGATAGCGATGCATGATTCAGATTTGTCACATACAACGGATGTATCAGGTGATGTGCAAGAATTAAATTTAAATGAAATTCGTGTATTAGATGTGGGGTCATGGTTTAACGAAATATATCCAGACTTGGCGAATCCTGTATTTAGTGGTGCGAAGGTCCCGACATTAGATGAAATCTTTACTTACTTTGGAAAAGAATCTAATTATTATATTGAAACTAAAACACCGAATAAATATCCAGGTATGGAAGAGGCATTGTTACAGTTATTACGAAAGCATGATTTGCTCAACACTAGTTTACGTGAGGGAATTGTGATTATCCAGTCATTTCACAAGGAAAGTTTATTGAAAATCCAGCAACTAGATTCGTCTATTCCGCTTATTCAACTTTTTAATTTTAAAGGGAAGGCAAAATTATCGGATGCGCAAATAGCTGAAATAAAGGAATATGCAGTTGGAATTGGCCCTAATTTCAAATCGTTAACACCAAAATTTGTGAAGAAAATTCGTGATGCTGATTTGCTTATTCATCCATACACAGTAAATGAGGGAAAGGATATGGAGCGGCTTGTGGAATGGGGGGTAACGGGGATGTTTACAAATTACCCAGATGTGTTGGAGAAGGTGTTGCGTGAAAGGAGGGTAGCGGAGTAAGGTTCGGTGGGAGCGGGTATCATTAGAACTGTGTGAACGACCCGCCTCTTAGCTAATGCTTAAATTTGATAATGCCATTTCCATGTACAGGGAAACTTTCTTTCCTATGAGCGTTCCTTCCCAAATTTTTGCGCAATAGATGATTGATAATTCGAGGTTCCTTCGTTACCTTGGATTTTATATCTTTTACTTGGCTTCGTATTCTTATTTCCCCATCAATTAAAATTGCCATTCTCAATCCTTTAGTACTAACTTCCTAGTCTTTCATACTCAATTTGTAAAAACCTTCCTATATATACTAGAAATTCATTAAAAGTATGGTATGATAATCAAAAATTCAAAAAAAGGGAGAACACTCTCATTGAGGAAATTAGTTTTTCTTGTCATAGCGCTCATATTTTTATTAGTAAGTTGCAGTATGTTTGAAAAACCAATCGCAGAACAGGATCCAAAAGATTTACCAGATGTCATGGCATTCCAAGATAAATTTACAAGGGGATTTATGACTTCCACGGAAGAAGTAGAAGATGGTTATTATTTATTTGAATCTAAGACTGGTGGCTATACGATGTGGTATCCAGAAGATGCCCGGATGAATGATATGTATTATAAGAGGAATAAAGATCATTTTGAAGCTATACAGTTTGGAGGAGACCATGATAAGGTCACTGGAAGAAGGTATTATGTGCGAGCAATTTACAATAAATTAAATGATGTAAAGAATCATGAGCTATATCTAGAATTATTATCTGGAACGTCAGGATATGATGGAGAATTTGAGAAGGAAGAAAAAGATGATAGAACCCATTACTACGCTAGGAGAGAAAATATTGGAGAAACTAAAAGTTTTTATGGAGTTTTAGCCCTTGTTGTAGAGGATGCCAGAAATCAAGCGTTAGAGTATAAATATACAATTATTTGTGATGAACCTAAGAACAGTTGTGATTTTGATTTAGATGAAGTAGAGAGGCAAGTAAAAATAATGATGGAATCGGTAGAATTTAACGAATAGAGGGTGTGATGTGAGTGGTGAATATTTGCATAAAGGACTCTAAAAAGTGAGAGGAGGATCTCATTTGATGCCATTACAAAGAATCATAACATTAAGCATGATATTTACTTTATTAGTAAGTTGCAGTATGTTTGAAAAGCCAATCACAGAACGGGATCCAAAAGATTTACCGGATGTCATGGCATTCCAGGATGAATTTACAAGAGGATTTATGACATCTACAGAAGAAGTAGAAGATGGTTATTATTTATTTGAATCCAAAACAGGCGGCTATACGATGTGGTATCCAGAAGATGCACGGATGGATGATATGTATTATCAGAGGAATAAAGAATATAGTGAACATATAAAGTTTGGTGGAAGTCATGACAAGATAACGCATAATACTTATTATGTACATGTCACTTATAATAAATCAAAGAATGTAAAAAAACATGAATTGTATCTTGATTTATTATCATCAATGTCAGGTTATGAAGGTCAATATGAGAAGAGTATAAGTGATGACATAACGATTTATTTTGCACAGAGGAAAAATGTTGACGTAAAGACTAGTTTTCACACATTTTTTGGCTTTGTCGCTAAGGATGATAGCAATCAAGGTTTACGTTATGAATACACTATTATTTGTGAGGAAGATGGAAATAATGGATGTACTGATAATTTAGAAGAAGTGGAAGCACATGTAAGAAAATTAATGAAATCCATTGTATTTAAATAATAAAGGGGGATAGAATCGGTGACAAATCAAAAAAGTGTCTTTCATACAGATATCATGAAAATCCGAATTATGGATGTAGAATATGATGGGATTACGGAAGACGAGATACGAAGAATTTATTTTGAAGAAACAGGGAAGGAATTAAATGTAGAAGTAGATATTTATTACTCAGAGGATTATATAGATGAGGTAGATGAAAATGGGTTTAATGGAACAATGATCCATCTATTCGATGAGGAATTAGGAATTAATGAAGTTTATACTATCACTCGCGGAACCGAACCAACCCAAGAGAATGATTGGCGTCCGATTAATTGGATCTATAATCAAATAGGAAAACTGTTTGAATGTTTATTTGATAACTTTGTTATATCCTTCCTAGCAAGAGCATACGGCTATAATAGACTGTACATATAATTAACTCCAAAAGTCAAACCTCAATCTCAATCCCTTCTTATTTTTATACAGCCCTCAAAACAATAGTATAAAATCTCTAGTCCTAAACACTCAAATTGTAAAATACCCCTTAAATTACCAACAACTGATAAAGATTATATGATATGATAATTAAAAATTCCAAATATGAGGGGAGGAATCCTTCTTTGACATTATTGAAAAGGCTCGTAACATTAAGCATGATATTTACTTTATTAGTAAGTTGCAGTATGTTTGAAAAACCAATCGCAGAACGGGATCCAAAAGATTTACCAGATGTCATGGCATTCCAAGATGAATTTACACGAGGATTTATGACTTCCGCGGAAGAAGTAGAGGATGGTTATTATTTATTTGAATCCAAAACAGGCGGCTATACGATGTGGTATCCGGAAGATGCAAGGATGGATGATATGTATTATCAGAATAATAAACAGCATTTTGAAGCTATACAGTTTGGAGGAAGTCATGATAGAAGCACTGATGCCCAGTATTATGTTCGTGCTATTTACAATAATTTAAGTGATGTAAATGAACATCAGACATATCTTGATTTATTATCAGTCACTTCTGGTTATAAAGGTGATTATGAAAGAAGTCTTCATGGGGATAAAACTCTATATTTCGCAGTAAATAAATATGTTACAAAAAGTAAAAACACTACGTATTATTCCTTTTTAGCACTTTTAGTACAGGATAAGAGTAATCAGGCATTACAGTACGACTATACAATTATTTGTAAGAATTCAATCGAATGCTCATTCGATTTAAACGAGGTTGAACAACAAATAAAGAGTTTAATAAAATCGGTTGAATTTATAGACTAAAGGTGGTGGAATCAGTGACAAATCAAAAAGATATCCTTTATACAGATATCATAAAAATCCGGATTATGGATATAGAATACGATGGAATTACGGAAGATGAGATACGAAGAATTTACTATGAGGAAACAGGAAAGGAACTAGATGTAGCCGTAGATATTTATTACTCAGAGGATTATATAGAGGAAGTAGATGCAAATGGATTTAATGGAACGATCATCCATCTATTCGATGAGGAACAGGGAATAAATGAAACATATACTATTACAAGAGGAACGGAAATGACGCAAGAAAACGATTGGCGACCGATAGACTGGATTTATAATCTAATGGGGATATTTGTAGGAGAAAATACAGAGCAATATCGAGCAGCAGAATATTTTGATCAAGAAGTTACTAATGAAATAAAGCTGAAAACAGGTGGAAAGGTAAGGAAAATTGGTCTGGGTCATTCATTAGGTGGAAACCTAATTACGTTACTTCAAATAGTTCTAGGATACTTTGATGACGTATACACCGTTAATGCTGCACCACCATCTATCACGGACACGATCATAGGAAAGTTTTAGGTCGATAGCTAGGGCAACATACACCGTATAGCAGCTGCACGCACTTGTGGAATTACTAGAAAGATAGAATTCGAAAACATTCCATCAATCTTTTTGTACATTCCCTGTAAATCATGAATCAATCCATCAATTTCAGCTACTAGCACCTCTGCCTCAATTCACTAATGTAGCCAAGTTCCTCTAATGTACTTGAGACCTCTGGAATGTCTTGGTTTAATATTTTCAAGAAGGTAATAACATCCGGTATCTTTTTCCACACATCATTTACCATTTTTACAAAGCTCGGAATTAGCGTTATCTTCTTCCACTTCGGTATTTTACCTTCATTTATATCCACTATTTTATCAATCATTTCAGCATCTAAACCTAATAACTTGTTAATAATGCCATCAAAACCTTCCTCATTATAAACATCCACAATTTCTTGCTAAATATTCTTTCACAAAATCATCCGGTAACCTCCATCAAAGGGAATTATTACATAAAATCAAAGTAGCAATTGAAGATATGTTTAATGAAGAAAGCGAATTAGCTCGTTATAACTATCAATTACGGGAGGCTTAGGAAGGATGAAATCGCAAAAGATATTCTTTTATTTTGAAACGGAAACATTATGATTAATCTTAGATATACTCAATATCCAAACCTCCTTATTTCTTTATAAGTTGATTCGGGTGACTTCGTTCTAAGGTATTGGATTTATACCCAATACTTTTTTGTTTGTCTATATAGTTATCATGTAAGTAAATAGAATATGCTCCTTTAGGGATATTACTCATGTTTTCAAGATCATGAATAATTTCATCTAGTATATCTATACTTGGTTCTTCATTTTCATTTTCCATGAAAAACTCAATAGAAATTGTAATATAGCGGGGATCTAATGGGTTTAACTTAAAGAATTCCACTATACTATCTGGGGATAGTGATGGATTATTCATATATTCTATAAATAATTTATTGAATGTTTTACCTGCTGGTGCAATGAAATAATGTTGAGTATTATAACCTCTTATACTAGTATTTTTAATTGACTCTAATCTAACAGTTGTTACTGGATATTTTTGTTCAATACTATTTAAGTAGCGATTTAGATTTGCAAACTCCTTTTCATTTGCCTTTACATACAAGCTACCTTTGATAGCCTTTTCCACTTCACCTTCTAAGGACCATGTTTGATTGGTATGAACAATTTTACTTTTTATATCCACTGGTACAATAGCGAATGTATGTATGTTCGGATTTTCAATGGATTCAACATGTACAGCAACGCCATCGACTGCAGCAACAATATTATTTACTTCCACATTTAAATGGTAGTTGGTTAAAAAGAATTCCTTGACTGCCTTTTCCACTTCATCTTGATGTTGTATTGCTATTTCCCTGTTTTTTTCCTTGCTGTCACGGAGAGTATAGCCTTCGCCCGTATAATCCTGAACCCTGACATAGTTTTCTTTCTCATAATCATTCCTTTTAAATTCATTCACCTTTTCTTCATCTGTGTTTAGCGTATCTGGCTTTTTTCCCATCGCTTGACAACCTCCTAAAAATACTGTGAAACTCATAAATATTAAAGCTAAAATCCTCATGTATACACCTCACAAAATATATTGTTTTTGACATTTGACAACCACTAGATATGGCGAAATTAGAGATTTCCCTAAGTATACCTATATCCAATAGTATCCAATTGAAGTCGAAGCGCAAGTAAACTTATGCAATATTTTAGAAATGAGGCAAAGGATATGCGTAGGAAGACCCGTAGTAAAGAGGGTACTTGCGTTTTGAAAGTAAGATGTGGTTTAAAAGAGAATCCCGTTCAACTTCTTTAACTTACTTTATTGCTTCTTTAAGCTGCCTAGGGGTGAGATTGCTTAACAAATTCACACTCGTTTCAAGCCAATCTTCTCTAAGTTGTTCACTCCCAACGAAAACGACAATTAAGTCCTGGTATCCTTTTGTGTTTACATTTTTTATGGTGAAGGCGTCAAGGCCGGTTTCATGGTTGTAGACAGCGTCAATGACTTCATATTCGGTTCCACCAACTTCGATTATTCTACCTTCTTTGGGCTTAATATACGCATAATGACCAGCTAATTTTACTTAAATCAGGGTCGCTGATAAGGTTCTCATCGACATCATTGACATTCTGATTGATAATATTTGTATAATCAGTAGTATTAACATGGTTAATATTTACTACAGACAACATGCACCCTCCTTTATCTTTTAATAATCTTATTCTGGTTACTACGTCTGATCGTGTTATCTTTCAGTCCCGTACCTCTTTTCTTATCGATATAATTATCATTTAAGTGTATGGAATAAGAACCATATGGAATATCAGACATATTTTCAATGTCACTCGCGATTTGTTCAAGAATCTCTTTGTCCGGAGCCGTATATTCTTCCTTCATGTAGAGTTGAATAGCAACATTTACTTTGTGTAACTCTTGACGATTATTTTCTAAAAATGTACGTACTTCTTCTTTTGAGATTGCTGGGTTTTCAAGATATTTTTCGACAATATTGTCGTATACATCTCCAAAGGGTGCTAGAAAATAGTAGGGGGTCGTATATCCGTCAGCTTCCACATACTTCACCATTTCTTCTGTAATTCCAACGATAGGGAATTGTTCGGTTTTTTCTTCTAAAAATTTATCTAAACGATTAAATTCCTCTTCAAATGCAAAGGCATACAGACCACCAGCAATGGCTCTTTCCACATCGCCCTCCAATGACCAAATCTTGTCATAATGTACAGTCTGGTTCTTAAGGCTAATAGGTACAATAACAAAAGTATGGAAAGACAGTTTATCAAAAGATTCAACGTAAACAGCAACACCATCGACAACACTGACTAAATTATTTGTTTTTACTTCTGTCCGATAATTTTCATTAAAATGTTTCTTGACGGCCTTTTCTATATCATCCCGATGTCGTTCTGCAATTTCCCCATTATCCTTCTTACTGTCCCGAAGTTCAAATCCTTCGCCCGTATAATCCTAAACCCTGACATAGTTTTCTTTCTCGTAGTCTGTCTTTTTGAATGCCTTCACTTTTTCATCGTCTGCATGTAGTGTATCTGGTTTCTTTTCTAATGCTTGGCAACCTCCTAAAAATACTATGAAACTCATAAATGTTAGAGCTAATTTCCTCATGTATACACCTCACAAAATACATTGATTTTGATATATTTGAAAACCCCTAAACATGATAAACTTAGAGCTATCCCTAAGTATACTTATATCCAAGAATATTCAATAATAATTGAAATGCCAAGTATCCTTCACATTCACCCTATTTACACTTTGGTTATTAAAACTACTAATAAAATGGTCCCTATCAATATGATTAATAGCCGTGACCAATATAAAACCTCCCTCTATTTACTTTGATTTTCTTCAACATACTTCATCTTTTATTTCTTTAAAATTTTATTTGGATGACTCTGTTTAATTGTATTTTTCTTTTTTCCAATTCCTCTTCTTTTATCTATGTAGTTATCGTTTAAGTGTACGGAATAGGAGCCAGGAGGAATCCCTTCCAATTCCTCAAGTCCCGCAACAATGTCGTCTAAAATCTCTTGATTTGGGTGTGTATACTCTTCTTCCATATAAAATTCGATGGAGACATTAATTCTGTGTAATTCTTCCTTTTGAGTATGTAAAAATTTTCTAATTTCCTGCTTTGTAATCGTGGGTTGTTCTAAGTACTTTGCAACTAACTCATCATAAACTTTACTTAATGGTGCTAGGAAAAAATATGAAGTTACATAGCCTTGATCACCTATATTTTTTATCATTTCATCTGGTTTACCAACAATAGGATGCTTCTCTAACATACTTTGTATGTAGTCGTCTAAAACTTGGAACTCCTCTTCAAAAGCTAGCGCGTATAAACTCCCAGCAATTGCCCCTTCTACTTTACCTTCTAACGACCAAATGTTGTTTATTAGCACAGACTTACGCTGAATAGGAACAATGGCAAACGTATGGAATTTGGGTTCTTTTACTGACTCCACATAAACAACTGCACCATCAGCAGCGCTCACCATGTTGTTTACTTGCACTTTCGTATGGTAGTTTTTAAGAAAGAATTCCTTTACAGCCTTATCTATTTCTTCTTGATGGCTCCAGGCAATTTCTTCGTTTACTTTTTTGCTGTTATTAAGTTTATATCCTTGACCTGTATAATCTTGAATTCTGACATAGTTTTCTTTTCGATAGTCAGTTTCTTTAAATTCGTTTACTTTTTCTTCATCTGCTTGTAGTGTATCTGGTTTCTTTTCTAATGCTTGACATCCAGCTGAAAATATTATTAAGAAACCCATAAATACGAAGGTTAGTTTCCTCATGTATCCACCTCGTGAAATTGTTGTTTGTGATATATTTTAAAAAATTTTAAAAATCCCCCAATCCTGAGATTATCGCCTTTGCACACAAACTAGCTATGATTCACATGTGGTGTAGTTGTACTCATTTAATTGAGCCTCCTTCTATTCTTTTCTAATCTTATTTGGGTTAGTTCGTTCGAGCGTATTTTCCTTAAATCCGACGCCTCTTTTCTTATCGATATAATTGTCATGGATAAATATGGAGTATTCTCCTGCAGGAATACCATCCATTTCTTCAATATTGGCTGCGACTTCATCTAAAATCTGTTGGTCTGGTGAAGTGTATTCATCTTCCATAAATAACTCGATGGTAATATTAATTTTGTATAATTCATTGCTATGGTTATTTAAAAAATCACGCACTTCTTCTGAGGACATTTCGGGATTTTCCAGATATTCGGCTACTAGCTGATCATAAGCATCCCCAAAAGGTGACATAAAATAATATGGTGATAAATAACCTTCACCGCCAATATTTGTTATCATCTCTTCTGACATTCCAACAACTGGATGGTTATCTACAACATCTTGGAGATAGTTATCCAATTTCTGGAATTCACCTTGAAAAGCTAGTACATACAGTCCAGTAGCGAGAGAACTTTCCACTTCTCCCTCTAAGGACCAAATTCGATTGATGGAAACAGTTTTATTTTTACTATTAACAGGTACAATAGCAAACGTGTGAAATTTAGGTTCTTTTACTGATTCAACATAAACAACCGCACCATCAACTGCACTGACAATGTTATTTATCTTCACTTCCGTACGATAGTTTTTAAGGAAGAAGTCTTTTACTCCTTTTTCCACAACCTCTTGTTGGTTACGAGCAATTTCACCATTTTTTTCTTTACTATCACGAAGTTTAAATCCCTCACCTGTATAATCCTGAACTCTGACATAGTTTTCCTTTTCATAGTCGGTCTTTTTGAATTCTTCCTCCTTAGCGTGTTGCGTTTTATTGGTTGCATTTAAAAAACTGCATGCTTGCAATAGTAGGAGGAACATTGAAAGAACGATAAACAACATAGGGAATTTTCTTTTCACCGAAATAACCACCTTTGATAATGGATAAAGTAATAATGTATTCGTTGTTTTAAACTAATTTGCCTGCTTATATCAATATAAATTTTAGTTATGTTAATGAAGTCTAATTTTTTGAGGTTATATCCAATAATACCCAATTACTTGATTATTGCAATACTATAACTGACTATTTAGAAAAATGGGCTAAAAGTAGTATGGCAAAGGTTCTAGAAGAAATGGATTTTGTTGGGGAATTCCACTTATAAGATATAGAATTTAGTGTGGGCGTGGTAGAGGATTCAAGATCCATGGTAGAAGACGCGGGATTCGTGGTAGAAGATTGACTTTTGATGGTAGAAGACGCGGGATTCGTGGTAGAAGATTCGCTTTTGATGGTAGAAGTTCGCGAATCCGTGGTAGAAGATCGGCTTTTGATGGTAGAAGCTGCGGGATTCGTGGTAGAAGATTGACTTTTGATGGTAGAAGACGCGGAATCCGTGGTAGAAGATCCGCTTTTGATGGTAGAAGCTGCGGGATTCGTGGTAGAAGATCCGCTTTTGATGGTAGAAGCTGCGGGATTCGTGGTAGAAGATCGGCTTTTGATGGTAGAAGTCCGCGAATCCGTGGTAGAAGATAGACTTTTGATAGTAGAAGTCCGCGAATCCGTGGTAGTAAGATTGACTTATGATAGTAGAAGACGCGCTTTCGATGGTAGAAGATCTCGAATCCGTTGTAGAAGATTCACTTTCTATGGTAGAAGACAGCGAATCCATGGTAGAAGATTCGTTTTCTATAGTAGAAGTCTGTGAATCCATGGTAGAAGATTCGCTTTTTATGGTAGAAGATCTCGAATCCGTTGTAGAAGATTCGCTTTCTATGGTAGAAGTTCTCGAATCCATGGTAGAAGATTCGCTTTCGATGGTAGAAGACGCGGAATCCGTTGTAGAAGATTCGCTTTCTATGGTAGAAGTTCTCGAATCCATGGTAGAAGAATCGTTTTCTATGGTAGAAGTTCTCGAATCCATGGTAGAAGAATCGTTTTCTATGGTAGAAGTTCTCGAATCCATGGTAGAAGACTCGTTTTCTATGGTAGAAGTTCGCGAATCCGTGGTAGAAGATAGGCTTTTGATGGTAGAAGTCCACGCCCCCATGGCAGAAGAGCTGCTCCAAAACGTGGCCCCCGCGCCGACCATGGTAGAAGACTCACATTCCATGGTAGAAGTTCGCGGAATCCATGGTAGAAGACTCACTTTCTATAGTAGAAGATCTCGAATCCATGGTAGAAGATTCGCTTTCTATGGTAGAAGTTCACGAATCCGTGGTAGAAGACTCACATTCGATGGTAGAAGTTCTCGAATCCGTGGTAGAAGATTCGCTTTCTATAGTAGAAGTTCGCGAATCCATGGTAGAAGAGCTGCTCCAAAACGTGGCCCCCGCGCCGACCGTGGTAGAAGACTCACATTCGATGGTAGAAGTTCTCGAATCCATGGTAGAAGACTCGTTTTCTATGGTAGAAGTTCGCGAATCCGTGGTAGAAGATAGGCTTTTGATGGTAGAAGTCCACGCCCCCATGGCAGAAGAGCTGCTCCAAAACGTGGCCCCCGCGCCGACCGTGGTAGAAGACTCACATTCGATGGTAGAATTCGCGGAATCCATGTAGAAGATTCGCATTCCATGGTAGAAGTTCTCGAATCCATGGTAGAAGATTCGCTTTCTATGGTAGAAGTCCGCGAATCCATGGTAGAAGATTCGTTTTCTATGGTAGAATTCCGCGCCCCCTGCGGTAGAAGACTCACATTCCATGGTAGAATTCCGCGCGCCCTCTGTGGTAGATGTTCATGCCACGTTGTATGATTTCGCGAATCCTGGATAAATCAAATCGAGTGAAATTTAACTGTATATTTCACAAGTTAAATTCCACTCGATGAGCATTGCAAGGCAGGTGGGGCAGGCTAAATGACTTGTTTACTTTTCTTGATATTTAAAGTAGTCAAAGTCGGCGGGTAGATTTTGACCGGAACCGTCTTGACACTGCATTCCGACAAAGGCCCCTGTAAAGAAACCGCCACCGTTAATATAATCGTCTGATAGTTTATATGAATAAAAGTTTATCGGAATCGCTGTCCAGTTTTCTCCATCAAATGAATAGGAGTAGGTGTAAATATTTGTTTGGACGTCTACCCGTAAATAAACATATGCGACATGTTCAGGAATAATAATTTCATTTCCTTTTAAGGGTTGGTCAAAGGTGAAATTGTCACATGTTGTTAAGTCCAAAATTCTTCCTTTTTCCTCATGCCATGTAATTTGTAGTGCTGTCCAATTTTGCGTATTATAATAATTCACGAGACCGGCTGCTTGTTGGAAGGAATTTGGGCTAAATGCTACTTTTGTTTCAGCTGTGAAATTAAAGTGTTGCCAGCGTCTTGCAACAAATGCTTGCGTGAATTTTGAAGTCAACGACTCTTTTCCGTATAGTCGTAAATGTCCTGGATTATCTTCTAAAGATAAGATGTTTTTCTCCAGTGGAATCCGTAATGTTTGAAAATGTAAGTTTAAATCATTTGAATTAAAATCATCTATCGTTGGATAATCCGGTTGCCATTTCACTTCATCAATAGCAGGTCCCTCAATTTCAACGGAAGGCTGGTTGCCGCCAACAATGTAAGGCCAGTCATTTTTCCATTCCATGCGTTGGATTGCGGTTTCACGTCCAAGTGGACAGAAGCCTCTAGGATCAAGTAAAGGTTGTCCTTCTTTTGGCAATGGACGTCCTGTTAAATGAACTAAAAACCACTCGTCTGTATGTGTCTGAACAAAGGAAGCATGTCCAGCCTTTTGTAAAGGATTTCTTGGGTATGGAAATGATGTGATCAATGGGTTTTCTGGATGTACTTCATACGGCCCCCATAAGTTCTTTGAACGTGCGATTGTTGCTTGATGGTCATATTTTGTGCCACCTTCAGCAGTAAGTAAATAATAATAGCCATTTATTTTGTAAATATGGGGTGCTTCCGTTAGCATCACGTCTGTGCCTTTAAAAATAATTTCAGATTTTCCAATTAGCTTTCTATTTTCATGGTCGTATTCTTGCAAAACAATACCGTAAAAGTTATGGTTACCAATCCGATGGTCCCAGAACATATTTGCTAAATATTTTCTTCCATCATCATCGTGAAATAAAGAAGGGTCAAATCCAGAGCTATTTAGAAATATAGGTTCAGACCATTCACCGTCGATGGTATCACATGTAACTAAATAATTATGGGAATCTTTCCACTGTCCTTCGGTAACTTTGACATCAGTGTAGATGAGCCAAAACTTACCATCAGCGTAAGATAGTTGAGGTGCCCAAACCCCACCTGAATCGGGATTACCTGACATATTTAATTGACTCAAGCGCTGAAGTGGTCTTGATATAAGACGCCAGTTTTTCAAATCCTTTGAATGATAGATTCCTACACCGGGAAACCATTCAAATGTAGATACTGCGATATAATAGTCTTCGCCCGCACGACAAATACTTGGATCAGGGTTAAAGCCAGTTAAAATGGGATTTGTTATCGTTGCCATAATGAACCACCTCTATTAATATATTTTTTGTTACACCTAACGTAAATCAGCATGGAGTCGATATACTCCAGTTTGTTGAAAGGGTTTACATTTGTTTTGTCAAAAATGCTTGAATTTGTCTGTGCTCATATTATCATAACATATAGTTTGTCTAATCAACAAACAAAGTATATTTAATAAAAATAGGCTCCTTCTTAGAGCGTAAAAGGAGGCTATAGAAAATATCATACATGTGCTTTTTATTTTTAATAGTTGCAGCAATAAACTCAAATGCGCCAAACCCTCGTATTAATAGTTGCAGCAATAAAATCAAATGCGCCATGCCCTCGTATTAACAATCCCAGCAATAAAATCAAATGCGCCATGCCCTCGTATTAACAATCCCAGCAATTAAAATCAAATGCGCATGCCCTCGTACTAACATTCCCAGCAATAAAATCAAATGTGTCAAGCTTTCGTATTAACAATCCCAGCAATAAAATCAAATGCGCATGCCCTCGTATTAACAATCCCAGCTAGAAAATAATATTGCCATGCTCGGTTTAAATGCGATAAACAGTATTGCACACTCACGCTTTGTGTAGATTATTTTGTAAAAATTCCTCTACGGCAAAAGCTGCTACTCCCATTGCGGCGGAATGTGTTGATAGGCTAGAAAAGTCCACTTGTAAGTCTTGTTGTTGAAATAATTGTGTTTGATCTAACTGTTTTTTTATTGGCGCTATTAACCATTTCTTGGATGCGGCTAAGCGTCCTCCGACAATGATTTGTTCAGGGTTGAAAATATTAACGATGTTTTTTAATCCAATCCCAACTTGATTGCCAATTTCTTCAAATAAGGCGATTCCTTTTTCATCTCCTTTTTCAGCAAGTGATAGTAAACTTTCTAGTGAAATTTCCTCTTCGGATAAAGATGTTAGTTTTAGTTGTGCAGCATAATCATCTAAAGCTTGTTCGGATGCATAAAGTTCCCAACATCCTTTACTGCCACAACGGCAATCTTTCCCATTTATATCGATTGTCATATGTCCAAGTTCACCAGAAAAACCGTTATTGCCTTTATACAACTCACCATTTAAAATAAGTCCGACTCCGATTCCGATACCAATACTCACGTAAACAATATGTTTTGTGTCCATACCGATTCCGAATTTCCTTTCACCGTGGGCTCCCCCGTTGGCTTCGTTTTCTATTACGATAGGTATGTGATATTTTTCCTCAAGGATTTCTTTTAAGTGAATATTTTTCCATTTTAAATTTGGTGCCAAAAGAATATTCCCGTTATTATCAACTGTACCAGGGACTCCAATCCCAATCCCGATTATTCCGTATGGGCTTGAAGGGACGGACGCAATTAGTGAATCTATTACTTCATAGAGCTTCTCCATGATTTCATCAAAAGATAGGTCTTTAATTTTTATATAATTTTCTTTACAAATATTTCCTTCTAAATCGGTAAGCAGACCAAGAATATAATTTACACCTAGATCAATTCCGATTGAATAGCCGGCGATTTTATTAAATAGAAGCATGACTGGTCTTCTACCACCACTAGATTTTCCAGGACCTGATTCATAGATTAAATGTTCGTCAATAAGTTCGGTTACCTGAGACGAAACAGTTCCTTTATTAAGTCCAGTTATAGATGCAATGTCCGCTCGAGAAATAGGAGAGGATGATTGAATGACGTTAAGAACCAAAGATTTATTTTCCTTTTTTACAACATGTTGGTTCCAAGTTTTGTTTAAGGCCATTGTAGTCAACTCTTTTCTTGATATAGTGTATTCGTTTTAGATAGTAGGTTTTAAAAAATAAATAGCGTAAACTACCGATGAAATGGAGTAATACTATGAATATCTGATTTATACAAGTTTCATAAAAGGTTATGTACTCATGAAGATTGTTAATGTTAGTACATGAAGTTAAATCTGATTATATCATAAACATCTGGAAAAAACTTAGTTTATCCACTGGACAAACAATGTTATGCGTGGTATTCTTTATTTAACCCGTAAAACGGTATATCTTTTAAAAATTCGGAGGTGTCACAATGGGGAAAAAGAAAGCGCTAACATTATTTATTTCTATCATGGCATTATTTTTGTTTTTAGCAGGCTGTTCTGGGTCGGATGATAATAGTCAAGGTGATAAGGGAGATGCAAAGACGATTAAATTCATGCATCTTTGGCCAGAAGGAAGCTCTGCGCAGCATCATAAAATTGTGAAAGATATTGTTGCTGATTTTGAAAAAGAGCATGAAGGCGTAAAAGTAGATGTTGAAGTATTAAGTAATGAACAATATAAAGATAAATTAAAAGTATTGTCTACATCAAATGAGTTGCCAGATGTTGGAATGACATGGGCTGCAGGATTCTTGCAACCATATGTAAGCGGTAATAAATTTGCTACATTAGATGACGTTTTAGATGACGGATTAAAGGATAGTTTTGTATCGGGAACAACAGAAGCATATGCAATCGACGGAAAAACATATGGCTTACCATTAGAATTAAACATAGTTTCTGTCTATTACAATAAAGCAATTTTTGATCAGTATGGTTTAAAAGAACCAAAAGATTATGATGAATTCAAAGACGTTGTAAAAACATTAAAAGATAATGGGGTTGCCCCAATTGCATTAGGAAATAAGGATAGTTGGACGGGTTCTTTATGGTATATGTATTTTGCCGATAGAATTGGTGATGATGATGTACTTACAAAGGCTATTACAAGAGAAGGATCATTTGAAGACCCGGCTCTTATAGAGGCTGCAAAGGATGTACAGGAACTCGTAGATATGGATGCCTTCGTTAAAGGATTTAACGGTCTTTCTGATGAAGAAGCAAAAAGTATGTTTATGAATGAACAGGCAGCGATGTATTTGATTGCCACTTGGGATTTACCAAACTATACAACAAATGAAGATGTCCCTCAAGAATTCAGAGATTCTGTTGGCTATTTCAAATTTCCAGTTGTTGATGGTAAAGGTGATCAAAATAGTTATGTAGGTGGACCTGGTGTTGGACTATTTGTTTCGGAAAACTCAAAAGTTAAAGATGAAGCAAAAGAGTTTGTTGCATATTTCACTGAAAAATGGGGAGAAAGAGCAGTTACTGAAGTTGGGGTCATTCCAGCAACAAAAGTGGATACGGAGTCATTGGAACTTCCGCAAATGTATGTAGATGTGTTAAATGACCTTAACAGTGCAACGAATATTACGTTGTTTGCTGATGTTCAAATGAGTGCAAGTACAGCACAAGTTCATTTGGAACAAATTCAAGCATTATTTGGTAAAGATATAACGCCTGAGGAATTTGCGAAAGCACATGAGGATGCATTATCGGCAGAGGAATAATCGGCTCTATTGGTAATGGTTTATAAAGTTTGCAATCATGCTTAAAAATTGAAAAGGACATTCCAATATCGGTTGTCCTTTTCTACTTTAATGATATGGGGTTGAATACAATGAATAAAGTTATGTCCAATAAGTGGATCATCGCATTGTACGTTCTTCCTGCCTTACTGTTAATTGCCGTATTAATTTATATACCATTAGGATTATCAGCCTATTACGGCTTGATGGACTGGGATGGTATAGGTGATATGAAATTTATCGGGATGGAGAACTACATCAATGCAATACAGGATAGTAAATTTTGGAGTAGTGCAGGGCATTCGGTATTATTAGCTATATTTTCAACATTGAGTCTCATCGCTTATTTAGCAATATCAATGGTTCTAGCTTCAAAAATAAAAGGAGCAGATTTATTAAGGAAAATATATTTAGTGCCGATGTTATTATCCTCGGTTGCGATTGCGCAATTGTGGATTAAGGTATTTAATCCATCGAACGGTATGTTGAATTACATTCTAATGAAATTAGGTATGGAAAATCCACCATCTTGGTTGGCGGAACCTTCAATCGTTTTATACGCGATATTTATTCCAATTTTATGGCAGTATGCGGGTTTTTATATACTCATATATTATGCAGCATTAAAAAACATTCCGGATTCTGTTATTGAGGCTGCAAAAATAGATGGGGCAAATCCAATACAGATTGCGCTTAAAATAAAGCTACCACTTATTATGGGTGTCGTGAAAGTTACGATCGTGTTAGCTATTGTAGGTTCATTAAAATATTTTGATCTTATTTACGTGATGACCGGTGGAGGGCCAAACGGTGCAAGTGAGGTAATGGCATCGTATATGTATAAATTAGCCTTTTCAACGAATAACTTTGGATATGGTAGTGCAATTGGATTCCTCTTATTAGCAATTACGCTCGTAGTGACGATTATTGTACAAAAACTTACAGCGTCGAAAGAAGAGATTCAATATTAGAGGGAGGAGGTTATGAGCATGAAACGATTAGGGAAGGTTTTACTCTATATTTCATTAGGTTTAGTTGCTGTTTTTCAGATTTTTCCTATCATCTGGCTGTTCTTGTTTTCACTCAAAAATAACCAGGAGATATTCTCGGGTTCACCATTTGCTTTACCTACAGAGTTTAGATGGGAAAATTATTTGAAGGTTTGGGAAGGCGGTATTGGAACCTACTTTTGGAATAGTGTTTGGATTACTGGGCTAGCTATTATATTCACAGTACTTTTTGCAAGTATGGCTACTTTTGCAATAACAAGAATGAAGTGGAAATATAGCGGTTTAGTATTAGGACTTTTTATGGTAGGGTTAATGATTCCTATTCACTCTGCGATCATACCGTTATTCAGTATGTTTCTAAAAGTTAGTCTCATTGATAATCCATGGTCCATTGTGTTGACATATACGGCATACAATTTGCCCATAACCATTATGATATTACTCGGTTTTTATTATACATTACCACGGGAAATTGAAGAGGCAGCTATTATAGATGGTTGTTCTATCCATCGTATGTTTTTTAGGATTATCTTGCCGATGACAGCACCTGTTATGTCAACAACGGTAATTATTAATATGATTTATAACTGGAATGAATTTGTTTTTGTAAATACTTTTATAAGCTCGGATAAATTTAAAACATTGACAGTCGGTATTCAAAACTTTATTGGCCAATATATGACGGATTGGGGAGCAATAGGTGCAACATTAATTATAAGTGTGTTACCAATTCTAATTGCATTCATTTTCTTCAGTAATAAAGTGGTAGAAGGTATTTCTTCTAGTGCAGTAAAAGGATAAAACTGATAACAATAAAAAGAGGCTCAAGCCCATGAACCTCATCCTTGTATTTATGAAGCTTGTTTGTTTTCAATTTTTTCGAAGGCGTGTAAACATAGCCACATCGTAATAAATGCATAGACGCTTCCACCAAAAATAAAGGCTAATGCAGGTAGAAGTTTAAAGATAAAATATAATGAAACTAGACTTAATAAAATGAGGAAACTTTGGATTGGACTAACGAGCATAATAAAAAAGGCATTTTTTATGAGCTGCATAGGTTTCATATGATAATGTGCGATCGTTGGAAATAAGTAAATCAAGAATAAAATAAATAAAAATATAAAAGCAAATAAAGGGATATTTATCCAAGTGAAGCGATTGATTGTATTGGAAGTAATAAAATAAAAATCTAATACAATTAATAAAGTGACGGCATATACGAATACACCTAATAAGTTACTTTTCTTAAATTCTTGTTTAAAATAGTTCCAAAATGTTTGGAAGATGGGTATATCTGTTTTCCCACGTAGCCAGTCACGAACAATGGAGAACATGGCAACAGTCGATGGGAAGAAGCCAAATATAACGAACCCGGATATTGTAAAGAGAATCCATAGTAAGTGGATATAGGCAAATCGAGTAATCCATTCCGTGATACGGTATAGTGTGCTGCTAAACATGTTCATGATAAACCCTCCAGAGATATGAGAATATAGTATGGCCGATAGGGAAGAAAAATAATTTTTATATGGGTGTCATCGAAAACAGAAACAATATTTTTTTAGGTAATTGTTAGTTTATCTATTGAATAAACTAAGTTAATTAATATTTTATTTATTATAACATAATCAACATACACTTTAGGAGGAATTCATTATGGCATATTTCAATGAAATAGGAAAAATCAACTACGAAGGTGCTACTTCTACAAATCCGTATGCATTTAAATTTTACAATCCAGAAGAAATAGTCGGTGGTAAGACGATGGAAGAGCAGTTACGTTTTGCTGTTGCTTATTGGCATACATTCACAGCGAATGGAACTGATCCATTTGGTTCCGGCACGATGTTCAGACCTTGGGATAAGTTTACAGGGATGGATTTGGCGAAAGCCCGTGTAGAGGCAGCGTTTGAATTCTTTGAAAAGCTAAATGTACCATACTTCTGTTTCCATGATATTGACATTGCGCCTGAAGGGGACAATTTACAGGAAACATTGCATAACATTGATGTCATTGTTGCAATGATTAAAGATTACATGAAAGATAGTAAGACGAAATTATTATGGAATACTGCAAATATGTTTACACATCCTCGTTTTGTGCACGGTGCAGCAACTTCAAGTAATGCAGATGTATTTGCTTATGCTGCTACGAAGGTTAAAAAAGGCCTAGAAGTCGGAAAAGAACTTGGGGCACAGAACTATGTATTCTGGGGTGGACGTGAAGGATATGAAACATTATTAAATACAGATATGAAACTTGAATTAGATAACTTAGGTCGTTTCCTTCATATGGCTGTAGATTATGCGAAAGAAATTGACTTCGATGCACAGTTTTTAATTGAGCCTAAACCGAAAGAGCCAACGACACATCAATATGATTTTGATGTAGCAACTGGGCATGCTTTCCTACAAAAATACGACTTAGATCAATATTTCAAATTTAATATTGAGGCAAACCACGCAACATTGGCAGGTCATACATTTGAACATGAACTACATTATGCACGAATTAATGGCATGCTAGGATCTGTTGATGCGAACCAAGGTGATCCGTTGTTAGGTTGGGATACGGATGAATTCCCAACAGACTTGTATGCTACAACACTTGCTATGTATGAAATTTTGAAAAATGGTGGATTAGGGCGTGGTGGTTTGAACTTTGATGCGAAAGTTCGCCGTGGTTCATTTGAAAAAGAAGATTTATTCCACGCTCATATTGCTGGGATGGACAGTTTTGCCGTAGGATTGAAAGTTGCACAAAGATTAATAGAGGATCGTGTCCTTGAAGGGATTGTATCAGAACGTTATCGCAGTTTCCAAGATGGTATTGGTAAAGATATAGTGGATGGTAAGGCAAACTTCAAAACATTGGAAGCACATGCACGAAATATGGGTGAAATCACAAATAAATCAGGACAAATGGAAAAAATAAAAGCCACCATTAATCAATATTTACTTACAACCTTTGCTTAAAAATAATGAATAGATAATGTAGATTTCTTAAATTATGTACAGCCAGATGGTAGTTCCTTCATCTGGCTGTACATGTATAAACATCGAAAAGAGGTATGTATCCTATGAAATATGTAATTGGAATCGACTTGGGTACAAGTGCAGTAAAAGTTTTACTCGTTAATCAGCTAGGTGTGGTAGTACAAGAGATTTCTAAATCTTATCCTATCATACAGCGAAGATCGGGCTATAGCGAACAGGATCCAGAAGTATGGGTGGAACAAACTATTCATGCTTTAAAAGAGTTACATCAAAACTTTACCGAAGATACAGCGAATATAGAAGGAATTAGCTTTTCCGGTCAAATGCACGGACTTGTTCTTTTGGATGAAAATGATGAAGTATTACGCCCGGCAATTCTGTGGAACGATACAAGAACAACCGAACAATGTAAAGATATATATGATGTGATTGGCAAAGAGCGGTTACTTGAAATTACAAAAAATCCAGCATTAGAAGGTTTTACGTTGCCTAAGTTATTATGGGTAAAAAAATATGAACCGGCATTATTTGCACGAATTAAAACATTTGTATTGCCCAAAGACTATTTACGCTTTCGTCTAACGAATAAACTACAAATGGAATATTCAGATGCCGCTGGAACATTATTACTAGATATTGCGAAAAAGGAATGGAGTGCAGAGATTTGTGAACGATTAGATATAAACCTAACAATATGTCCACCCCTTGTAACATCCGATGAAATGGTTGGGGAATTATCCGTAGAAATCGCAGAAGAGACAGGACTGCAAACAACAACAAAAGTATTTGCAGGAGGAGCAGATAATGCATGCGGTGCCATCGGTGCAGGTATTTTACAAGAAGGAAAAACACTTTGTAGCATCGGGACATCAGGTGTTGTTTTATCCTATGAATCCAGTAGCAACAAGGAATTTAACGGAAAAGTGCACTATTTTAATCATAGTGCGCCAAATGCCTACTATACAATGGGGGTTACACTCTCAGCTGGACATAGCTTAAGTTGGTTTAAAAATGTATTTGCAAAAGAAGTATCATTTGATGAATTACTCGCAAATGTGGAAGACGTCCCAGTTGGAGCAAATGGTTTACTTTTCTCCCCGTATCTTGTTGGCGAACGCACGCCACATGCTGACTCAACGATACGCGGCAGTTTTATTGGAATAGATGCATCACATAAAATAGCGGACTTTACCCGCGCTGTTCTAGAAGGTATCACATTCTCTCTCAATGAATCAATCCATATATTCCGTGAAGAGGGAAAAGTCATTGACACCATTGTCTCTATAGGTGGTGGTGCCAAAAGCGATACTTGGCTTCAAATGCAAGCAGATGTATTTGATGCGAAAATAATAAAATTAACAAGTGAACAAGGACCAGGCATGGGAGCAGCAATGATTGCAGCATACGGGTGCAACTGGTTCGAAACCCTCCAAGCATGTGCAGACGTATTTCTAAAAGTGGAGAAGGAATTTATTCCAAATGAAGAAAATGTACGGAAATATAAAGAACTGTTTGGCGTATATCAAGAAATTTATAGTACAACAAAAGTACTGAATGAAAAACTATTAAGTTATAGAAGTTGATGATTTATTTCGGTGTAATGGGCGATGATGGAAAAGTAAAAGTAAAAGTAAAAGAGTCTATATAAGGTATTGTTTTATGTGGATTATTATGTGAACACGTATGCAGAAGGAGTGGTCATTTTGAAATATAACCAATTAGGAAATACAGATTTAAAAATTAGTGAGCTAAGTTTTGGTACATGGGCGATAGGTGGTGCATGGGGAAAAACAAACGATCAAGAGGCGTTAAAGGGATTAGAGCGCGCAATAGAATTAGGAGTAAATTTTTTTGATACAGCAGATGTATATGGCGATGGTCATAGTGAACAGTTGTTAGCAAAAGTAACAAGTAGAATGAAACAGGATATTTATATCGCAACAAAATTTGGCCGAGCAGGTGACATTTATGATCCAGATAATTATTCTGAAGAAGCTGTCACCAAATATTGTGAAGATAGCTTGCGACGTTTGAATCGGGATTATATCGACCTATATCAAATACATTGTCCCCCAATGGAGATTTTACAAGCCGGTCATGTATTTGAAGTTTTAGACAAGTTAAAGGAAAAAGGGAAAATTCGTTATTATGGCGTAAGTGTAGAAACAATCGAAGAAGGATTATTTGTAATCGACAATACAAAAGCAAGCGCCTTACAAGTAATTTTTAATATTTTCCGCCAAAAGCCAATCAATACATTATTTCCACGAGCACAAGAAAAAAATATTGGGATTTTATCACGTCTACCTTTAGCAAGTGGACTATTAACAGGGAAATTCACAACTGACTCCACATTCGAAGAGGATGACCATCGCCATTTCAATATTAATGGCGATGCATTTAATGTAGGCGAAACATTTGCTGGACTGGACTTTGCGAAAGGTGTAGAACTTAGTAATAAACTAAGCAGGATAGCGGAAGACCGCGGAAATATGACACGTGCATCCCTAAAATGGATACTAGAACATGAAGCTGTAACAAGCGTCATACCAGGATTCCGTAACGTAAAACAAGTAGAAGATAATATATCCGCTATAAACACCCCAGGCTTCTCCAGTATAGAAAGGAAAAAGCTTGAAGACTTTTACTGGAAAGAAGTACATCCGTTTATTCGCGGCGCATACTAGGCGGTGCGCGTGGTAGAAGATTCGCATTCCATGGTAGAAGATCGCGGTGCGCGTGGTAGAAGATTCGCTTTCTATGGTAGAAGATCGCGGTGTGCGTGGTAGAAGATTCGCATTCGATTGTAGAAGATCGCGGTGCGCGTGGTAGAAGATTCACTTTCTATGGTAGAAGACGCGGTGTGCGTGGTAGAAGATTCACTTTCGATGGTAGAAGATCGCGGTGTGCGTGGTAGAAGAATCGCATTCGATTGTAGAAGATCGCGGTGCGCGTGGTAGAAGATTCACTTTCTATGGTAGAAGACGCGGTGTGCGTGGTAGAAGAATCGCATTCCATTGTAGAAGATCGCGGTGCGCGTGGTAGAAGATTCGCATTCGATTGTAGAAGACGCGGAATCCGTGGTAGAAGATTCGCTTTCTATGGTAGAAGATCGCGGTGCGCGTGGTAGAAGATTCGCATTCGATTGTAGAAGATCGCGGTGCGCGTGGTAGAAGATTCACTTTCTATTGTAGAAGACGCGGTGTGCGTGGTAGAAGATTCGCATTCGATTGTAGAAGATCGCGGTGCGCGTGGTAGAAGAATCGCATTCGATTGTAGAAGACGCGGTGTGCGTGGTAGAAGATTCGCATTCGATTGTAGAAGATCGCGGTGCGCGTGGTAGAAGATTCGCATTCGATTGTAGAAGATCGCGGTGCGCGTGGTAGAAGATTCACTTTCTATGGTAGAAGACGCGGTGTGCGTGGTAGAAGATTCACTTTC
>NZ_JBHLWL010000029.1:0-2781 GCF_042432965.1 Paracerasibacillus soli | reverse complement strand
AGATCAGGGAATGAGTTTATAAAATAAAAAAAGCACCTGAAAAGGTGTCTTTTTTTGATGGTTTTGAACTTGTTCTTTCTTATCTTGATACATATAGAAACAACAAGTTTTTATTTTTATAGTTTACATCGCGTTTAAAGTGTTGGTGTGATTGGCTTTATAAGGTTAATGAACCTTTAAAAATCCTTGCACAGAAAAATACCCTATGTTATTGTTTAAGTTACCACACAAAAACAAATTTACATAGGGGGTTTCTGTATTAATTATGTGCAATAATAATAGCATTAATTCAGATGAAAAATCAAGTGTACTAATCGACAAAACAAAAAGTGGAAAAATAAGACCTTGGCGAGAAAAGAAAATGGCAAATGTAGATTATTTTGAACTCTTGCATATTCTTGAATTTAAAAAGGCTGAACGTGTAAAAGATTGTGCAGAGGTACTTGAATATAAAGTGAGTTATGAAACGGGAGAAAAAACGTTATATCGTGTGTGGTTTTGTAAATCTCGATTATGTCCAATGTGCAACTGGAGGAGAGCAATGAAGCATGGTATTCAGTCACAAAAGGTTGTTGCAGAAGTTATCAAACAAAAACCAACAGTTCGTTGGCTTTTCCTTACGTTGACCGTTAGAAATGTTTATGATGGTACTGAATTAAATAAAAGTTTATCGGATATGTCAAAAGGTTTTAATCGTATGATGAAATATAAGAAAATTAATAAAAACTTAGTTGGTTTTATGCGAGCGACAGAAGTAACTGTAAATAATATAGATAATTCTTATAACCAACACATGCATGTGTTGGTTTGTGTAGAAAGCACTTATTTTTATAACACTGAAAACTATGTGAATCAAAAGCAATGGATTCAATTTTGGAAAAGAGCTATGAAATTAGATTATGATCCAAACGTTAAAGTCCAAATGATTCGACCAAAAAATAAACATAAATCTGATATAAAATCAGCCATTGATGAAACTGCAAAATATCCAGTAAAAGATACAGATTTTATGACTGATGACGAAGAAAGAAATTTGCAGCGTTTAGCTGATTTGGAGGAAGGACTTTATCGAAAAAGATTAATTTCATATGGTGGTTTATTAAAGGAAATTCATAAGGAATTAAATCTTGATGACGCAGAAGATGGCGATTTAATACATACAGATGATGAAGAAAAAGCAGATGAAGATGGCTTTTCTATTATTGCAATGTGGAATTGGGAACGGAAAAATTATTTTATTAAAGAGTAATTCAACAAAAGGGCCAAGATTGTTTAAGCAAAACAAGACAAGTTAAGGGGTGCAGTTTACGCACCCCTTAACTTACTTATTAAATAATTTATAGCTATTGAAAAGAGACAAGAATTGCTCAAAGCTAATATTGTTTAAATCGTCAATTCCCGCATGTTTTAAGGATTTGTTAAATTGATTCTTTGTAAATATTTTCTTGTATTCTTTGTTAACCCATTTCATAACGAAATAATTATACTTCTGTTTATCTTTGTACGATATTCTTGATTTTTTTCTATTTAATCTGATAAGCGAGCTATTCACTTTAGGTTTAGGATGAAAATATTCTCTTGGAACCATACTTAATATAGAAATATCAACTTCTGCCATTAAAAGTAACGCCAATGAGCGCTTTGTATTCAATAACCTTTTAGCAAACCCGTATTCCACGATTAAATAACTCTCATCAGCTATACTTTCAAAAACAACTTTGCGTATTATATCCGTACTTATGTTGTAAGGTATATTACCAAATATTTTATAGGATTGGTTTTTAGGAAATTTAAACTGCAATATATCCTTGTTTAAAACTTGAAAATTATCGTGATTAACAAGTTTATTTTCTGTAGTCTTGCATAATTTATGGTCTATTTCAATAGCAGTTACGAAATTACACCTTTGTACTAATTCAAGGGTAAAATGCCCTTTTCCTGAGCCAATTTCAAAGATATTATCATGTTCATTTAAGCTTATATTTGTCATTATTTTATCTACATTACGTTTCGAAGTAATAAAGTTTTGACTGTCTTTTATATTTTTTTTGTTCATTATAACCCTCTTTAATGCGGTTATAATGAATTTTGCTTATCAACGATTCATTATAACCACTTATTTTTTGTTTGGTTGATAATCAACTGTGTTGATTACAAAAATACTAAAAATGCCCATATATTAATTCTCCTTCTTATAAACTTAAAATAATTATAGCACAAGCTCTGATAAATAAGAACATGATGAACGACCGTTAAATTTATACTGCAATCGGGCGCGATTGTTGAATAAGAATACAAAAGATACGAGAGATCATTCTCGTGTCTTTTGTTATTTTAAGTGGTTTTGTCCGTTATCCTGGAAAACCGAAAGTCGAGCAAATTTTGATTTTGCTGAGTACGGCTTTCGGTACGAAAAACATAACGGACAAAATAAAAAAGACAAGGGTTTAAGGTGGAGATTTTTCAGCGCAGCGTTTTGAAAAATACGACCTGTCCCTTGTCTTTTTTAAACGAGCCACGAGAGCAAATCCCCCTTTTGCTGAGGTGGCAGAGGTCAGGTTTTTTTGTTTCTTTTTTCTCGTAAAAAAAAGAAAGGTCTTAAAGGTTTTGTGCATACTGGTAATCAGTATGCAGGGTTTTGTTGGCAGAGCCAATAGCCTCGCAGAGCACACACTTTATGGATATAAAGTATAGTGTGTTATACTTTACTTGGAAGTGGTTGCCGGAAAGAGCGAAAATGCCTCACATTTGTGCCACCTAAAAAGGAGCGATTTACATATG
>NZ_JBHLWL010000028.1:0-6606 GCF_042432965.1 Paracerasibacillus soli | reverse complement strand
GATTTTCCTTCCAGCTTTGTAACATTCATTCTTCGTTAAATATAATTGTTTTAAATTCATTGTTCATTTCCTCCCTTATTGTGTAACTGAGCAAGTGCATCTTTCAACTTCTCAGGTATTGGTAAACCCAAGCGTGAAGCATTTTCTAGCATGGAAATTCCTTCATTCGAGCAATAAAAAAAGATGACTGCTGTTCTAAGAACGCTGCCATCCCCTATTAAATGTGTGTCAATCATATGCCCGACACCTACCAGTATAAAAATTAATACCTTCTTAAATATCCCTCGGTAACCAATCTCACTAGATAGTTCCTTATCAACAATTGCACACATAATTCCAGTGATATAATCAGCAACAACCAATATGATCAACGCATACAAAAAGCCATCTAACCCTCCTAAAAACCAACCAATAAATCCGCCTAGTGCTGTAACGATAATCTGTATCCAGTTCCATATATCCTTCATAGAAAGTTTCCCCCTTCAATTTTAAAAACATCTATATAAAAAGGGTGCCTACATTTTGTAGACACCCTTGAATCGTTTATATTTGTTTTGGTAATGCTTCCCAAACCCGCATATCTTCTTGTCCTAATGACCAAATGGCAATGCCTCGTAACTTCCACCTATAAGCCGCCTCGTTTGCCCAATAAACCAAGCTATCAACATCTTGATAATAAAGAATTGAAAAACCATCCGCATCTCCTAGAAATAATCGTGATATCCAAAGGTTAATGTCCTTTGGTTTTATTTTGACGGTATAATCATTTCCGGCAATTAGTGGTAATTCTTGTGAGTGAAAGAAGTCGTAATCCATTGATATATCATCATTTCTTGTGCCTATTTCTTCCAGATCATTATTTACTTTAAAGACTTGAAACTCGTTATCCCAAGTAACACCTGTTCTTGGTATTCTTCCGAATTCTACTGTGTTTCCATTAGGGAAAGTTATATCTACACTTTCATATGGTTCATATGTCCATGCATCTCCTAAACGAAGTAAGTCAGATATCATGCGATTATCTGAACGAATTCCTGCATAGCCTCCACTGAAGTCATTGATATCCACTTTAAATCTGAATGTGTTTGCTGCCCCAGAATATACCCTGACAGAATTATTTCGTATTCGCATTTCAATCGTATAAAGATTAGGTGCGGTTCGTAAATTGGCATTTGGAGTGCGTTCTATTTGAACATTATAACTTCCTAATAAGGAGCTACCTTTATACAGTTCCAAACGCTGGGTACTATAGTTTAAACAACAAAATAAATCACCACAGAATACTCCCGCTCGCCCGTTCCCGTTTTGTGGGAATCCAATTCTTGCTCTAATGTGTATATTTTTAAAATCAGAATACCTCCATGTCAATTCACCTTTTCCATCAAGCTGTGCATAAGGACGTGGATTGTTAAAATCATCTTTTTTCCAAACTTCCCATTCACCACTTAAGGTTATCCAATAGTTACTTGGTAGCGGATTTTCATCCCTGAAGTCCTCGTACCAAATAAGGGCTGAGTCTGGTTTTCTTCTCAACACTTCTGTCGTTAACTTAAATGCCCGATCCGGTTCTACCATTTGACCATTTACCCCTTTAAACTTTCTGGGAGTAAGTAAAAATTCCGCTTCCCCTGCACTAGATGATTGTTGAAAGTCAGAGCAGACCCTAAAACCATAAAACTGAACACCAGGAATTCCTGCTTTAACTTTAATGGTATGTGTACCTGCTGATAAGGATATATTCTTCTTTAATGTTAACCAGCAAGTCGTTCTCCAATAAGGCCACCATAGCCTACTTTCCTTAAAGGTTGTTTCATCATTATCAATTGATATTTTAATCGTATTTTTATCCCAAAAAGGAAAACCAATCCTTACTGCAATGTCATAAGTTCCACTAGATTGCAAAGTGAAATTATATGTCGTTTCACCGTTTTCACCGAGAGTAACCATCTGAGAGGAATCAGATATAATTCCAGCATGACTATCATAGTTACTTCCTAGACGATCAATAAATATATTTCCGAACTCTGTCTTTTGTTGTTTACTATATGCTGTTAAAAAGCTTCTTCGGTTATAATCTTCAGCAATTAATGGATTGGTTCTCGTAACTGCATCTGGACCTTCCATGTAATCATAGACATGTGGCAATGCCCATGGGACTTTATCGTAATCATCCCAATAAGCAATGATAGGAATCATCGGTTGCGGTGGTGCATCATTTGTAAAGTTATAACCACCTGTCATCCAAAGTTGTGCAGCATAATAGGTGTTGGACGTACCACGATAAACCCTATTTAAATTCTGAGGAGTATCATCAATTCGCCAGTTCCAACCATAACCTGGAAGGCCCAAAAATATTTTCTTTGGCGACATAACACTTGTTGCATAATTATATATACCTTCCAGCCAATCTCGAGGAGAAACGGGCCCTGGAGCGGAACCTGCCCAGGCCATCCCATAACTCATAATTGCAGCTGTATCACAATAAGGATTTAAATCTTCATATACACACCAGTTTTCTCCACCAACAGAACCTTGAACCCCTGTCATCCCAGGTAAGCAAATATTGACAAGCTTTGATGAATCGTACTGTTTTACAGTTTGATAAATATCTTTAAATAAAAGGTTTGCGGCATCTTTGTTTTCATAGCCACCGCCACGTTCTAAATCAATATCAACACCATCACACCATGGATATTTCTTCATGATTCGAACGATTTCTGATAAAAATTTATCTTTTGCACCATTTGTGTTATTTCTGATTGCTGTAAATATTGATGCCGTTCCATGATTCATGATTGTTAGCAACCATTTTATATGCGGCCATTTATTGATATATGGCATCATGCTCGATATACTTGTCCCTGTTTCTTTAATAGTACCTGTAATATCTACCTCAAATGTAAATATACCTACCGTATCAAGCCTATCCCCGTATTTGTTTAAAGACTCATACATTCTTGCGTTTCCCATGAAACTCCACACCATTGTCTTTTTGCCTTCTAGATATTGACTCATTGCTTGCCACTTCCTTCTTGCATTTCCTGGAATTCAAATAAAACTCGTGCTGCTTTTCCTTCTTCGAGTTCTACAATGTGCTTACTATCAGATGCTGCGGTATATTGATAAAACCCTTCTTTTTCTGTTTTGCTTTGATTTCGCAACGCTTGTCTACTTGAAGCCAATAATGAAAATGTGTCATCTGGATTTGCTACAGCTTTAAATTTCATATGGTGGGATCCATATCCTTGCGAAAGTTTAATACTTCCTGCTTTCATTGATTGAAGGGGTGTGATATGACAATCCAGTCCTGCAGATGTTGTTCCCAGATTAAATATGACAATCGTTTCTTTACTTCTAACCACTCCATTATAGAAACGAACTGGGAGAACCCCGCTTTCTTCTCTATATTTTTCAAGTGAGGTTTCTGTGTTTAAGACATATCCCGTTAGCTTATCGCCTTCTTGAAGTTGTATATCTGTATAATAAATCGTCCCCGTACAGTCTGTAACGAACAATTTCAAAGTTACATTTACGACTCTTTTATCTTCTTTCACACGTATTGTTTCACTAAACCTCGTAAACTGTATCGTCATTTAATCACCTAACCATCAAGAGTCCACTTTATTTCTGATACATGCCCAACCCACCCAGTAGCGATTGAGCCACCTTGCAAAAGAATATCTGTAAAATACACTGTCCCAGTGCAATCTTTTACAAATAATCGAATTGTTAATTTCTTAATTTTCCCAGATCCTTTTGGAGTAATTGCATGTGCAGTTTGAGTTAAAAAAACCATTTCAAACACCTCTAATATAAATCAATAATTCTCTTTTCAATCGATCCATCTTCGTATTCAATTTCCACTTCAATCCCTACTTGCCCATTTGGCCCTTTCTCTAGATTTTCAGAACCAATTTGAGCAGATATAGTATAATTCTTTCGATTTGCTGGATATACAGTTTGATACATACTTTTCGTCATTCCCAAAACACCTTCTGCTTTAAAAGATGCATCACCGCTTGCACCATTGTTAGGGTCAACTGTAAAACCAGAATTCACCCAATACGTAAATCCATCATCTGCCCTTGAATTTCTCAAATGATTAAACGGTACTAAATCCTTTATTTCCTGCCGATCAAGCACATCTGTATCATGTAGCATATCCGCAGCTTTATCCCACTGAGCTGATGAATCACCTAATTCTTTTAATTTTGTCGATAATTCAATCACTGTTTTCCATGGTTCCTGTAAATTATATTGTCTACGCACAATACGAGTTTTTACTTGTAAATTTAATTCTTTATCGTTTACCGTAACAATATCTCCTAGGTCCCACTCCTCGTGTTCATAACCTGTTAATACAGATAAGTCCATTGCTGTTAAAACATAAGACACCCTCGGTTTTGCATATTGTCCTAATCTCATATTTGCAAACTCTAACATTTGATAAGGATTGCTAAATGATGAGGCATCAAGTGTTGCAATTCGAACTTCTGATGTAAAACTATAATCTTCTACATATGCTTTGTTATTATTAATAGATGAAAATGTCATGCCATCTTTACCGTATGCATATAATCTTGTCACTAAACTTCTTGTATCAACTGTTCTTTGAATACTTTTCATATTCTTTCTATAACTAAAGAGCGCACCACTATCTTTACCGCCAAATGTTAATAAATGAACTAAACGATTTGCGCTATCAAATATCAAATCTCCACCATGGATATTTTGCACTTCACGTAATATGGATAATGCATTTTTCTCTTCCGATTCCCATGTTCGCTTTGTTGTTACATTTACATTCCCAACAGACCACTCTGTTCCTTCTAGCGCGTATTTCATTGGAACATCTGCAGTATCTGCATTAAATTCAATAGGCTGTTTATCTGTACTAAAAGCTAAGTCATAAAAATCTGCTTCTGCATATACGTGAGTGATGATATTACCTTCTTGGCTTTTTTCATCCGTAATCGTTCGTATGCGATACACATCGTCTACGATTTGAATTTGTTTTTCGTTTTCAATACTTTCCCTTTTTAAATCATGAAAAGGAATCTTAAACTCTAAGATGTCAGCACCATTAATTTCACTTGTAACAATGACATCAAACGCATTTTCTAAAACTGCATCCCATGCTCCATTACTATCCAAAACGACAGGCCTAGCAAATCCAAGTTTTTCATAGGCAGGTTTTGGGATATCATGCAATATAACTTCTATTAGTTTCGGTGTTTTCGTTTCATCTTCTGTCGTTAAAGTAATGCGATAGCGGATATAAGCTCTATTAGGTGAAATTAATTCACCTGTTGGTCCAATTGTTTGCCACGAAGTCCAATCCTCAAGGTCATCTGATGTGGATGTTTCAACTAAACTAATCGCAGTGGTCCCAGCAATATATTCACTAGTTACTGAAACTCTACCATTGCCACCTAAACTACACTTTTTAGGCACTGTATAGAGCACACCACTACCTGGATACTTGTTATCTTCTTGCTTTAAAATAACAGCACCTGGTTCCGTTAATGCATCGACTTGGGATGCACTATCTGCACCATTTGCTTGAATAGAAAATTTAAAATATAAGTGTATATCTTCCATTGTTAACTTTGAATCTTTCTCAAAAAACCAATCATCAAAACCACCAGCATAGTAATACGTATCTTGTAACATACCCATGACAATGTCAGCGGTACATTCTTCATTCAATACACCTGTATAATTTCTTACAAGTGATTGCCAAGTTGCCCCGTTCGACCTATCACCGATAAAGTTTTGAATTGTTTTATCAGTCCTATTAATAATGGTTGTGATAAAATACCAACCATTATTTACAAAACTAATACTTGGTGTCTCGGATGTATCATAAATTAATGTCCCAACATTGTTATAAAGCATTAATCGTAGTCTTCCTTGATATAACGAAATATACAGGATTGGTTGTCCTGGTCCATTTCTTGTACTAAATATAGGAATAAATGTTTGACCGATTGAATAGGTTGTTGGATTTATCCAGCCACCGACAACAATTTTCTCCCCTAAATCAGTAAAAAAGCTACCATCATTGGTAGCGGTAAGATATGTCTTTTCACTTGTTGGATTGACAATATTCTGCCTGAAAAATCGTCCAAATTTCCCTGCCACTAAACTTGCAGATGTTCCAGACCAATTTGATATAGTAAAATGATGATTATTTGTGCCACTATCTATCAGCTTACTTTCATTTGGTTGTGATTCATTAAAACGCCATAATGCAACTGTTTCATCATGAATCGGAAACTCACCAGTAAAATCTGTTTGAGATGTTACAACCGATTGAATCGCCATGTTAATATCACCTCCATCTACTTTGACTTAATACGTGAAGTTCCGTAAATGTTGCTCCTGTACTACTTACTTCTATTTCATTACTGCCAGGATATAAAACTGGAAAGTTTAACTCGTCTAAAACAGACAACCCATTTCGGATTGTATTACCACTTGAATCTGTTATTTTTGCCGTTAGCAATCCACTATCAACGATTAATATTTCATTTGATGATAATGGTCCATTAACTTTTAAACTTTCGCCATTTGTGGTAACCGTTAAAAATGTTGAACTTGAAC
>NZ_JBHLWL010000026.1:0-86155 GCF_042432965.1 Paracerasibacillus soli | reverse complement strand
CCTTGGTAGGCCGTTATCCCACCAACTAGCTAATGCGCCGCGGGCCCATCTGTAAGTGATAGCCGAAGCCATCTTTCATCTTCTTACCATGTGGTAAAAAATATCATCCGGTATTAGCCCCGGTTTCCCGGAGTTATCCCAGTCTTACAGGTAGGTTGCCCACGTGTTACTCACCCGTCCGCCGCTCGTTCCACAAGCGTCACCCCGAAGGGATCAGCTTGCTTCCCGCGCTCGACTTGCATGTATTAGGCACGCCGCCAGCGTTCGTCCTGAGCCAAGATCAAACTCTCCAAAAAAGTTTGTTGTTTCTTAGCTATAAATAAGAAAAACGAGGTTGTTTTTCTTCAAAGTTTTTGATTCAAGCACTTAGCAACTAAGTTGCTAAAAGTACCTTTACCATTTATTTCGAATACTGGTCGTTCTGTTCAGTTTTCAAAGAGCAAATATTCATTGTGATTACGCCGCTTAAATTAGCGACTTTCTTATAATAACACAAGTAAAAAGGAAAGTCAATATTTATTATCAATAAAAACGAAATCGATAACAAAAAGTTATCCTTTTGATACCTCTTATTATACTGTTTTTTAACCTAGTTGTCAACATGTCCTATTTCGTAATATCTACTCAATAGATTTCACAGTTTTTAACAGCAGCAATAATATTACACGCTATTTCTGTAGAAGTCAAATACTTTTTTTAAAAAACTACTTAAACTCGGTTGAATGGTTACAATAAGCCTTTCTTTGCGTAAGCGTCATTCAATCTCCGAAAACATTTTCAATGAGTATTTTGTATGAATACAGACAAAGCCATCAAAACATTTTGTTCCCATACAGTATTGCTCTCCGTAAGAGTAGAAGTTTTTTTTAAACACTTTCTAACGAAATAATCAATTCCACACTATATTTTTTATATAGAATGTATAGGTTGTATTTTAACGTGCAAGTTAAACATAAAGAAAATTAGATTTGAGGGGTAAAAGTGAAAAGAATTTTATTTATTTTACTTATTTTCATCTCCGTTTTATTTATTCAACAAACTTTAGTTTTCGGTAAAGAAAAACAAAAACCGCAGCTGGAAACGATTCATGTATACGAAGAAGATATTACAGGTGATGGAAAAAAGGATAAAATTGAATTGAAGGGCACAAAGTTCGATAAGACCAGTCCCTATTTTATAAATACCGAAGCACAAATTACAACATCTAACGATAAGAAATTCAACATACCACTTCCTGGTGGATACGATCCAACATTGCAATTTATAGACTTAAACCATGATCAAGTAAATGATATTTTTTATCAAAGTGCAACTGGTGGTAGTGGTGGATTATATAATCATCAATTATATACGTTAAAAAACAATAAATTAGTGGAAATCCCATTACCAACCCAACAATATGTAGAAGGATCATTTCAAGATGAATTTAAAGTTAGCCTCCGTATATCTCCAGTAGATAAACCAATTATTATAAATGTTCAAAATCGGAAAGATGACTATATTCGATTAGGTATTTACAATAAAGAAGGGAAGCTACAAAAAGGGAAGTCAGAAATTATGATCGACCCTATCGCTTTTTATGAACCAATTCTTATCGGCGGACAAAAAGGATATGGATTAAAAAGCTATCAACAAGTTAGCGGCGCTTATCACGCAGATCAACTCGGCACAATTGAAACAATTTGGTATTTTGAAAATGGTAAATGGATTGCATTAAACACAAAATGGGTTCCATCTCAAACTACTTAAAGATATTAAATCTCTGACATATAGACCAGTTCTATTTGCCGCCTTATCTTTCGCTTTTTTTGTATAGTGAGGATTGGTTTTCATCAAAATATCATGAATAGATCTATTTACCGATCCCACATGAGTACATTTCGAATTACCACTTATGAAACCGCAATAAAATAGAAGAAGCGCATGGAATATAATCCATGCGCTTCTTCTATTTAATTTGCTACAATATTAACTAATTTACCTGGAACGACAATAACTTTTCGAACCGTTTTACCGGCAATCCATTCCTGAATTGTTTCATTTTCTAAAGCTAATTTTTCTAGTTCATCTTTCGTGCTATCTTTTGGAACGTTTATTCTATCACGAACTTTCCCCAAAACTTGTAAAACAATCTCCACTTCATCTTCGACTAACTTCTCTGAGTCAAATTTTGGCCATGTTTCATAGGCAATGGTTTCCTTATGTCCTAATTGTTGCCAAATTTCTTCTGCAATATGTGGTGCAATTGGTGATAATAACTTCACAAATCCTTCCACATACTGTTTAGAGATTTTATCTACTTTGTATCCCTCATTAATAAATACCATCATTTGTGAAATCGCCGTATTAAAATGAAGATTTTCATAGTCCTCTGTCACTTTTTTCACAGTTTCATGGTAAACCTTTTCTAATTCCTTTGTCTCTTCATCAATAATTTTTGTAGCCAAACTTCCTTCTTCATCCATAAACAAACGCCATACACGATCTAAGAAACGTCTTGCACCATCTAATCCTTTTGTTGACCATGCAACTGAAGCGTCTAATGGCCCCATAAACATTTCATATAAACGAAGTGTATCTGCACCATGTGTTGCCACAATATCGTCTGGGTTTACAACATTCCCCTTGGACTTACTCATTTTTTCATTACCTTCACCAAGAATCATTCCTTGGTTAAATAACTTTTGGAACGGTTCTTTTGTCGGTACAACTCCTAAATCATATAAAAACTTATGCCAGAAACGAGCATATAGCAAATGAAGGACAGCATGCTCTGCTCCACCAATATATAAATCTATTGGTAGCCACTTCTTCAATAGCTCTGGATCTACAAGATGATCATTGTTTTTAGGATCAATAAAGCGTAAATAATACCAACAACTTCCCGCCCATTGTGGCATTGTATTTGTTTCACGACGGCCTTTTTTCCCAGTTTTAGGGTCCGTAACATGAACCCAATCACTATTTGCTAGTGGTGATTCACCGGTTCCTGATGGCTTTATATTTGTCATTTCAGGAAGTGTTAATGGTAACTCTTCTTCCGGAACTGTTGTCATTGTACCATCTTCCCAATGAATAATCGGAATTGGCTCACCCCAGTAACGTTGTCTTGAGAAAAGCCAATCATGTAGACGATAAGTGACTTTGCGAGTACCAATGCCTTTATCTTCTAGCCATTCAAGCATTTTCGTAATAGCTGCTTCTTTTCCTAAACCATTTAGAAAATCGGAATTCACATGTTCGCCATCACCAATATAAGGTTCTTTGGAAATATCTCCACCTTTTACAACTTCAACAATTGGTATTTTAAACTTCGTTGCAAACTCATAATCACGTTCATCATGTGCTGGAACTGCCATAATTGCTCCTGTTCCATAGGACATTAATACGTAATCAGCAATCCAAATCGGCATTTTTTCCTTTGATACTGGATTAATAGCATATGCCCCCGTAAATACACCCGTTTTTTCTTTTGCCAAGTCCGTACGATCTAGGTCGGATTTCGTTTGAATCTCCTTCAAATAAGCATCAACAGCAGCTCGCTGTTCAGTTGTAACAATTTTTTTCACTAATGGGTGTTCTGGGGCAAGTACTGCATAGGTTGCACCAAACAACGTGTCTGGACGTGTTGTAAAGACTGTAAATGTTTCTTTTTCGTCATGAACTGAAAATGTTATATTTGCACCTTCTGATCGTCCAATCCAATTTCGTTGCATGTCTTTTATACTTTCCGGCCAATCCAACTCTTCCAAATCCTCAAGTAATCGGTCAGCATATGCAGTAATTTTTAATACCCACTGCTTCATTGGTTTACGAATAACCGGATGTCCACCACGTTCACTTAGACCATCTATCACTTCTTCGTTTGCAAGTACTGTTCCAAGTGCTGGACACCAATTCACAGGTACTTCATCCACATATGCAAGACCTTTTTCATAAAGCTTAGTAAATATCCATTGTGTCCACTTATAGTATTCTGGATCTGTTGTACTTATTTCTCGGTCCCAATCATAAGAAAAACCTAATTCTTGAATTTGTCTTTTAAAAGTTGCAATGTTTTTCTTCGTAAATTCTGCTGGACTATTACCTGTATCCAATGCGTATTGTTCAGCTGGAAGCCCAAATGCATCCCAGCCCATCGGGTGAAGTACTTCATAACCTTGCATTCGTTTCATTCTTGATATAATATCCGTCGCTGTATATCCTTCCGGGTGTCCAACATGTAATCCTGCTCCAGATGGATATGGGAACATATCTAAAGCATAAAACTTTTTCTTACTTGATGTTGTATCGGTTTTAAATGTTTTATTATCCAACCAATACGTTTGCCATTTCTTTTCAATTTCGCGATGGTTAAAACTCATGACAACTTCCTCCTACATTTTTTTAGACTTGTTTTGTTTCCAAGCCCATACGGCAGATCAATTTGCTTTTTTTAAAAACAAAAAAACTCCTCATCCCATAAAAGGGACGAGAAGTTATATTCCCGCGGTACCACCCACATTAATGCAAATAACTGCATTCGCTTCGTATCTTTAACGCAGATTTACGGCAGAAACTACTTGTTTCATCTCTGCAACTTAAAGGCGAGTTCATAAACTTCTAGGGACAGTTTTCACCAGCCACTGCCTCTCTAAACCTTTTCGCTTATTACTATTCCTTCTCACAGTTTTTATCGCTTTTCCTAGTTATTAATCTGAATTCTAATGAAACTTCTGAGGTTTGTCAAGAGATAAAGTCCTATCAATCACAAACTATGATATATCGTTTTTATTTCGTCAGCATGAAGAGTAATGACTTTCCATCCACCCAAAAACATCCATATTTTCTTGTTCACGAATCTTCTCAACTGCTTCATATGCGATTATTTTCCCCTGTTTCATCAGTAATACTTCATCTAAAATTGCTTCCACTTCAGCTAGTTCATGCGTTGTCATAATAAGTGTCTGCTTATCTAAGTCTACAAATTGAAGCATTCCATTAATAATCGTCTTTCGAACAAGTGGATCCAATCCTGAAAAAGGTTCGTCTACAATGATATATGGTACTTCCCTAGCTAGTGTAACAATAATTTTGATACGTGTTTTATTACCTTTTGATAAATGGGATATTTTTCTAGTTTGATCTATTTTCATCAAACTAAGCATTTCTATTGCTTTTTCTCTATTAAAATCTGGAAATTGCGTACCATAAAAATGAATCACTTGCTCAATCGAAAAATAATCATAAAAATATTCACGATCAGAAAGAAATGCAACACGCTCTCCAATATGACGATTGACTAATTTCTCGTCTATTCGCACAACTCCTTTAGAAGGCTTCATTAATCCAGCTAATATTTTAACTAGCGTAGTCTTTCCGCTTCCGTTTTCACCTATAATGCCAATTATTTTCCCTTTGTTTATTGTAACCGTACAATTGTCCAGTGCTTTTCTAAGTGAATAGCGTTTCGAAACATTATCGATTTGAATCATCCCTACTCTCCTCCACTTCTTGAATACTTTCCATCATTTCTTCTACGGTATATCCCATGCTTTTCATATTTCGAATAAATTCCTTCACATATTGCTTTTTCATAACTGTCCGTTGCTGATCAATCTCATTTATGTTTTCTGTTACAAATGTCCCCTGACCTCGTTTTGTTTCCACAATCCCTATTCTTTCTAATTCTTGATAAACGCGTTGAATAGTATTCATATTCACGCCAACATCGACGGCAAATTCCCGAACAGAAGGTAACTTTTCTCCCGCCTGACGAGACCCACGTATAATATCGCTACAAATGCGGTCCATTAATTGTTTATAAATCGGTTCATAGTTATTAAACGACGACATGGATGGCAACTTTATCCCTCCACTCGACGTTCCATTAATTGAATAGAAAACACATACAATATAATTACAATTAAGCCATAAAAAATAAATGTCCCCACGTAAGCATTGTGAAATATTAATAATTCATTACTTATCACTAATTCACCATTTATCCTACTACCGCCTCCATCAGGTATCAAACCTGCTATCGAAACCTTACCCCAATGTGTAAAGGTCTGATAAAATGCTGTTTCACTCATGAAGCGTTCAAACTTCCCAAATATGAAGAGCAGAGCTAGTATTACTACAATACTTAACGTATGAATGTATTTTTTCCATATTTGATGCACCGTCCACATAAACAATAAGATTGCTGCAGGAAACATAGAAATAATAATTAGACTTAAAAAAATATATCCATAATATAAAACTGCGCCAGTAAATGTAAAAACAGTGTTGTCATATATCGCATCCATAACAGTTAAAAGCATAATAAGAAATCCCATGTACAAGATGGAAATGAACATACTGTATAAGATTTTCGCAAGGATAAGTTTGTGTGCGGGTTGCGGTATATGTAAGAAGTTTTGTATGTTGTTTACTTCCATATTTAAACTAAATAATAAGCTTGCCGGAATAATAATCAATCCAAGCGTAATCATTCCAACTAAACTTTCGTAAACGCCACTATTCATACTCATAAATATAAAAAGCACAGTACAAAGTACAATCATCCCAATAAAAAAACTCCGCATCATACGCCATTCTTTCCATAATAACCCCTTCATTGATTGACTCATATTTTCACCTCTGTATTAGTGTTATAGTTAGATAGTACACTATAACTAGTAAAATAACAATATATTTTGATACGTAATTATTCCATGCTAAACTTAGGCTACTAAAATAAACGAGGGGAAGTATTTATGATAAAAAATATTTTGCAATTCTCACATCAACTCCTAGCAGATGCCGTCCAAGTTGGAGAAACTGTCATTGATGCGACATGTGGTAATGGAAATGATACGATATTTTTAAGCAATCTAGTTGGAGATTCTGGTACAGTTTTAGCCTTTGACATCCAAAAACAAGCGATAGACAGTACAAAAAGACGGCTCATCGATGAGGCCCGTCAAAATGTTAAGCTTATTCATGATGGTCATGAACGTGTTACTACATATCTGTTAAAGGAACAAAAACACGGGATTGCTGGGGCAATTTTTAATCTTGGGTACTTGCCAAGAAGCGATAAAACTATCATTACGAAATCTGAATCCACCTTACAGGCAATCCAACAAATTTTGGATTACTTAAAAACAAATGGTGTAGTTGTCATAGTCATTTATTATGGACATGAAGGTGGTTTAGAGGAAAAGGAAAATGTAATCACCTTTGTGAAACAACTGGATCAATCCGCTTATCATGTGCTACGTTATGAATTTATTAATCAAAAAAATAATCCACCATTTGTAGTCGCGATTCAAAAAAGAAAGGAGAAGTTAAATAAATGATACACCACTATAAAAATATTCATCCAAAAATTCACGATTCTGTTTTCCTTGCTAAAAACGCGGACATTATTGGTGATGTAGAAATTGATGAATATTCAAGTATATGGTTTCATACCGTAATACGGGGAGACGTTGCACCTACAAAAATTGGGAAACGGGTCAGTATTCAAGATTTAACAATGATACACCAAAGCCCTAATCTCCCTGTTTTGATAGAAGATGATGTTACAATCGGCCATCAAGTTACCTTACATTCAGCTATTATTCGTAAAAAAGCTTTAATCGGAATGGGCTCAATCATATTAGATGGTGCGGAAATAGGTGAGGGTGCGTATATCGGAGCTGGTTCTTTGGTTCCACCCGGCAAAAAGATTCCACCTCATACGATGGCATTTGGTAGCCCAGCAAAAGTAGTCCGCACACTAACGGATGAGGACTATCATGATATGGAACGAATAAGAAAATCTTACGTAGAAAAAGGAATCTATTATAAAAATGAAACAAACTTAGGTAAATAATAAAAGAAAAAGGGGTTGGGACAAATCAGAGTGTCAGACCCCTCCACTACTACATTTAGTATGAAGTGCGATACTTCTTTTACTATTGTGACAGTAGTTAAGCGAGGGATTCAGACCCTTATGTCCCAACCTCTATTCTATATTATGAAATATTGATTAACTCTTTTAACAGATTCGCTTTATCGACTTTTTCCCATGGGAACAAGACATCTTCCCGCCCAAAATGTCCATATGCTGCTGTTTCTTTAAAAATCGGCTTTTGTAAATCTAACATACGAATAATGCCAGCCGGACGTAGATCAAATAACTCTCGTACTGCATTTACTAACTGTTCTTCATCAACAATACCAGTACCAAAAGTGTTAATAGCAATAGATACAGGTTCTGCAACACCAATTGCATATGCTAGCTGTACCTCACAAGTTTTTGCTAGTTTAGCCGCAACAATATTTTTGGCAACATATCTTGCCGCATAAGCTGCAGAGCGGTCAACTTTGGTAGCATCTTTTCCACTAAAAGCACCACCACCATGACGTGCATAGCCACCATATGTGTCAACAATTATTTTACGTCCTGTTAGTCCAGCATCGCCTTGTGGTCCACCGATAACAAAGCGCCCAGTTGGATTGATCAAATATTTAGTTGCTTCATCTAATAAATGAGCTGGAACAACTGGCTGAATCACATGTTCAATGAGGTCTTTTTCTATACGCTCATTTGTAATATCTTGATGATGTTGTGTAGAGATGACAATCGTATCAATACGAATTGGCTTATTTTGCTCATCATACTCAACAGTTACTTGTGTTTTCCCATCAGGTCTTAAGTAGTCAAGTAAATGATTTCTTCGTACATCAGTTAATCTTTTTGCTAGCTTATTAGCAAGCGATATTGGTAAAGGCATGTACTCAGCAGTTTCGTCACAGGCAAAACCAAACATTAATCCTTGGTCCCCTGCTCCGATTGCATCTATTTCAGCATCTGTCATTTTACCTTGTCTCGCTTCTAAAGCTTGATCGACACCACCTGCGATATCTGGAGATTGTTCATCAATTGCAGTAAGTACAGCACAAGTTTCGGCGTCAAATCCATACTTTGCACGTGTATAACCAATATCCTTGATTGTCTTTCTCACAATAGCTGGGATATCGACATAGGTAGTGGTTGTAATTTCACCAGCAACAAGTACAAGCCCAGTAGTAACCATTGTTTCACAGGCAACTCTTGCAGCTGGATCCTTTTTTAAAATTTCATCCAAAATAGCATCTGAAATTTGGTCACATATTTTATCAGGGTGACCTTCTGTAACAGATTCTGAAGTAAATAAACGACGATTATTAGCCATGTGGCTAAATCCTCCTTAAAGGGTATGGTACGGATCTCTAATTCTTAATCATATATTTATTATGCCACTTGTAGAAAACAAAAAACCTTTCCTATAATATAGAGGAAAGGATATATGTAGCCTTTCTCTCTTATTGTTCAAGGACATGTCCTTGCTTTAGGTTAGCACCTTTTCACATAGGAAGTGATGGTTGCTGGGCTTCATAGGGCCTATCCCTCCACCGACTCTGAATAAGAGTATCCGCTCAAAATTATGGTAACGAAATGAAAGGCCTATGTCAACTTTTACATGCATCTTACATATACATACAAAAATCAGCTAATATAGTATGGACTATTTCAGTAAATGTGTTATACTATTAATCAGATTTTAGAAATTAACATACCTTTATATTACATTTAAAAAATATATTAAAAGGCAGGTTATTATTAAAATGAAAATGGTGGAACAAACATCTTTAATCGACGAATTTGCACAACAGACGAATTTACAAAAGGATCTGTCGGTTCCCCGACTTATTGAAAAAATCTTATCACGCCGAGAAGGGGTTTTATCAGAAACCGGTGCAGTTCAAGCGACGACAGGAAAGTATACAGGTCGTTCCCCAGAGGATAAATTTATCGTACGCGATGAAATTTCGGAGAAAACAGTAGATTGGGGTACAGTAAATAAACCTATAGATGAACATGTATTTTTAAAATTGCTTATGAAAGTAACCAACCATTTAAAAGAAAAAGAAGAGTTATTCGTCTTTAACGGTTTTGCGGGAGCAGATGAAAAATATCGTTTACCAATACGTGTAATGAATGAGTTTGCATGGCATAATCTGTTTGCAAAACAGTTGTTTATTCGCCCAACTGCGGTTGAATTAGCTGAGCATGAACCTGATTTTACAATTATCTCAGCACCAACATTTAAAGCAGACCCTACAGTCGATGGGACGAATTCAGAAGCGTTCGTTCTCATTTCATTTAAGCAAAAAATCATTTTAATTGGTGGGACAGAATATGCAGGTGAAATTAAAAAATCAATCTTTTCTGTGATGAATTATTTATTACCACAAAAAAATGTACTATCCATGCATTGCTCTGCAAACGTTGGGGCGGAAGGCGATGTTGCTTTATTTTTCGGTTTATCAGGCACCGGAAAAACGACGCTATCTGCAGATCCTTATCGTAAATTAATTGGTGATGACGAACACGGATGGAGTCCAAATGGTGTATTTAATATTGAAGGTGGCTGTTATGCAAAATGCGTGAAACTATCAGAAGAGAAAGAACCACAAATCTTTCATGCAATTCGGTTTGGCTCTGTACTAGAAAATGTTGTACTAGATAAGGTAACGCGGACGCCTGACTATGATGATGTTACATTAACCGAAAACACGCGTGCAGCTTATCCATTAGAAAATATCGATAATATTGTTAAGCCAAGTGTAGCTGGACATCCAAACACAATTATCTTTTTGACAGCGGATGCATCTGGCACTTTGCCTCCAATAAGTAAACTTACAAAGGAACAAGCAATGTATCATTTCCTAAGTGGCTATACGAGTAAACTTGCAGGAACAGAGCGCGGTGTAACTGAACCACAAGCAACATTTTCAACTTGCTTTGGAGCACCTTTTTTACCACTTGCACCAGCAACATATGCAAAAATGCTCGGTAAAAAAATTGATCAACATCAGGCAAACGTATTTCTCGTAAATACAGGTTGGACTGGCGGATCCTATGGTGTCGGTCAACGAATTAAACTTTCTTATACACGTGCAATGGTCCATGCTGCTTTAGAGGGAGAATTAAATATGGTGGAAACAATGAAAGATGATATTTTTGGTTTACACATTCCCCTTCATGTACCTGGTGTACCAGACGAGGTACTTATTCCGAAGCAAACATGGGAAAATAAAGATTCCTATGAAAAAACAGCGCAAAAGTTAGCCGAGGAATTTCATGCAAACTTTGAAAAGTTTACGCATGTTAGTGAAGAAATTGTCAAGGCGGGACCAATTTATCGCCTATAAACATGTTACCTCATCCCAAGAGGAGTAATATATATTACGATGGCACATTATGTTGCCACGAAAAGCCGACTAAACTCATAGTCGGCTTTTCTTATACCTAAATATATATAGAGATAACCTTATTCGCCGTATGCTACTTAGATGTCGCAGTATCTTATATGCCCTCTTGACACGTAAAGCACATTTTTAACACTTGATAAATAATCTCATGCTTATCGAACTTATGATTCATCACTTTCAGCAGTCTTACATTCAACTTTTATCAGTCCCTGTCTACCGATGTTAAAGAAACTAAAATTTGCTTAATCAAAAAAATACACATAGGCATTCACACATTTTTCTGGGCAGCATAAACTGTTTTGAAACGCCATAAACGAAGGGACGGTAATATGATGTTAAAAAGGAACAAACTATTTATCTTGTTATCAATCGTATTTGTCTTATTCCTTAGTGCTTGCGGAAATGGATCAGAACATACATCAATAAAATTAGCTGAAGTAACACGTTCATTATTTTATGCGCCACAATATGTTGCAATAGAGAAGGGATTTTTTGAAGAAGAAGGATTAGATGTTGAACTCCAAACAACTTGGGGCGGAGATAAAACAATGACTGCTTTATTATCCGACGGAGCAGATGTTGCATTAGTTGGTTCTGAAACCTCGATTTACGTGTATGCCCAAGAGTCAAAAGACCATGCAGTAAATTTTGCACAACTTACCCAAACAGATGGTACTTTTCTCGTTGCAAAAGAACCAAAGCCTGATTTTACATGGGATGATGTAAAAGGAAGCATCTTTTTAGGCCAGCGTAAAGGCGGCATGCCACAAATGGTTGGGGAATTTGTGTTAAAGAAGCATGATATTCATCCACATCAAGATTTGGAACTCTTACAAAATATAGACTTTGCCAATATCCCAAGTGCTTTTGTATCCGGTGATGCTGAATTTGTGCAACTATTTGAACCAACGGCTAGTGTCTTTGAGAAGGAAGGTAAGGGGCACGTCATTGCCTCATTTGGTGAAGAATCTGGTGAAGTTCCCTATACAGTTTTTATGACAAAGGATAGTTATTTAAAAGAAAACCCTACACATATCGAGAAATTTACGAGAGCAATTTATAAAGCACAACAGTGGGTAGCGGAAAATAGCTCGGAAGAAATAGCAAAAGTAATTCAGCCGTATTTTGAAGACACCGATCTTGATATTCTAGCAACGTCGATTGAACGTTATAAGAACCAAGATTCTTTTGCAACAGATCCTATACTTGAAGAAACTGCTTGGGAAAACCTGCTAAATATTATGGATGAAGCCGGGGAACTCCCTGGGGACGCACCATACGAAGAACTTGTGAATACGAAAATTGCTGAAGATATTATGAATGAATAGGAGGAGATATCGTGTCCTTTTTGACACTTGATAAAGTCTCTCACCATTATTTTTCAAAATATACCTATACAAAAGCATTAGAAGATATTTCATTTTCTATTGAAGAGGGGGAATTTATCTCTTTATTAGGACCGAGCGGATGTGGTAAGTCAACGATACTATCTATTATTGCCGGCATCATATCACAGACTGAGGGCAGTGTCTTACTAAATGAGCAACCGCTTCGACATGCTGATACGACAATTGGTTATATGTTACAGCAAGACTACCTTTTTCCTTGGAAAACGATTATCGATAATATTCTCCTCGGTCCAAAGATTCGTAAAGAACTAACTACAAGTACGAAATCAGAAGCATTAATGTTATTAGATGAGGTTGGTCTACCTGATGTTTCAGAAAAATATCCAAGTTCATTATCCGGAGGGATGCGCCAAAGAGCTGCACTCGTTCGAACACTTATTACGAATCCAAAAATTCTTTTACTAGATGAACCATTTTCTGCACTTGACTATCAAACAAAACTTAAACTTGAAGATCTCGTATATACATTACTAAAAAACTACCATAAAACAGCATTACTTGTAACGCACGATATAGGTGAAGCAATTTCTATGAGCGATCGTATTATTGTACTAGGCACAAATCCTGGTAAAGTTACTAAAATCTTTGAAGTGCCAATCGAGCTACGAAATACGATGCCTTTTTCCGTACGGAGGCATCCAAAATATCAACTCTTATTTGATAAAGTATGGGATGAGTTAAACAAAGCGGATAAAGAAACTGGAACATACTCAACTACACCATGATTGAAGGAGTTGAAGGCATGAACGATAAAACAGACCAACACCTTTTTGACAACTATAAGAAGGGTATTAAAAGCGAAAAACACTTCATTTACTTTTGGCAAGCGATTATATTAGTTGGCTTTTTTGTAATATGGGAGATAGCTAGTCGACTGCATTGGGTTGATCCTTTATTATTTAGTTCTCCATCTAAAGTTTTCACACTCTTGTTTGAAAAAATAAGCGATGGTTCTATCTTACTGCATACCCAGGCCACTTTATTTGAAACGGTATTGGGTTTTGTAATTGGAACGATATTAGGGATTATATTGGCTACGGTGTTATGGACATTGCCTAGATTATCAAAAGTAATGGACCCTTATTTAGTCATCCTAAACGCCATGCCCAAAGTAGCATTGGGACCAATTATTATTGTTGCATTGGGCCCTGGCTATATTTCGATTATTGCAATGGGAGCAATTATTTCGGTAATCATTACAACAATCGTCATCTTTTCTTCTTTTAAAGAAGTTGATCCTAACTATGAAAAGGTGTTAATTGGTTTTGGCGCAACAAGGTGGCAATGTTTTAAAGAAGCAATTTTTCCCGCAACATTGCCTGTGATGATTTCAACTTTAAAAGTTAATGTTGGTTTATCTTGGGTCGGCGTTATTGTAGGGGAATTTCTTGTTTCAAAAAAGGGATTAGGATATTTAATTGTATATGGATTTCAAGTTTTTGACTTTACACTCGTCATGTCCAGTCTTATTTTAATAGCCATCTTTGCAGCAATCATGTATAAGCTAGTAGAAAAATTGGAAAGTTGGCTCATTAAACATGCAACATAATCAATAGAAGGTGCCTTGCTGCTGGTACCTTCTATTCTGTAATACTCTGTAAGCTTTTCATACAGTATGTTAGTACATCGTCCTTCATTATAAAACTAAAACGTGGATTCACTTTAATATTAGCAGGTATCTTATGTAATGTAACGGGACCATTCGTTTCAAAATATGTATCTTGTTTCTCAAGTTCTGTAATATCCGCATAGTATACATTTTTGATGACATCTCCAGCTTTACCTTGCACATAATATTGTCCAAGATAATGTAAAGATTGTACAACTCCTCCTGTTTCTTCTTTTACCTCCCGTTTAGCAGCCTCTTCTGGTGATTCGCCACTTTCAACTTTTCCACCTGGAAATTCATAACCTCTTTGCTTATGATCAGTTAATAACCATTGCATTTCATATCGACATATCACCCAAACATGTTTTGGCTGTTTAGAAAATGGATCTATATCAAAGGATAGCCGTACCTTATTTTTATAATAATCTCTAAATGTATACATTTTTCTTCATCTACTTTCATTCCTTAATAAAATCTCGTGCATTTTATTTAATCGTAAAGTGAAACTTCAATTAGTGGGATTTTCGTACCCTCCCAAATGACTGTTAGTTAAACGAATCCGACTTTTACTGACTGTCGATCCCCTTCTTTAATCGCCTCGAATGATTGAAGTTTGTTCTTACAGCCTCTTGCGATAAAAATTTACCGGAGATAAGCCGTACATATTGTATCATACTACCGTGAAAGATGTAAAAATCGTTCTAAACATACTTTTTCTACTATACCTCCAATAGCCATTGTTCAAACCTCTTTTTTGTTTCATGAAAAAGGAAATAAAAAGGAATAAGGCACAATCCTTATTCCTTTCGTTTCTTATATTGGCCTATCTCCTAGTATGCCCATTTCCTCAATATGATCTTTTGTATGTTGATCGCCTAGTTGATATAATATTTCATATACTTCCGTCATTGCTTGATCATAATGCTCATTACCAGAATCATGGTGATATGGTATAAAGGGGATATGTGATCGCCAATATGCATCCATATTCGCCGCATCCACTTGATCCAATTTCGCCCGCAGTATACGAATCTCATCTTGATTCGCATGAATGACAATGCTGTGATTATTATACGATTTTGCTTCAGAAATTTCACCAGTTCCAATATTGACATAATATTGCCTTTTCTCCATCACCGGCCACCTCCTATGCATAATGTGGCCTTTTTCATTGAGAAGCATGCATGTAAATCAACCCTTATTTTCTTTACTCGCCCATTTTTTTAAAGTAGCACGCATGATTTTATTCGAAGCATTCCTTGGTAAGGCATCTACAAAATGAATTACTTTTGGTATTTTATATTTGGCTAGTTTTAACTGTAAAAAAGTTAAAACATCTGTTTCTGTCAAGCATTCATTTTTCCTTTTCACAATAAATGCTACTGGTACTTCCCCCCATTTTTCATCGTGGATCCCAGTAACACCTACTTCCTGAACCATTTTAATTTGTGAGATTACACTTTCAATTTCAGATGGGTAGATATTTTCACCACCAGAAATAATGAGGTCATTGCGGCGGTCAACTACATATAAAAAACCTTCTTCATCTACATAACCAAGATCACCTGTTTTTAACCATCCACTTTCAAAATTCTTTTCATTTGCTTCAGGATGATGCCAATATCCTTTTGTTACCATCGGACCTTTTACTTCAATTTCTCCTACTTGTCCGTTGGCATTTTGAATTCGTAATTGCGCTGGGAATAACGGTTTTCCAGCTGAACCTAACTTTGTCATCGCATCTTGCGGGCTAAGTGTTACTATTTGAGATGATGTCTCTGTCATACCATACGATTGAAAGACTGGAATCCGATGAGTCTTTGCCTGTTCTAGTAGTGGCTTTGGTACGGGCCCGCCGCCTAATAACATGCATCGAAAATGTTCTGGGAACTCATCGTCACCAAGGTGGCGAAGTAAACGCTGTAACATGACAGTTACGACAGATGCAATCGTTACGCCCTTATTCTTTATTGCATCATGTACAAGTTGTTCATTAAATTTTTCCATTAAATATACAGGCATACCATAAATAACACTACGAATAAAGATAGACAGGCCGCCTACATGAAAAAAAGGTAAAACAGCAAGCCACTTATCTGTTTTTGATAAGCCTAAATTCAACGCAGATCCAATAGCACTCCACCAATGGTTCCCGTAAGTATGGACAACACCTTTGGGAAACCCTGTCGTTCCAGAAGTATAAATAATTGTAAAGGCTTGTCCTAAATTAATCTCTGTTTTTAATCTTGTGTTATCTTCCTTCAAATCTTCTACTTCTTTAAAAGAACTTTTCATTACTTTTAATGATGTTGCTATTGTCTCGCAATCATCACTAAATATTAGCAATGACACATTGGCATCATCTAGTTGATACTGTACTTCTTTTGCTGTCAAGCGAGTATTAAGCAAAACTGCGCATGCTCCAACATAACTAATGGCATGAATTGCGATGATCATTTCTAGACCATTTTCAGCTAAAATAGCAACGTGATCCCCTTCCTTCATGCCAGCTGTCATTAATTTTCGAGCATAACTCATACTCTGTTGTTCTAATTCTGAAAATGTGATTGTCTTTCCATTTACAAGTTCGATGGCAGTTTGTTGAGGAGATAGTGCTGCTTGTTTTGTTAACCAATGTGGTATTATTTCTGACATCATGGTGCCTTCCTTTCCTTATATAGATCTAGCCTAGTTAGCCCTAGACCATTCATTACACTATCGAAAAAGTTCAAAAACCTTTGCCAAAGTTAGCAAAGGTTTTTAACTTATTAAGGGAAACGAGGAAATTGACCAAAGTCAGGTTTTCTTTTTTCTTTAAAGGCATCGCGACCTTCTTTTGCCTCATCTGTTGTGTAATACAATAGTGTAGCATCTCCGCCCATTTGCTGTAATCCGGCAAGTCCATCAGTTGCAGCATTAAATGAAGCTTTTAAGAAACGTAATGCAGTAGGTGATTTATCAAGAATCTCAGCACACCATTGCAATGTTTCTTCTTCTAATTTGTCCAATGGCACTACTTTGTTTACCATGCCCATTTCATATGCTTCTTCCGCATTGTACTGACGGCATAAATACCAGATTTCACGAGCACGTTTTTGTCCAACCATTTCAGCAAGTAGACCAGCACCGTAACCTGCATCAAAACTTCCTACTTTCGGACCTGTTTGGCCGAATATTGCATTATCCGCCGCAATCGTTAAATCACATACGATATGTAATACATGCCCACCGCCAATTGCGTAACCTGATACCATCGCGATAACTGGTTTCGGAATAGTACGGATTAGACGTTGTAAATCTAATACGTTTAGGCGTGGAATATGGTCGTCACCAACATAACCTCCATGGCCACGTACCGACTGATCTCCACCAGAACAAAATGCTTTTTCTCCTGCTCCTGCTAAAATAATGACACCAACGGAAGAGTCATCACGTGCATCCGCAAAAGCATCAATCATTTCGTTCACTGTTAAAGGTGTAAATGCATTACGTTTTTCCGGACGATTAATCGTGACCTTTGCAACGCCATTATATTTTTCATAAATAATTTCTTTATATTCTCTAGCTTGTTCCCATTGTACTACCATATTTATCCTCCTAATTATTATGCTTCATCTATTTTGCAGTATAAACGCATTTACTATTTTACCAAACTTTTGCGGATCTTCCACGTGAATTGCATGTCCAACATTTTTCACGATGACAAGTTGGCTGTTTTTAAGCTTTTCGGACATCTCTTCATTTATATGAACAAACTTCGGATCCCTTTCACCAACAACTAGTAATACTGGTTTTTTCCAATTTTGTAAATGATTCCACCAACTCGGTTGGATGCCTGTTCCCATTCCTTGTAGCGATTGGATTAAACCCGTTACTTGTTGGGATAGCCTTTCCTGTCTTATTTGCTCTTTTACTTTTTTGGGTAACGTTTGCTGTGTATGAAATAATGGAATACCTTCCCAATAGTCAATAAATGAAACAAGTCCATCCTCTTGCATTTTTTTTATTAGTTTATCATCACTTTTAATCCGAAGATTGCGCTCTTGCTTTGTTTTTAATCCTGGAGAAGCACTCTCCAACACGAATGACTTTATATATTCAGGATATAACATTGCAAAAGACAAAGCAGTTCGTCCACCCATCGAGTAACCTAACAAATGAACGTTCTTTAATCCTAATGTTTGAAAAATAATAGCAAGATCATCACAGCACATTTTCATTGTTTTAATCGTTGGTGTCATTGTTTTGCCGTGACCTGGCAAGTCTATCACTACAAAACGAAAACGATCTTGATATCCATCTATCAAAGTTGACCATGTCGACACACTGCCAGTAAAACCATGAAATAAAACAATCGTTTCACCTTGATTACCATATATCTCACAGTGATATACACTGTCACCTACATGAACTTTCATTTACTCACCTATTATCTGTATTAATTCATCATGAATGCCATTCCAAATTTCTTGATGCCATCTTGCATTTTCCTCGCGGTCTGTTTTGACTTCTATAACAGATAGCCCTTTACGTTTGTAACTTGCCTGTAAAGCTGTTACTAATTCGGCATCCGAAGTAGCTTCACTATAATGTCCACCATACATCTGAACGGCATGCTGAAATTCAATATGTAACGGTGTACCAAATAGCAATTCAAAATGTTGACCATTTTTTGCTTGTGGTAAAAATGAAAATATACCGCCACCATTGTTATTAATAAGTAATATAGTCATATCTATTTCGTAATGCTTTGTAGCAAGTAACCCATTCATATCATGGAAAAATGATAAATCTCCTAATAACAAACTCACACGTGTATGACTTGCTGCTGCACCTAAACCACTAGATATCATACCGTCGATTCCATTTGCCCCACGATTTGCTAAAACAGAAATACTTTTCTTTGTTTTCATAAAGAATGTATCTACATCACGAATTGCCATACTATTTCCAACATACAACGTCGATTCTTGGGGCAATTCATCTATTAATGTATGAACCGCTTTTCCTTCTGTCAATTGTCCTGAAAAACTTTCTTTTACAACTTGTTTTGCTCGTTCATTTGCATGTTGCCATTGTTCTGCCCAAGTTTTATCTGTTGATAGTTCATAGCTTTGCATGTCCTCACAAAAATAAATCGGATCCGAGAAAATATATTCTGTTGCATGACCAACAGGATCTCGAAAACCACTTTGTTTTTCAACTACGAAGTGGGCCGCATCAGCATGCTCCTCCACAAAAAACAAATATGGTTTTGAAATAGGCATCGCACCAAAACGAATAATAAAGTCTGGTTTAAAATATTGCCGAATTTCTTTTGATTTTAAAATTGCGTCATACGATTCAATAATAAGGGAATGTTCACTGGCTGATCGCATTTGACTTAACGGATCAGCAAGTATCGGAATGTGCCATTTTTCTGCTAAACCAAGTAGGGCCGAACGAATGCCTTCATCTGGTTGCGGACCGCAAACAATAAGGCCACGTTTTTTATCCGCTATAGTAGCAATGAACTGCTCCACTTGTTCCACACTTAATTTCTTTTTTCCATGGTGTGTTGGTGCATAGGATGACGTTTTTGCTTCCCCCCATAAATTTTCTAACATTAAATTCGGTACTAACGGCTCCCGTAGCGGAAAGTTTAAATGAACTGGACCTTGATTGTCTTCCATTGCCGTATGAAACGCGCGTGCTGCCTGACTTCTAACATAGGTAAGCATACGCGGTGTTGCTTCTGGTAATGCCATTTCATGAAACCACTTCACATATTCTCCATATAAATTAATTTGCTGAATGGCCTGCGGTGCCCCAACATCTCGTAATTCATGAGGTCTATCTGCTGTTAGAACTATTAGCGGTACACGACTGTAATGTGCTTCTACAATTGCGGGGTAATAGTTTGCGGCTGCTGTACCTGACGTACATACTAAAGCAACAGGTCGCTGCGTTTTTTTTGCCAAGCCTAACGCAAAAAAGGCGGCGGAACGCTCATCAATGATAACCCAATCTTTTATGTTTGGGTGTTCAACCATTAACATCGCAATTGGAGTTGAGCGGGACCCTGGAGAGATTACAACATCAGTTAATCCAGTCCGTGCTAATTCATCTACAAATTGCCCTATATATTTGGTTAAGTTTTCTATGTGATCCATGATTGTTACTTGCCTCCTAAAACTGTTTGCATCGGTAAAAACTTTAAACTTGTTTCCTCGAATTCCGCTTCAATATCGGAATCTTTTACGATACCACATCCAGCAAAAATAGATGCCTCATTCCCGCTTATCAGTCCTGAACGGATTGCAACAGCAAATTCCCCATTCATTTGCTGATCAACCCAACCTATTGGCGCACCATACCAACCACGATTTAACGGTTCCTGTTCACGAATAAATGCTAAAGCTGTTTCTGTTGGTGTACCACCTAGTGCCGGTGTAGGGTGAAGCTTTTGCACAATATCAAATATTGTAAAGTGCTGTTCTAACTTTGCTGTAACGGGCGTGTATAAATGTTGAATATTTTTTAATGGATAAACGACCGGCTTTTTCGGTATATTTAATTGTTTACAGTAAGGTGCGATTGATTCCTTAATCATTTTTACAACAAATTGATGTTCTTCAATATTTTTTGGATCTTGCAGTAAACCATATCGTATTTGCTCATCTTCATCCGGCGTTTTCCCTCGAGGAGCCGACCCAGCCAAACATGTCGTTAATAATTGTTCATTTTCAACACGTACTAATCTCTCGGGCGTTGCACCAATAAAACAAGATTTTTCACGAACATATGCAAAAACATAACTATTTGCTTGTGTTTGTAATAGTCTTTTTAAAACATGTGCAATTTCAAAATCATCAGCCGCCTTTATGCGAAGCTCACGGGCAAGTACAATTTTTTCAGCTATTCCTTCCCGAATCAAATTTTTAGCACGCTGTACAACATTTTTCCACTCATGGGTAGCCACTTCTTCTTCGTTTATCAATTTATTATCAGTAAAATGACAAATCGGATAGTTCCATAGTGCTGCTTCTTTTTTCATATATTCCTTTACAACCGTATCCGCGTGATCTTTGTGTCGAACCAACAAATTAGTTGTTAAATAATAGTCGTTTTCTTCTAATTGACTGAATAAAAATTCTGGTACAAAAAACTCACTATCAGGGAAGTCCTTCCATAATGCTCCGTTTTCTTGCTTCGAATCAAAATTCATTCCACCTAATACGAGCAATCCAGTACCTTTTTTTTTAACCGGACAATACGTAACAGCTTCAGCAAACATCTTACCTAAAGCCGCCTTTGTTTGTTCAATCCGTTTTTTACCATTCCCATTCACTTTAATTAACTCTCCAGCTGCAACAAGTGTCAACGAATTGTCCGCTGTATGCCAAAACGCACTTTTTGTATAGGATTTACGAACTGCTTGAAAAAAATGTATCGCATCAAATTGTTCCACTTTCTTGGTGTAGCTAACTAGCTTTTGTTGACCTTCCCCTATATCGTCTAATGCTTTTTGTATGAGTTGTTGTAGTTCTTTTATCTCTGTAACCATATTGAAAATGCCTCCGTCTTGCATATAGTCTATTTCTATTCTATTCTCTTTCTTTATCTTTCTCAAGAATTGGGTAGTTCTTATCATTTACTATGCCTATTTGTAAAGTAGTTATCGGGGAGTTAGACAACGTTTTAAAAGGTAAATAAAAGGCTGTTCTATCATTAATGGATGCTTGCTAGCAAAACACAGTTGACTGAACACGCCTTAAAGGATGGAAAGCGGAACTTGAAGATGAAAAGTCGATGCAGTTTATTTTAAGTTAGAAGCATAGATTCAATTATATTGACACTTAATTTATATTTCCATAAACTTAAGATTGATATTTAAAATACAAGGGGAACAACTATTATGCCAAAAGAAAAACATATCAGACATGCTTTAAAAGAAAGAGATGGGTTTCACGTTTGGTGGCGCCTGCTCAGACCACATACATTAACTGCTTCTTTTATACCGGTTTTTATCGGTTCCATGTTAGCTTTTCACGAAGGTACTATCCACATAGTCCTATTTCTAGCAATGCTATTAGCTTCAATGCTCATCCAATCAGCAACAAATATGTTCAATGAATATTATGATTATGTAAGAGGCTTAGATCATGAAGGGTCAGTAGGAATCGGTGGAACAATTGTACGAGATGGTATTAAACCAAAAACAATCCGTAACATTGGTATACTCTTTTTCATCATTGCAATGATACTTGGAGTTTATATTTGTATCGAATCTAGCTGGATGATTGCTCTAATCGGTTCCATTTGTATGCTAATTGGCTATTTATATACTGGTGGCCCTTTACCAATTGCCTATACGCCATTTGGAGAATTATTTGCGGGTTTATTAATGGGGACAGTCATTATTTGTATTAGTTACTATATCCAAACAATGACGCTTTCATCTGATGTCATCCTAATTTCGATACCGTTTGCTATATTTATCGGGGCTATTTTAATGTCAAATAGTATTCGTGACCTTGACAATGACAAAGAAAATGGTAGAAAAACATTAGCCATTTTATTAGGCAGAAAAAATGCCATTCGTTTTCAAGGTAGTATATTTGCAATTGCTTATACTCTAACAATCTTGTATACAGTACTAAAGATTCTTCCATGGTGGAGTTTATTAACTTTACTTAGCATACCATTAGCCATTAGTGTTATTAAAAAGTTCCAAGGAAAATCGACACCATTAGAAATGATGCCAGCAATGGCCGCCACTGGTAAAACAAATACTATATTTGGCTTATTACTTGGAATATCACTTATCATTGATAAAATAGTGAGTTAAGGGGATGAGGGGATGGAAATGAATACTGAACACACACTTTTTGAAGCTTTAGGAATACAAAGTAAAATATTGGAAAAGGATTTAGTCGTCTTAACGATGCCGGTAGATGAAAGAACACGCCAACCAGCTGGTTTTCTTCACGGTGGAGCAAGTGTTGCATTAGCTGAATCAGCTGCAAGTATTGGTGCAATTTTACATATTGATCGAGAAAAGTTTCATGTTTTTGGTATGGAGATTAATGCTAACCATATTAAAAGTAAACGAGATGGGGAAGTAACGGCAAAGGCTAAACCGATACATGTTGGAAGATCTACAATGGTGTGGGAAATTAATATAACAGATGAACAAGGCGATTTAATTTCTGTATCTCGCTGTACAATTGGAGTCGTACCGAGAAAAGACGCTTAATGCTTTGTTTAAAAGAGAGAGTGAAACTGTAACTAGTGGGGATTTTCACCTCCCTGCTGATTGCAGTTGAATGAATCGGACTTTTACTAGCTGTTGATCCTAACTCATCTATTACTTTTAGCACCTCAAATTCTTGAAACGTAAATTACCGACTGTAATCTGTGATAAATATAAAAAGAGCCAAACTATACACAATAGATGTATAATTCGGCTCTTTTTTATGATTTAGCTTTCGTATTTAAATAAACGATGCTATACCAACTTTTTAAATTAAAGCTGCAATACTGCTTAACAAAACTTTTTCTAGGAAAATTAGTCATTTTCATGAAAAATTTGCTTGTTTTTGTTCAATCCAGGTTCGCGTTTTAGTATAGATTGGAACGAATACAAGTGCGACAATGATTCCTTTTAAAAGGTTAAATGGTAATACCCCATACAACACCGCAAATCGCTTCACACTTTCTATCTTCATATCTTCCATTCCCATAAACCATGCATAAATTGGTAAAATGACAAGATAATTTAATACACTCATCGCGATTGCCATTATAATCGTTCCTGTAACTAAACCAGAAATAATACTTTTAACACCTTTATATTTATGATAAAGAACTGCAGCAGGCACAATAAATAATATACCAGCTAAAAAGTTGGCTGCAACTCCTACAGGTTCACCCGTACCTATTGCTAGGTATAATATGTTTTTAATCGCTTCTACCGCTATCCCCGCCATTGGCGAAAAAATAAGTGCCGCAAGTAGAGCTGGAATTTCACTAAAATCAATTTTTAAATACGGTGGTAGTAATGGTAACGGGAAGTTGAGAAAAATTAATAAAAAGGAAATTGTCCCCAGTAAAGATAAAATAATCAATTTTAATAGTTTAGATGATTGCTTGCTTTTTTGCATCACCCTATATCCCCCTTCATCTCTTTACCGATTCCACCTCGTGATGAAGGATAAGCCGACATGCATAAGAACAGAAAAAACCCTAAAGCGCTAAAATGGGGCTTTAGGGTTAAACATTATTTGTCCACAGTAAATAAATAGTGCATATATTAAACAATGCACAATTGGCTGTCTCGACATCTTCTCCCATCCAGACTTTCACTGTCGGTTCTGGAATCTCACCAGATCAACCACGAAGTTTTCACTTAGTGGGTCACGGACTTTAGAGTTCGTTCACTCTTTACCGTCGGTCGGGAATTACACCCTGCCCCGAAGATTGGAATCGATATGTTATTGTTAATTCCATTATACATAAGTAATCTACTTTTGCAATAGTTATGCATCCATTTTTCTAATAATATGACCTCATTATAAAGTGTAACTTCAATCTGGCAGAGCTTTTCCACTCCGCTATTTTTAATAAATAGCTTAGAACAAAAAAGATGTCTCGTGTTACACGAGACATCCCTTTTACTGTTATTATTTTTTCACAGCATTTGTTTCTTGTGATGAAATGAATAATTTACCTTCAGCTTTTGCACGAGCCTCGTTACCAAATTTGTCTTTACCTTGCACTTCTACAACTGCACCTTCTGCAACTAGATTACCCGGCACAGTCCAATAAGCAACGTAATGACCTGGTGACATTTCAAACATTGGTAGCTCTGTAACATTCTTTAAACTTGGCAAATTCGTAAGCGGCATATGAACAGTGAATGTAGCTTTCAATCCCGGCTCACTGTCGAATGATACAAGTACTGTTTGGCCTGCTTTTACATGCATATCTTCTGCTGGAGTAACATTTTCAACTTTTGGTGCTGTATATTTTGCTTCTAATACAACAGATTTTGTAGTACTATTACCAGCTAAATCAGTTGCTACAACTTCTATTGTATTTTCACCTTCGTCTAATAAGATTCGTTGTGAATAATTTCCATCTTTAACTTTCACTTCTTGACCATTCACCGTAACTTTATCAAGATTCGTATCTGAAACTGTCCCAACTACTGTAACTGTTTCGCGATTTGTCTTGTCCCCTTTTTGTGGAGAATCAATCGTAAGTTCTGGTGCTGTGGTATCAAGTGTGACCGTTACTGGTTCAGATTCATTTACCTCATCTTCATCAATTACAGTAACAGCAGTAAATTCGTTTTCACCCTCTGTTAATTCCGTATCAAAAGAGAATAGCCCATCATCACCAATTTCTGCAACCCCTACTTCTTCACCGTTATTCAATAACTTCACAGATGTAGTAGGAGACGCTGTTCCTTCAACTGTCAATGCCGGCTCATTTGTTACGTAATTTTCTTCTGGTGTTGTAATAGTTGCTTGCCCAACCTCATATGAGACACGTGCACGGATCATGTAGTTACCTTCATCAGTTGTTGCTGACCATGCACCGCCAACTAACTGATAACTACGTTCTGCAAATGGTCCATCTTCATCTGTAGCTAATCCTGGCGCATAAGGGTTATCTTGTGTTTGGATATAGACCATGTAGAAGTCACCGTCAACAACAATATTGTGTTCACTTAAATCTACTTCTGTCCATGTTCCATCACGATTTGCCTCTGCCTGAACCGGACCTGCTAACTTTTTACCTGGTAAACCACCAGCACCTGATGCGTCCCATACTTCTACAGCGAACTCTGTACCACCAGGAACTGGCCATTCAGTATCCCAGAATCGAAAGACACCATCTGTTACAATTGCGGTCTCTTTACCTTCTGGTAGAGACATTTTCATTGCCCAACCATTTCCTGCATCGTAGAAAGATAATGCGTTTTCTGCAGTTCCATCGTCATATGCGATTTCTCCACCCGGTACTGTGTAGAATGGTTCTAATTCAACATTTAAGTCTACGTTACCGTCTAAATTAACTTCAAGCTCTTTTTTATAAAAGTCACTTGCAACAACACGCAATGTATACGTTCCTTCGTATGCAGTTAACGTGAAGTTTCCATTTTCGTCTGTTTCTACTGGTGCAATATTTGCATCTTCAACTACTATTACAGTTGCACCCTCAATAGGATTACCAGTTTTTTCGTGTGTAACAGTACCAGTGATTGTAGCTTGTGGTAATTCATTCAGCGTAAAATTAGCTGTTACCGTTTGATCCGCTTCGATATTTACTGCTTTTTGTTCTGATGCATATCCATATGCATCTGCAACAAGCGTGTATTCACCTGCAGCATGAACAAATGAATAACTACCATCTGCTGGATTCGTATTAACAGAACGACCACTTTCTAGTACACTTACTTTTGCACCTAGTGGTAATAACATTGGTTTTACATCATGATTTTTTTCTACTTTCTCTGATGCAACTTTTGCCTTAGGCTTTTCATTCTTGACTGGTGCATTCTTTTCGACGCCCAAGCTTACTTTATTTGAGCTTGCTCCACTTTCCGCCGCTAATTCAACATCATCAATATACCAGCCTTCTTTATTTACACTAATATCAGAATAAGCGTAGAACCCTAAATATACACGTCCGCTATAGTCTGATAGGTCAACCTCAATATCTTCCCAACCGTTTGATTGTCCTTGGACCATATGGAGTTCTGTCCATTCTTCTTGATCCGTTGAAATCACAACATGTCCGTAATCCCAAGCACGGCCAGCTGAAGATTCTTCAAAGTTATGCCAACTCTTTAGCTTCAAATAAGCTCCTTCTTCTGGGAGTTCAACAGGAGGCATAACGAGTGTTGCCCTCATGCTACTATCATAGTCTCCACCTAGATTTGTTGCATATACCTTTTCTCCAGATGCAGCTTGCTCTGGACCTGTAGTAGGTACGCCCCACGCCCATGAGTCATTTTCTCCAAATGAATACCAACCGCTTGGACTTGATTCAAAGTCTTGGAAATATCCTACTGTAATTGCTTCATTAATCTCTACACTATATTCTTCTGTAAATGTTTCATTTTCATTGTAGTCTTTGGCATACCAACGATATGTGATAGATTCACCTTCCAAAGCGTCACCAGGAATTACTGCCGCAAAATTACCTGACTCTAATCCACCAGTCAGTTGTTCTGCGTCAACTTCTGTCCACTCATCTTGTGAATCTTTATAATGAAGTTCTACTTTATTAATACGCACATTGTCCGTAACTTCAGCCTGTAAATGTAATTTAGTACCTTCATATGCCTCACTTGGCGCTTCATGGTTAATGACAGGCGCTTCCTCATCATCCTCATAACGCGAAGCATCAAATAAATCAACATTGTCTATATACAATCCTGGTCTATTTACACTACCGTCTGAAGATGCCTTGAAGCCAATATAGACACGTCCTGAATACTCAGATAGGTCAAGAATCGTATCTTCCCAACCATTGGAAATACCACTAAACAAATGTATTTCTTCCCAATCCTTCATATCAGTTGAAACGACGACATGTCCAGAATCCCAATCTGTACCTGATGATGACTTTTCAAAGTTATGCCAACTAGTAATTTTTAAAAATACATCTCCCTCTGGAAGATCCATTGGAGGCATTACCAGTGTAGCATTGGTATTACTACTGTAATCACCAGATAAATTTGTTGCATAAACATTATCACCAGTTAAAGCACTTTCAGGACCTGAAGTAGGAACTCCCCACTCCCATGAATCGTTTTCTCCAAACGAATGCCATCCAGTTGGTTTCGTTGCAAAGTCTTCATAATATCCTGGTGTAATACCTTGTTTTATTTCAACTGTATACGCATCGCTTACGACAGTGTTATTACCAAAATCATTGATAGATAACGTATACGTCAATGTATTTCCAACTAGATCTTCTCCAGGAATCGTCGCTTTGTACTCTCCAGCTTTATAATTTCCAGAGATTTGCTTTGCTGGAACTGTTTTTGTTTCTCCACCATCAACTTGGTAATTTACTTCTACAGAAGTGACACTAATATTATCTTCCGCTTGGACAAAAAGCTCCAAATCCATTTCAGAGTATGTTACATTAACAGACTCATGCTCAAATGTTGGTGCCTCATTATCTTCTCCATCTTGCGTTACGACACCTTCAACATTTCCAAGTCCATCTAATATTGACGAAACTGCGTCAAATGCGTTTACAATACCATGACCATATCCATTATTCGGTGATTCTGGATATTGACTATCTGTTCTTGCAATTGCTGTATCAATTAAAACTTGTTCCATATCATCAACTGAGATATTGGCATTTACTTGACGTAGTAAAGCAGCAACTGCTGATACAGCCGGGCCTGACATTGATGTTCCATTCCATCCACCTTCATAACCACTTCCTGGCACTGAGGAACGAATATTCACCCCAGGTGCAGAGATATCTGGTTTAATTTCTCCATATGGTGATGGTCCACGTAATGAGAATGAAGCGATATTATCATTAATGTCCGTTGCACCAGTTGCAAAAGACTCTGGATAATTCGCTGGAACCGCAACAGATCCTGGTCCACCAGGGTTAGTTAATGTTGTATTTCCTGCAGAAAACTCTGGGAAAATGCCATGTGCACGCCATGCTCTAACTGCATCTAGGTACCACTCATCTAGCCCAGGTCCTCCACCCCATGAGTTATTAACAACGTCTGGAGCTAAATCTACACGGCCACCTGGTGCCAACATCCATTCAGCACCTGCTAAAAGTATTGCATCTGAAGTACTTCCAGCTGCATTAAATACTTTCACTGCAATCCATTCTGCTCCAGGTGCAACTCCGACTTGGTTTGAACCATCTGGCTCACTTCCGACCATTGTACCTGTAACGTGTGTACCATGCCCATGATCATCATAAGCTGCCTCTCTACCAGCTGCAGTTGCATCAAGGAAACTATATTGGTGATCAACTTCACCAGTAGCCGAATCATAACCACGGTATTTTTCCTTTAATGCAGGGTGATCCCACTGTACTCCGGAATCAAGACTTCCAACAACTGTACCTGATCCGTCAATTCCCATTGCCCAAACATCAGGCGCTCCAACCCGCTCTACGTTCCACTCCACGTTTTGCAAATTAGATTGAGGTGTTTTCTCTTTTGTTTTAGTTGCTTCTAAAAGCTTACGTTGTTCGTTCGGTAGAATTTTTTCTACTTCGGCAAACTCAGCAATCTTTTCTGCAATTTCTTTATTTGCAGTAACTGCCATCCCATTCACAATATGATAGGAATGAAAGTCTTTGACGTTACCTTCTTTCATTTCTTGTTCCAAATACGCTGTCACACGTGATTGTGATTCAAGTGCAACTGTTTTCAACTCGGCTACAACAGCTGAACGTTGTGAAAGCTTTGCTTGGTTAGCAGATAATTTTGCTTTCTTTGCACTCTTTTGTGCATCTAAAGCAATTTTTTCAACGTCAGCCTTTTCTTGAAACTTAACAAGAAAAGTGACATGCTCATCTTTCTTGAATTCATCCATTAAGCGATTATTCAATTTTTCCTTTGCTAACTTCTTTGTATTGAATAACGACTGATGAACTTTTCCGTTTGCCTTTGCACTATTTCGATCATTTGATTGTGCATGAATAGTTGGCGTAAACAAAGAAAAGATCATGAGCAAAGATGCAATGACACTAAATAATTTGACTTGCATTTGTTTTCTTCTTCTTTTCTTCCCCAATACGTTCATTCCTCCCTATAACAATGTTTTAATATCTAACTGCTTGTCCCAACTTTCCCCCTTTCCGTTTAATTTTGTGGTCAAATCATTGGTGTATATATAACAATACTAGAAATTTTTACAAAAGTCTGTCGAATCATGTCGCCAGATTACTGAATATTCCTAATTGAACAAAACGAATTATGTGCACTCATTTACATATAGTTAAAAAGAACTAGGGGCATATCATGTATATAAGTTTAAAACACATTAGAAACAATACTTTGCATGACACTTATCGGAACAAGGACTAACGAACTATTAACCTACTTTCCTAAAAAGGAAAGAAAAATAAGTCCTTCCACCTATTGTCATCGCTTTTTGATTTATAAAATGAGTATGTTTCACACTTTTTGTCTTTTCGCTAATCTTTTGCACATAAAAAGTCCTATAAACAGCAACGAAACACACTGTCTATAGGACTAGCCTTATACCTTACTTTTTTATGAAGCTTATTTTTCCAGCGGGTTTAAACTTTCTTTTCCTGTAAGTTTTGCTATCATCTGAGCAAGTAATTCAATCTCATCTGCAATATCTTTTATGCTCACCGTCTCAACTGGTGAGTGCATATACCTTAATGGTAAAGATACTAAAGCAACCGGTACCCCTTTACCAGTTAAGCGCATTTTATCCGCATCTGTACCAGTCATGCGGGGGGTTAATTCATACTGCAAGGAAATTGCCAACTCTTTAGCAGTAGATTCTAAAAGTTGATTCATTTTTATATTAATTGGTGCACCTTTTGCTAAAACAGGTCCTTTTTCTAGTTGCACATCACCATATTTATTCTTATTTACACCAGGATAGTCTGTAGCAAAGGTTACATCACATGCAATAGCCATCGTAGGCTCTATGGCAGATGCTGCAAAATATGCTCCGCCTAAATTAGTTTCTTCATTTACCGTACTGGCTGCATATACACCTACTTGGCAACCTAATTCTTTCACTCTCCGCAACACCTCGGCAACGATAAATGCACCCGTACGATTATCAAGTCCACGTCCTGCTATGTATTGATTATTTAATAGTTCTGGGTTTCTTTTATATACTATTAGATCCCCTATTTGAACTTCCTGTTCCGCTTCCTGCTTTGTTTTATAACCACAATCGATAAATAAATCTTCCAAACCAAAGCCATCTTTTAATCCACCATGATGTTGTGCATTCACACCAATGACACCTGTACGTATTCCGTTATAACCAATTACAGTCACCATCATACCGACAGCTGCCTTTTCATTGATACCACCAACTTTATCAAAAAACAAATAACCATTCTCATCAATGCGATTAATTACTAGCGCAATTTCATCACAATGTCCTGCTAGCAACACCTTAAATGGTGCGTTAGGATTTAAAACACCAATTGCATTTCCTGCATGATCTGTCCTAATTTCATCTGCAAATGGCTTTACATAATGAATCCATTTATGCTGAATCAACATTTCTTGTCCAGATGGTGATGGTGTTTGTAATAATTCCATTAAAAATTGTTTGTTTGCTAAATCCACTGTAACCGCCTCCTCTTTTCTTCATCTTTTTATGTGCTTTATCAACATTTAAAGGCATAAAGTACTTATAGCTACTTCATTTATCTTAAATTCTAGCTGTATGGGTCAACCAATTCAACAACGTGCAATAAAAATAATATACACTTATTCTAACCTTTAATGAAGTATTTTGGTAAAATCATAGGCATTTTCATTTACGAAAGACTTGCTTCCACGTAAACTTTATATACTACGTCCTTCATAAGAAAGGGGAAATTCTAATGAACTTAAATAATTGGTTTGCAAAAGCGATGACTTCTGAGACTTACGTAAAGAAAATGAAGAAAAACAAAGATAATCTTTTACACATTTACAACTCATTTGAAATTCCAGATATCCCTGAACAATACGCACAAATTGAAAAGCATAATTTACGTGTCATTGTCCTTACAGAAGACTGGTGTGGCGATGCGATGTTAAATGTACCAATCCTATTACGTCTTTCAGAAAAGACAAACATGGAAGTACGTATGCTTTTAAGGGATGAGAATCTTGATTTAATGGATCAATATTTAACAAATGGCAAATCTCGTTCTATCCCAATTTTTATTTTTATCGATCAGGATGGAAATGAAGTTGCGAAATGGGGTCCACGCTCGGAATACATTCAACAATTTGTTGATAAACTCCGTGCACAACTTCCTCATAAAGATGACGAGAAATACGAAGAACAGTTTAAAGAAACACTTTCCACCACAACAAAATCTTTCTTAGAAAGAAAAGATTTTTGGGAAGATGTTCACAATAGCATTTTGGAGAAACTGATATAACGAAGTAACTATAACAAAAAGGGTCTGACCCCCATTTTTAACTACTATCATTAGTAAAAATGTTAATGATTTATACTAAATGTAGTGGAAAGGGGGGCTAACCCTTTTGTTTTGTTCCTGCTTCTTTTTTGTATATTTTATGCACGAACCCTCATACTAAAAAGGCAACTTATTTTGTATAAATTATAGGTGACGTGATGCGACTAGAATTATTTAAACATATTTATTTTCGATTACCTGTTCTCGTACGACTTTTTATAACCATTCTTCTCGTGATGCTTGTTTTTGGGATTACTATTCATTTTGTGGAGCCCAAACAATTCCCTACTATTTTTACCGGAATATGGTGGGCCTTTGTTACTGCGGGTACGGTTGGATACGGAGATTTTGTTCCGCTTACAACTACCGGACGAATGATTGGAATCATATTAATTTTAAGTGGTGCAGGATTGCTCACTTTTTATATTTCTATTTTTGCTGCAGCAACGGTAAAACATGAGCGAGATTTATCAAAAGGAAAAGTTAACTTCAAAGGGAGTCAACATATTATCATTGTTGGTTGGAATGAAAGAACTCGAAAGTTAGTTAATTTATTGCAACAAACAAAACCACATGAAGAAATTGTTTTAATTGATCGGACTTTATCTTATTTATCTTACCAACATTATCCGCTACATTTTATTCATGGGGATGTTACAGATGACCAAACATTGAAACAGGCAAACATTCAGCAAGCAAAACGAGTCATCATAACAGCTGATCATAGTCAGCAAGAAGCTGATCAGTTTACTATTTTGGCTACATTAGCCATTAGGGGTAATAATGATGACGTCCCAATCACTGTTGAAATACTAGCGAAAAAACAGGTGGAAAATGCCTTGCGAGCTGGAGCAAATGCGATTGTACAGCCTAATGATTTTATCGGTGGTTTACTTTTTCATGAACTATTCGGTAAAAAATATGGAAAGTCATTTGAAATCACGCAGACATTACTATCTCAACAACAATTTTCATTACTTCCCATCCCAAATCATTTAGTTAAGCATACTTTTATAGATACAGTTACAGCACTACATGAGACTCATCATATACTCATCATCGGATTTGTAAGAGATAATAACTGGTTTATTAATCCAAATTCAATTGACACAATGAATAAACAAGACATTTTAATAACGATGGTTCCTTGGAATCTAGAAAAGTAGTCATCTTTGTCAAGAAACTGACTTTATGTTAACATATACTAATGTGTGAAAATAACAGATATTAATAATGGGAGTTGTTCAGTATGACAGAAAAATTAGAAGTTGGACAGATTGTACAAGGTAAAGTAACCGGAGTTCAACCATATGGCGCTTTTGTCGCATTAAATGATGAAGTACAAGGATTAGTTCATATTTCCGAAGTTACACACGGCTATGTGAAAGATATTAAGGAACATCTAGCTGTTGGGGATGAAGTAACAGTTAAAATATTAAGCATTGATGAAGAAAAGAATAAGGTTTCCTTATCAATCCGTGCAACAGAAGAAAAACCTAAAACAAGAACGAAACCACAAGCCAAAGCACAACACGTACAAGAAGATTCATCTTCTGCAGGTTTTAACACATTACGTGATAAACTACAGGATTGGATCAACCAAACTGAAAATAAATAAAGATACAAGAGGGGCTAACCTTAACGGTCTAGCCTCTTTCTTTTGTCAATAATATGAACATTTGATAGGTAAATACATTAATTTTCTATCGTAGTTTCTTGATTTTGTATGCCGCATTAAGTAAAGTAAAACTATAACAAGACTACATAAATATTGGAGGTTTCCCCATGACACATATTGATTTTACTTACGATAAGGCACTTCCCTTTTTAAAAGAACATGAAATCCATTACTATGATGCCTTTGTAAACATAGCTCACGAGGCAATTCATCAAAAAACAGGTCAAGGTAACGACTTTCTAGGTTGGGTTAACTTACCACAAACATATGACAAAGAAGAATTATCGCGAATCCAGTCATGCGCACAAAAGATTAAAGAGGATACTGACGTTTTGCTTGTCATTGGCATAGGTGGTTCCTATTTAGGTGCCCGAGCAGCCATTGAAATGTTAACCCATTCTTTTCAAAATATCCTTACGAAAGAAAAAAGACAAGCACCGCAAATTATTTTTGTCGGTAATCATATGAGTTCTACATATATACACGATTTATTTGATGTGCTTGAAAACAAAGACGTTTCCATTAATGTCATATCAAAAAGCGGAACAACAACGGAACCAGCAATTGCATTTCGCATTTTCAAGAAGTTCCTAGAAGATAAATATGGTAAAGAGGAAGCGAGTAAACGAATTTATGCGACGACAGATAAAGAAAAAGGTGCTTTAAAAACTGTTGCTGAACAGGAAGGCTATGAAACATTCGTTATTCCAGATGATGTTGGTGGTCGTTATTCTGTTCTTACTGCTGTAGGCCTTTTACCAATTGCGGTAAGTGGCATCAATGTTGAGGAAATGTTGAAAGGTGCTGCACAAGCAATGACTGATTTATCGGAACCAGCACTTTCTAAAAATATCGCTTATCAATATGCAGTCGTGCGACATGTTTTATATCAAAAAGGTAAAACGATTGAGATGCTCGTAAATTATGAACCACATTTGCAATATTTCGGTGAATGGTGGAAACAGCTTTTTGGAGAAAGTGAAGGAAAAGATCATAAAGGTATTTTCCCTGCCTCCGCTAACTTTTCGACAGATTTACATTCTTTAGGACAATACATTCAAGAAGGACGTAGAGACTTGTTTGAAACTGTTCTCCATGTCCGAGCATCCCGCCATGATATTGTTTTAGAAGAGGATGAAAAAGATCTTGACGGATTAAATTATTTAGCAGGTAAGTCCATTCATGACATTAACGACAAAGCATTTCAAGGTACATTACTTGCTCACACAGATGGCAATGTACCAAACTTAATTATTTCAATTCCGAAACTTGATGCTTTTACGTTTGGCTATCTTGTATATTTCTTCGAAAAGGCATGTGCAATGAGTGGGTATTTATTAGGTGTAAATCCATTCGATCAGCCTGGTGTAGAGGCATACAAGAAAAATATGTTTGCACTTTTAGGTAAACCAGGATTTGAACAAGAAAAGGAAGAACTCGAAAAAAGATTGTAATAGAAAATAATTATCTTCTAAAAAAATGTAAAAATAAGGTTTAGTTTTTTTGAGAAAGGGTAACAATATAGATGTAAGACTTTCTCGTATTCCCCCTGTAAGCAAGGCGTCCAACGCTTTGCTTTTTTTTTGCCCTTTTTTCAAGTTTTCCGTTCACTTCATCGACAAATAAAGGAATCCTCCATTATACTTAATATAAAATATAGTTGGAGGTCATAACAGAATGAATGAATTTACTAAAGTTCACAGTCGAAAAAATACTCGTTCAGTAAAGTGGGATGCAATACAATCTGTTTTCCAATCAGATGACGTATTACCAATGTGGGTAGCTGATATGGATTTTCGTGCTCCTGAGGCAGTAAATGAAGCGTTGATAAAACGAGCAGAACACGGGATTTATGGTTACACCACCATAGATGATGATGTCAATTCTTCCGTAATGAACTGGTTACGCAAACGCCATAATTGGGAAATTCAGAAAGAATGGCTCTCTTATAGCCCTGGAGTTGTACCCAGCATACAAATGGCCATTCAAGCATGCTCAAAACCTGGTGATGGAATTTTAATTCAAACACCTGTTTATACCCCTTTTTATCGTGCTGTAGAAGTGCTAAATCGGAAGCTAATTAAAAATCCACTTATTTATGATAATCACACATATTCTATTGACTTTGAGGATTTTGAGAAGAAACTACAACAAGATGTAAAAATTTTCGTACTTTGTTCACCACATAACCCGATTGGTCGTGTTTGGAAAAGAGATGAATTAACTGAAATAGCACGGCTTTGCTTAAAATACAACGTACTTATCATATCAGACGAAATCCATTGTGATCTCATTTATCCGGGAAATAAACATATTCCAATTGCCTCTTTATCTGATGCAATTTCACAGCAAACGATAACTTGTATGGCACCTTCTAAAACATTTAATTTAGCTGGTTTACAAGCTTCTTATATCGTTATTAAAAATAAATCGATACGAAAAAAGGTTACGGATGCATTCGAAAAACAAGGTTTTCATATGATAAATACAATGGGCAATATTGCCATGGAAGTCGCTTACAAAGAGGGGGAACCTTGGCTTGAGCAACTCATATCCGTCATAACTAAGCATAAGGAATACGTTATTTCTGAATTAGAGTCAAAAACTAGTTTACGTGTTGTACAACCAGAAGGTACTTATTTACTATGGATTGACTGTAGTAGTTTACAGTTAAAAACCGATGAATTACAGCGATTTATGGTTGAACAAGCAAAAGTAGGATTGAATGCTGGCTTGGCGTATGGTGAAGAGGGTATGCAATTTATGCGTTTAAATATTGCTTGTCCAATGGACACATTACAAGAAGGTATTCAAAGAATCATACGTGCGGTTAATACTAATAAATAATAGGTTGCAGCAATACTTTGGTTTGGTCATTAGAAAACAAAAAGTACACCTAACAATCAGTGGGGTTTTACACTCTCCATCCCCACTGATTTCTTATTTGAGAGAATAACACCTTGCTGTTAATCCTCCACTTAGCATTCCTGTCTCCAGGTCTTATAGTCTGTAATAGTAGCTCCATGAACTCGATATCATGTAGAAATAGCCACACACGCGTTCATTGGATGCTGAATGCTTATTCTTTATCTTCTAGTTCCGTTGGATCAGTTGGTTTCTTCTCAGAGTCTACATCTTTCTTTGGCTTTATTTCTCCACAAATTTTCCGAACACCTGAATCTCCAGCTGGTTGACTCATTCCATCATCTTGCCCTTCTGTAATAATAAGTGACGTTCCTTCACCTTTTAATAATGATTTTTTACCTTCTTGTATTGTAGCGCCGTTTACCGTTACTTCAGTGTCAACTTTCCCATCGTCTTTTGCCTTTATATTAGGTAGATCTCCCAGATGGGAACCTTTGGGATTCATCAACCCATGTTGTTTTCCTTCCGGATTAAGATGATTTCCAGCAGTTTTAAATTCGGGACCTTCACATTTCGCATACTCATGAATATGAATGCCATGAAACCCTGGCGTAAGGCCTTCTACTTTTACTTTTATTTTCACACCATCAGGTTGGCTAGATAATTTAGCAGTTCCAACCTTATCTCCAGAAGCATTGTACATATCAATTTCCTTCACATTTGGCGTATGTTGTTGACAAGCTACTAAAGTGAATAATAATAAGACAATCATCCTTAAAATACGCATGTTATTTCTCCTTTAACAAGACATTCTCCCGTTAGTATTTGCAAAATAAAAATACATAAACATCTTGTTATAAGAAAATTACTTTTACCAAAAAAGGATTCCTATCGTAAGGAATCCTTTTTATCTGAAAATGTTGTATGCTCAAATGTAACATCGCGGTATTTTTCTTCAAACATTTCTTCTTCTTTTTTGGACTTTTTCATAAGGAGATACAATGCCACAGCAGCTCCGATTATAAAAACAACAAGTGTAATAAATGCAGGTAGGTATTCCGATTTATCATCTGGAAAATATAAAAACTCCATCATATTTATCACTTCCTTCTCGCCATATTATAGCAAATAAAAATAGCATTAAAAACTGATTTACCTTTTTGTTCGAAATTCTGTTACATTTTTGGCACAATAGAAGAAAGGAGGATGAAAAAATGTCTAAAAAAATAGGTGATACTGTACGTGCCCATTACAAATCTGGGACATATATTGGAAAGATTTTGGAAGATCGCGGTGATCGATTTTTAATTGAGGTATTAGCTGTACATAAACACCCACTGCAAGGTGATATTCATCAACCCTTCCAAGTAGAAAACGTCTTTTTCCATGAACGCAAAGCACTTGCTTATCGCGAAAAAATGAATGTTAAAAAGCCTGCAGTCCATCCTTATCATGAACCAGTACCTTCCTATGGACATTCATTAAAAACAGCCGTACAAGCAATCAAAGAAAAATTGCAAACAGAAGAAACAGCGGCATATAATAAAATGGCTTTACGAAACATAGAAAGATTAGAAGACACTTATTACAAAGATATTTATAAAAAGGCACTATAATTGCTATAACATGAAAAAAAGCAGTCTCATCTATGAGCTGCTTTTTTAATCAAATTTTTGAGTGTTGTGGTTGCAACACTTGCGATTTCGAAGTCCATACCATTTTGCACCTATAACGCCAACGAGCACCTTCGCAATGACGGACCAAACTAAAAGTATAAGTAATAAACTAACCAGGTCTTTTAGCGGTCATCACGATAAAAATAAAAAAGCTAGAGAATCAACTCCAGCCTTTTTATAGGTTCATCCAAGTGTTACAAGATTAATTAACTTATTCACCAAGATGTTCTTTAATTACTTCTTCAATACCTTTTAATGCATCTGCTTCATCGCTACCAGTAGCAATTACTTTAATATTTGCGTCTTTAGGAATTCCAAGAGACATTACACCCATAATTGACTTTAAGTTTACTTTTTTTCCATTGTATTCAATTTCTACTTCAGATTCAAATTGCCCAGCTTTATTTACAAGTAGTGTAGCTGGTCTTGCATGTACCCCAGTGTCTGCTGTAATTTTAAATGTTTGTTCTTTCATAATATGTCACCCTCCATTAGATATAAAACGTTATATGAAACATTTTTTTCATTTTAATGATATTAAGTATCCCCATTATTATATACCATTTACAAAAATAATAAAAATATTTAAGGTGCTAGATTTCTATTTATTATATTTCATACGTCACGTAATTGTCACATGATTAATTTTTGTTTTACTGGATGACTTATGATAACGTAAAGATGTACATACCTTTACATGAGGAGGACTAAAATGAGTATTCATATTGGTGCAAAACAGGGTGAAATTGCAGATAAAATTTTATTACCAGGTGATCCTTTACGTGCAAAATATATTGCCGAAACTTTTCTAGAGGATGCGAAGCTTTATAATGAAGTACGCGGCATGTATGGTTACACTGGAACTTATAAAGGGGAAAAGGTTTCCGTACAAGGGACTGGCATGGGAGCTCCATCCATTTCTATTTATGTAAACGAACTTATCCAAAGTTACGGTGTGAAAAAACTAGTGCGTGTCGGTACATGTGGCGCTCTACAAAAAGATGTTCACGTACGCGATGTAATTTTAGCACAAGCTGCAACGACAGATTCTCGTCAAAATCAGCTTATCTTTAATGGAATCGATTACTCCCCAATCGCTCATTTTGATTTATTGAAAAATGCATATGATGTTGGGGCTGAAAAAGGCATGACAATGCATGTCGGAAATGTATTTACAAGTGATACATTCTACCGTGATAATGCCGAAGAAGTAAATACATTACTCGCAAAATATAATGTACTTGCTATTGAAATGGAAACAAGTGCACTCTATACGTTAGCAACGAAGTTTGATTGCCAAGCCTTATCAGTGTTAACTGTTTCCGATCATATTATTACTGGGGAAGAAACGACGTCTGAAGAACGTCAAACAACATTCCATGATATGATGGAAATTGCACTAGAAGCTATAATAAAATAATGCACCATTGAAATGATCAGCATACATGCTGGTCATTTTTTAACCCCATATGTCACCCTTATTAATAATTTGGTTGACAGAAAATATGATACTCATATAAAATAAACTAGAATAGAAATAAAGGGGGATAATCATGCAACGACTACGTACAATCGATCTTACTTATGGAGCTGTTTTTGTTTGTTTAATGGCAATTGGTGCAAATATCACAGTTTGGTTCCCAATGTTAACGGTTACAATTGGCGGTGCTCCAGTTCCGTTATCTTTACAAACTTTTTTTGCAACTATCGCAGGACTTATGCTAGGAAAAAGATTAGGTTCACTTTCCATGCTAGTCTATATGTTACTTGGGATGGCAGGCGTACCGATTTTTGCCGGTATGTCAGCGGGACCAATGGCGATTATTTCACAAACTGGCGGATTTATCATTTCATTTATCTTCGTTGCTTTTGTTGCAGGTTGGATCGTTGAAATGTTTAAAAAGCCAACATTGCCAGTTTATATCGTAGCAGCACTTTTTGGTCTTATCATGAATTATGGAATCGGGGTCACGTATATGTATATCGCGATGAATACGTGGTTAGAATTACAAATTTCATATAGTCTCGCATGGATTGGGATGATTCCCTTTCTCATTAAAGACGGTGCGCTCGCTTGTTTAGCAGCTATATTCATTGTGCAATTAGCAAAACGGATATCGTTTCGTCCCGTCTCCACTTCATAACTTTTTAATGATCCAATTTTAAATATAAATAATACTGCTTATCCGTTTCTAATGTGTTTTCATCTTTATCACATCATGCATTTATAGGTTATTCTTATTGATATTGTAAAATACTAAATATGCTTTAATGGTTGCATATTTCTTATTCACTCTTTTAAAAATATCTAAAGACAAACGATGTTACTTTTATCGTTTGTCTTTTTCCATTCATACTTTTTTGCTGAACACTGAAAATATAGGTAGTATATGTAGTTTTTTTGAAAACTATAATTTATAATATAACTAATAATTAGATTATTATTATTATTGGAGGGATAAAATATGAGAAAATGGTCCGTTGTTTTTATCGTCCTTTTATCTGTAGTTTTTGTTTCTGCTTGTAACAATGATCATGACGAATTATCCGGAAAAACATTTAAAATCGCCTATAAACCAGTACTTGAGGAAGATATGGATAATCCAAGCAGATACACATCCATCATGACATTAAAATTTTCAAAAGGTAATATAGTGCATGATACCAATGATGATATAGAAGGTACATATGAGTTAAATGAGGATATCCTTGTCGTGAATCTAGACAATAAAAGTGAAAAACTAAAAATTAGTTTTATTGATTTCAAGGAGAGTGAAAAAGACTTTAGTGCGTACTCAGCTTTAATTAGTAATCCAGAATTACAGTCTCCAGACTCTGGTCAAGTTAGTAAACTTACAGGACTAGCCTATAATTTGACTGAAAATATGCCACTTGAATTTATAATAGAGTGAAAAAAGTGATATAAACTGGATTCCCTTCAATCTGTTCCAGCTAAGACTTGTATTGCAAACCTTTTACTTTTTCTTTTACTTTTGGTATCTGATTTCACTTTAATTGATAAAGTAGGTCAGAATTTGTAACAGCCATTAACATTTTTTCATAATTTATTCTTTATCGTACACGATATAACTATACATACGATAAGGAGTAGAATATTTCGAGATGGAATTATTATTAAATTTTCCACTTTGGGCAGCGTTATGTGCAATTGTATTTGCACAAACAATTAAAATTCCAATTCATTATGCTATGTCGCGAGAATTTAAACCAGAACTTGCATTTAGTACTGGTGGTATGCCTAGCAGTCACTCAGCAGCAGTGACAGCTCTTACCACAGGAATTGGTATATTAGAAGGGTTTCAATCATCTGTATTTGCGCTTGCTTGTATTTTTAGTGTCATTACCATGTTTGATGCTTCGGGCGTAAGACGACATGCTGGGGAACATGCTGTTATATTAAACCAAATGATGAAAGACCTTCAGTTTATCATTAATGGAGCAAAAGATTGGCAGAACAAAGAAGTATATAAAAGACGTGAAGAATTAAAAGAATTACTTGGTCACCAACCTATTGAAGTTTTTACAGGTGGTATATTAGGGATTTTCACTGCACTACTTATTTATCAATTTTATTAGTAAAAAGAGGGTTAGGTGGGCAGATGAAAGGAAATCGTTATGATCATCTTACCAGTCGAGTTTGCGATCATCTCTTTAGCAATCGCACAAGTTCACATTTAATTAGTAAATGTGAACCACTAAAGTAGTAGGGAACAAATCTGTCACTTCTTCACTTAGAAAATCCTCTGTATAGCTGAATGAATGGAAGACTTAGGTCAATTAACTTGCGATAAACATTAAAAATAAACCACATGAACTCAATATCTTTTAAATTGATTTCATGTGGTTTATTCATTTTTTAAGGTGTTTTATTCGCCTTCTTTTGTTGTCTCCTAACATTTAACTCTCATTTATTTGTTCACGAAACACCTGTAAGGTTTCATTTTCATTTAATTCAATTAGCTGTTCCTCCGTGACCTTCCCATCGCCCATTTCCACAATATACACCTCGAGTTCACGCTTTCCCCAATGCTTATATACATCGTCAACCGTTTCATAGTATAAATCTATTTTATTACCCTTTATCGCGCCACCTTTATCAGCAACAACGCCATACCCGTAATCTGGTATATATAAGATTGTTCCAAGCGGATACACATTTAAATCTGCAGCAATCGTCGAATATAAATCCCGTTTAACTTTTACTCCAGAAAATGTAATGCCGTATAGTGGATGTCCCGGTGATTTACCAGTAGATTCAATACCGGCAGTATAGCCTGTAGCTACAACCTTTTCTTTCGGATATTGTTCAAAATTAATCGCTTCCTCTAGCGTTTTTGGACCTTCTATCTGTTCACTTGATATATTTGTCTTTGTTTTTGCTTGCGTTTTCAATGTCTTCTTCTTTAAGGCTACGTTTCTATGGACAGGCTTATGATCACTTGCATAAAAATCAACAGATGCATGAACAGTTTCATTCTTTGTTAATAGCATCGTATGAATATCTGCGAAACTGACATTTGAAATACTGCTAAGGGTCGTAATAAAAGCACCTATTAACAATACAAACATACACACATGTTTCATAATCTTGAACATAATAAAGATAACACCCTTTCTGGATGTCATCTTGCCCATCATTGTATTTTTTATTCATTTTCAGTGAAAAAAATGATAAATTCCTCCTACTGAATTGAAGTGAACATAAGCTAAAATCGTAATGTCCCGGGCACAACTACGATATAATAACTTTAACAACGAAAAAAACTGGTTCCTTGACCAGTTTTCCGACTAAAACATTTGATAACCACTTTTGCGTAAAATTTTAATGACAACACCAGAAACAATTGCACCTACCAAACCCGATGTTAAGATTGCTATATCTACTACAGTTAAACTACTTAGTTTTTCGACTGTTTGCGATAATGCACTTCCTGGTGCTTTAAAATAATCAAAGAATTTCACATCATTTACTATGTAAATAATAACAAAAGGATATAACCCAGCCATAAGCCATGTTTTTCTTAATAGCATATTCAGAATAAACGCTATTCCAAAAAACATTACAAAATACAACAATATAGATACAATTAATTGGATCACCTAATTAATCCCCTTCATAAGCTATTTTCTATCTATCACGTTCATTTTAATAATAATAGGAAAAAAAAGCAAAGGGAAGCAGCGCAAATCTTCCGTTTTATCGATGTATGTCTGATTAAACACATGATTTGTTGATTTCCACTACTTTTTCTTGTTTCCCTCCATAGTTTGAACACGAATAAGATATTCCAGCGTAGAGGCCATGCTATTATCAACAATATCCCATCATGCTTTCATGCACCTGCAAGTAAATACTGCGTTAAGATAGCTTAATCATTATACAGATAGAATCCGTTTGTGATACTATGAAATTGGCGTACAATTGAAGAATGGGGGTAATTTGTTTGTCCAATAAAATATACGATATAACAATAATAGGTGCGGGGCCCGCAGGATTATTTACCGCTTTCTATGGAGGCATGCGTCAAGCTAGTGTAAAAATCATTGAAAGTCTCCCTCATACAGGCGGACAATTAACGGCCCTATATCCCGAAAAATATATATATGATGTTGCTGGTTTCCCAAAGATTCGTGCACAGCAACTCGTTGATAATTTAGAAGAACAATTAAATTTATTTGATACAACGATTGTTGTTGACCAAGCGATCGAACAAGTAGAACGTTTAGAAGATGGTACGTTTCAGCTAACAGCTAACAATGGTGATATACATCTAACAAGAACCATTATCATTACTGCGGGAAATGGTGCGTTTCAACCGCGACGACTAAACGTAGCAAATAGTGAACAATTTGAAGAAATCAACCTTCATTATTACGTAAAAGATATGGAACAATTTCGTGATAAATCTGTAGTCCTTCTTGGTGGTGGGGATTCAGCTGTTGACTGGGCTTTAATGCTAGAGCCAATTGCGAAAAAAGTTACACTTGTACATCGCCGAGATGCATTCCGTGCACACGAACATAGTGTGGAGAAACTTAAAACATCTTCCGTTGAGATTTTAACACCTTTTGTTCCAAAAGATATTGTTGCAAACGACCAAATAGAAAAAGTAATCTTAGAAGAAGTACGTGGTGATAAAACAATCGAACTAGTTGTTGACGATGTGCTTTGTAATTATGGCTTTATCTCATCCCTTGGACCAATTAAGGATTGGGGATTAACAATTGAACGCAATAGTATTGTCGTCAACTCTAAGATGGAAACAAATCTACCAGGGATTTATGCTGTTGGAGATATAAATACATATCCCGGGAAAGTGAAATTAATTGCCACAGGATTTGGAGAAGGCCCAACAGCAATAAATAACGCGATGCAGTATTTGGACCCCAAAGCACGCATCCAACCTCGACATTCAACAAGTATGTTTGAACAATAAGACATTGTCCAGAAATGAATAAGCCATATGAAATCGATGTTTTATAAATCGACTTCATATGGCTTTTTTCGTTATGTGTAGGAAGAACAATGATTATTCAGCTAATGGCCAAGCTTTTTTCTATTCTTCCTGAGCAATTTTTTGCAAAGCTGATAAATCCTTTAACGTAATTCCACGATGACCCTTTTGCTCAATCCACCCTTGTGTTTGAAAATGGGATAACCGGCGACTTATCGTTTCTCGTGTTGTTCCTAAAAAGGAAGCTAGATCTTTCTTACTCATTGGCAATGACACAACCGAACTATTACTTGACTTTTTTAAATCTAATAAATAACTGGCAATCCTTGCTTCTGCATCATGGACACTTAATTGTCCTACCAACTTTTCTGTTTCTTCGAGACGAACACTTAATTTCTCTAAAATTTTGGTTGCAATGATAGGCTTTGAAAGCATTAATTGTTGCATATCATTTCGATGGATTGCGCAAATTTCTGTATCCTCCAACGCCTCCGCATAACTATCTATTTCCTTTTTCGTAAATAATGCCAAATCACCCATAAAGTCTCCTGGATGCAATACCCGTAGTAGTTGTTCTTTTCCATTTGAATATAAACGATAAATTTTTACCGCTCCGACATGAATAATATATAAGTAATCTAATGATTCACCATCTTGGAAAATGAGTTCTCCCTTTTTATAATGCAAAGGTGTACTTAAATTCACGACTTGAATCATTTCTTCACGGTCTAAATGATTAAAAATAGGAACCTTTTGAACACATAATTCTTTAAATTCCCCATGATGATGCACACATTTACTCATTACGTAGCACCTCTCTTATACGAAAAATGCCAGAACACAAAGTATTCTAGCATTACGTTAACATTTTTCAGGTGTTCCTTCATTATCTTTTGCTCGAAATGAAGATCCGCATCCACAAGAAATGATTGCGTTTGGATTATCAATACTAAATCCACCACCCATTAAATTTTGTTTGAAGTCTATTTTTGTACCTTCTATGATGGGAATATCCTGCTTAAAAATAACGACAGGAATATTGTTTATCTCCTCTACAATGTCCAACTCTTCATTGCATTCGTCATCAAACCCTAATGAATATGATAGTCCACTACAGCCGCCACCTTTAACTCCAAAACGCAAACGAACATTACTTTGCTCTTCTTCCATCATTTCTTTAATTTGTTGGCTCGCATTATCTGTAATTGTCAATATCATTTCAAGTCCTCCTTTGTAATTATAAAGAATGGATATGAGTAGTATACAGAAAAATACATACTTGATTCAACCTATCTGCACAACTACATATCAAATGTAAAAGTCCCTTTTGCAATATACGTAGCAGGCCCCGTCATCCATACGTCATTTGATCCAGACCATGAGATTTGTAGTTTACCACCTGGTAAATGAACATCGATTTGTTGATTTCTGCCAATATGTCCATTCATAACGCTTGCTACAACAGCAGCACATGCACCTGTTCCACAAGCTTGTGTTGCTCCCGAACCTCTTTCCCATACAGCAACTTTTATTTCTCTTTCATTTACAATTTCGACAAATTCTACATTGACACGATTTGGAAAACGAGGATCCCCTTCAATTAGTGGCCCCCATTTTGCCAGTGGTACATTTTGTAAGTCGTCAACAAATATAACGGCATTTGGATTTCCCATAAACAAGGCTGTAATTTTCACTTTTTCCTCATCCAATGTGAAATCTTCACCAATTACGACATCATCACCTTTACCTATCATCGGTATATCTTTACGTAACAAAAGTGGCTTCCCCATATTAATCGTAATATCTCCTATGCCATTTACATTCTCCTTAATATGTGCCTGAACAATTCCAGCCCTCGTTTCAATTGTAAAATTTGCATCATCTACAATGAAATGGTCATAAGCATATCTCGCCGTACAACGAAGTCCATTGCCACAACTTTGTCCCTCTGAGCCATCTCGATTAAAGATTCTCATTCCTAAGTTTGCATTTTTACTAGGGTGGATGATAATCAATCCATCTGACCCAATACCGGTGTTCACATTTGCTACCGCTTTTGCGATCGGTGAAAACCATGATTCGTGAAGTTGTATAGAAAATAAATCTATATAAATATAATTATTTCCAAGCCCATGCATTTTTGTAAACGGAATTTCCATTTTATATCCTCTATTCTACGTTGTTCAAATATGATAATATATCTTATAATGGTGCAATATGATGTTTATTTAAGGCTTCATAGACCGTTTTCAATTTAGGTATTCCTTCTGCAACAATTTCGCCATTCACTGTAACAAGTGGATAGAAATACTCATCTTGTAGAATCTTCTCAACGATTTCAATATGCTTTTCCTCTTGCATTGGTTTATCTATATCTATATATTGATAGGAAATATGATTTGTATCATATTTACGGCCAATTGCAGCCTGTAACCATTCATACGTATCTTTTGAACCAGGTGCACCTACACAACTTGCACAAATTTGTTCCGCCCCATAAATCGTAATCAACACGTGATTATTTTTCATTTTTCCCCACCTCACCGCATTTTTTATACGTTTCTTATATTCTATTTTACAAAATGTTCGATGAAAGATAAAATAAAAGTGACTGATAAACAAGTTTACCATTCTGGAAAACGCTTTATATAGATTTTTTCATACATTCGATTTATAATAAGGAATAAGGAAGAAAGGAGAAGATCGAATATGCAAGAACAAGTTCAAGAAGTATTAAATAAACTACGCCCATTTTTACTCCGAGATGGTGGCGATGTTGAACTCGTTGATGTGGATGAAAACGGCATTGTACTTCTTCGTCTCATGGGAGCGTGTGGTAACTGTCCTAGCTCAACCATTACATTAAAAGCGGGTATTGAACGAGCACTTATGGCAGAGGTTCCTGGTGTAACGGAAATCGAACAAGTATTCTAAAAACAAAAAAATAAAAACGCCCTTATAGGTAACTAAATCGACGATTCGAAAAGAAAGGTAATTTTCTATAAAGGAAGCTTTTATTGTTAAAGCCTTCCTTGTATCGTCATGCCTGCACATGGCCTAACCATCATATAACGGACACTGTTTTTATAAATTGATACTTCGATTAGTGGAAGTCGTACAACTAGTTCATTTACAATATATTGTTTTTAACTAGTCAACATAAAATTAGACTTATTATTGAAGCGACATATATACGAATAAAGCAGACACACTTTCTTTGTGCCTGCTTTTTATATTTATTTTACAGCTGTTTTAGGACCATCACCGTAAAATACGCCATCTATATTATCCAAACAAAGTTGGATCATCGTTGTTCTAGTCTCTCTACTAGCTGACCCGATGTGTGGCAAACAAACGACATTTTTTAAGGTTGATAATGGATGAGCTGAATCAATTGGTTCGTGGAGAAAGACATCTAATCCAGCAGCTTCAATTTCTCCTTCTTTTAATGCTTCATACAATGCTGCTTCATCTACAACCGCACCACGAGATGCATTAATGAAGATTGCACTTTTTTTCATCTTTCCAAATGCATTTTTATCAAATAATGCTTTCGTTTCCTCAGATAATGGAACGAGAGAAACAATAAAGTCTGCTTCAGTTATAAGCGTTTCAAAATCAGCATATCGCGCACCTAGTTCCTGTTCTGCCCGCTCTTTACGTCGGCGATTATGGTAAAGGATGGACATATTAAATCCCTTTGCTCTTCTTGCGACAGCTTCTCCAATTCTTCCCATACCAACGATGCCAATTTTTTTATGATGAATATCAGTTCCAGCCATATAATATGGTGACCAATCTCCCCAACGATTTGCTTTTATTTCTTCATTTGCTTCCACTAATCTTCTAGCCGTCGCCATTAATAAAGCAAATGTTAAATCTGCTGTAGTTTCAGATAACACATCAGGAGTATTTGTCACGACAATACCTTTCTCATGTGCCACTTTAATATCGATATTATCAAAACCAACTGCAAGATTAGAAATAACTTTCAATTGAGGATTTTGTGCTAGAAATTCTTGATCTATTTTATCTGACAACATACAAACTAATCCTTGCGCCTTTTTTGCCTCGGCTAGTAACACATCTCTTGGCACAGGCGTTTCTTCCTTTTCCCACATTTGAAAGTCGAACCGATCCGTATAAGGTTGTAATAAATGCTCAGGTAGTTTCCGTGTTATATAAATCGTTGGCTTCTTCATATGTATCATCCCCCCATTTTATACTGTGCTATTTAACCAGTCTATTTGCGGAATACCCATTTTCTCAAAGTCAATATGCATATCATGAAAAAAGGTTCCCAAACGCTGCTCATAAATGGACTGTGCTTTGCAAATTGCTGTAAGCCTATGATATAGTTTATCATAATCTTCAGTATAAAAACCAGCTTCAAAACTATCAATAAAATGGATAGGAAAAACTAATCGTGCATATAATAATCGCCAGCTAAATATTGAAAGTGGCCTTACTTGTTCATATTCTCTCAAAAAGGTTTGAATGATTGGAAAGTTATCTGCTTCTTCAAGCAAATAATTCATACGGATATATTCTGCAAGATCACGAACAGCATGATCATAAACGAAGTCAGCAGACAGCATAAATGCATCAGTTAATTGGTTCTCGTATCTTCTAAAACTAATGACACCTTGATCATTTTTATTAAATCGGAACTCAGATTCACTTTCTTGCATATATTGAATAGCATTTTCACTTACACCAATGACATATGGTAAGATATCCATTAAATATTGATAGTAGTGATTATGTTGTTGCTTCGCTTTTTCTTGTAATCGATATTCAATTGCAGTTAATTTATCAGTCCATAACGTTTTCCATTGGCCGTAACTCGATATTTCCTGTGGCTCATATTGAAAAGAAGAAGCTATTTCATGAAATTGTGCAAGTTGTTGTCCATGTGAAGGAACTGTCCGATTTTTTAACGGCTTTCCTTTTATCACGAGATATTGCTTCCCTTCAAATTGTGAGAACCATTCATTAAACCGATTTTGTATCGGAATTCCAATATTTTCATATCCATTTTCATAGAGGTAATAAGCTAAAGCAGCTTGCTCCATATGAATTACTTCCCTGTCATTGGTGGGAATGGTAAAATAAAGATATTGTTGATCCATAAATCCATTCCTTCCATAGACTGTCACTTCATTTTGAATATCTATATGGTAAAAATCTTTTAGAAATTGCCTCATACGATCTCCTCCTCTTTATAATCTATGAGAGCGGTCTACAGTTCTTGCTCCAAATCAAGGAGAAAATACATGAAAAAAGGTGATATTATGTCAAACAAACAAAAAAGTGAAGTAGAAACAAAGGCCAGGCAATTACTCAAAGAGCGTGGAGTAACTTTAAATGATATCGCAGAGCTTGTTTATTATTTACAATCGAGCTACCACGAAAGTCTAACTTTAGATTTATGCCTCTATAACGTGGACAAAGTATTATCAAAACGAGAAGTGCAAAATGCCATTTTAACAGGTATCCAATTAGATAAGTTAGCAGAACAAAAAGCATTAGAAGAGCCTTTACAAAAAACGATTGAGACAGATGAAGGGCTATATGGTGTTGATGAGATTATTGCCTTTTCTATTGTGAATGTATATGGGTCTATTGGGTTTACAAACTATGGTTATATCGATAAACAAAAGCCCGGTATTTTAGCAAAATTAAATGATAAATCCACTGGTGAATGTCATACATTTTTAGATGATATTGTTGGCGCAATCGCTGCTGCAGCATCAAGTCGCTTGGCACATTCTGCAGGTTCTGAAAATTTATTAGATGACTAATGCATTCGTACTTTCCAATCATTCCATTAGCAATAAAATAGCGGGAACACCTTCTTCATGGTGACCCGCTATTTTTATTTCGAAGTATATTTACTCTTTGATATATGGTATCCATTCTGTTAATTGTTGCACATAATATGTCGGTTTTATTGGTAAATGCTTATACGCTTGAAATGGAGTAAATCCCGTAAATACCATTAATGTATCTACGTTAGAGTAAATACCAGCCATTATATCTGTTTCATAATTGTCTCCAACTATTAGCGTTTCCTCTGCTGAAGTGCCTAATCGAGACAAAGCTTCTTGCACGATAATACTTTCAGGTTTACCGATATATATCGGTTCTTTTCCAGTACTAACTGAGATAACCGCTGTCATAGATCCATTACCAGGTAATAGCCCTCTTTCTGTTGGAATCGCTGCATCACTATTGGTTGAAATAAGTGTTGCACCGTTACGAACTGCCAAACAAGCGATTGCTAGTTTTTCATATGTTATCTCCCGATCAATACCAATGACAACATAATCACAATGTTCGTCATGAACAATTTCGATTTCTTCCTGTTGAAGTGCACGAAATAACCCTTCTTCACCTATTACATAACATGTAGCATTTGGCGATTGTTGCTTGATATATGAGGCAGTAGCCATACTCGTTGTAAACACATGACCACTCTCAGTTTGAATCCCCATATCATTTAATCTAGTAGCAATTTGCTCTGGAGTACGCGAAGAATTATTTGTTAGGAACAAATATGGAATGTCCTTTTTTACTAACTCATTTATAAACAATGGTGCCGCTTCTATCACTTTATTTCCCCGATACATTGTACCATCTAAATCAATTAAATACCCACCATACTTTTTCACTTGTTTCACCTCATATATAGAAAAAAGGATGAATATCTCATCCTTTTTCAGGTTTTTCTATCATCCATTCACAACAAAAGTGACCTTTTGACATACATTCGTGGATCATCACCTTGCTTTTGGGAAATAATCCTTTATAAATATTCATTTCATGATGACACACTTGTGAATAATTACTGGAGATATTTGCAATCGGACAGTGGTAATTTCTCATGATAAAATCACCCGTTTCCGTCTCTTCCACTTCCATCATGTAACCACGTTCACCTTGAACTTCTACTAAACGTTCTATCTGTTCCACAAAATCGGCTTCTTTTACACTAGAAAAAACTTGTTCTTTTTCTCTTTCCATTCTTTTTTCTAGTAAATCAAGCACGAGTTGCCGTCCTTTCAATTGCTCAAGATCTTCCAATAACTCTACCGGTAATTGTTCATATTGATTGGGAAAAGTTTGATGAGCCTTTTTCGTTAGTTCATATTCATAAAAAGGGCGACCTATTTTTTGCTTTACCGTACGCTTTTTTATAAATCCCTCGCGAACTAATTCGTTTAAATGTTTTCGCACTGCAATCTCAGAAACAGAAAAATGAATCATGATATCTTCTATCGTCATTTTATTGCCCTTTTTTAAAATGACTAACAACTTTTCCTTCGTTGATGTTAGCTTTTTCACATGACATCATCCTTCAATATTTTTGAAAATGCATGTGCAACTTTTAATTCATTTTCTAAGTATGCACGTATTCGACTAGCAAACTGTTTTAATGTCGCGATATGATGATCAACGGTTTGCTTTAGAGCGATATGATCGATATTCAAATAATCTGTTACAACTGTTTTCCTTAATCGAATGATTGCTTGATATGCTTCTTTTTCATCTTCTTTTAAAACACGTTCATCTACTAAAATTTCAATAATATCCTCATAACTACCCGGGTCACGCATAATAAAGCCATCAATCATCATATTCCCTGTATCCAGAATTGCTTCAATAAGCAAGTGTATGATACGTTCCAATGCTAAATTCTCAATTGAGGAGCCTGCATGGCATTTTTCAAGTTGTTCTAATAACCAATTTATATATGCTAGTTTTTCTTGAATTTTTTCTTGATCTACAAAATACATTTTATGTACCCCCACATTGTATTACTATTATTTATGATACCACAATCTACAAAATGATTGAACCAGTCCTAGATAATTAAGTTTACAATAGTATGAACCAAATTTTCATGCTATGCTTAATGTATCTAATTTCAGAATTATAAGACGGAGGTATGAGAATGAAAGTTGCAAATCTTCCTTTTCAAATAAATGATATCATTGAAATGGACGCAACAAGGATTGCAAAAGAAATTCGTGCAAACAACCTTACAAGTGTCGCTGCAACTACAGCATATATCGAGCATATTCAAAAAGTTAATCCACACATCCACGCTTTGGTAGAGGAGCGCTTTGAACTTGCTTTACAAGAGGCGAAAGATAAAGATGAAGAACGTGCTATAACCGAAGATACTCCATTATATGGCGTGCCAATTAGTATAAAAGAATCCTTTCATGTAAAAGGCATGAAAACAACCGGTGGTCTTGTAAACCGTAAAGATTTAATTCAAAACACAGATGCAGATGTCGTCAAGTTGTTAAAAAAAGCTGGTGCCATCATTCTTGGCAAAACAAATACACCCGCTTTATGCTTTTGCCAAGAAACAAATAATAAACTATATGGACGGACAAACAATCCATATGACGTGAATCGAACAGCGGGTGGATCAAGTGGCGGAGAAGGGGCATTACTCAGTGTTGGTGGGGCCGCAGTTGGACTTGGATCAGATATCGGTGGTTCCATCCGCTTCCCCTCTCATTTTAATGGTGTAGTTGGGTTTAAACCGGGGAAATTTCAAGTCTCTCATCAGGGGCACTTTCCACCAACAACCGTTCCTTTACAAGAGCGGATGCTAGGCATTGGACCAATTGGTAAATCTGTACGTGATATAGAACTTATCTACAAGCTAATTGCGCAAAAAGTACCGAAGCAACAATCATTAACTTCCTATACGTTTGAATTTTTACCTAACGATATCCCATTACCACTTCATAACGTAACAAAAAAGATGCTTTACCAAGTTAAAAATATGCTAGCAACATCTTTTACAGTAAAAGATAATATACCACCGTTTATGGATGAAACAGCAGAAATTTGGCAGGAAATAATGTCCATTGATGTAAATACTATTCAAAGAATGGCGTTGTCTCATGATAAAACTACAACGTTATTAAAAGAATTTACAAAGGAAAAACTGTACCAAAATTCACAAACACACGCTTACTTGTTATGGGCATTAATCGGAGCGAAACTTTTTTCTCCTAGTTCAAAACGCATACATGACATCACCGCGTATTTAAAAAATGGGGATGAATACATAGATGCATATTTAGCAAGGCGCATACTTGTCTTTCCCGTATACCATTCAAGTGCTCCCTTACACGGTAAGGTGTATGAAGAGATTTTTTCCATAAAGAAAACATTTAAACAATATATGCCTTTTGTTGCATATGCAAATGTTTGGGGACTTCCATCCTTAACACTTCCTGTTGGTTCAGATGAGAATGGCATGCCTATTGGTATTCAACTAATGAGTAGAGTTGGCAATGAACAAGCACTATTTGATATTGGAAAGAAAATTGAAAAATCATTATATCGTTATCAAATATGTACGGTTTCACATTAGCAAAATTTGCTATCATACATCCACTACGTGTTGAACACGCTATAATTTAAAGGATGTGATCAACGCATGGGTAAAAAGGATAAAGAAAAATACTCCGACTTTTCAAATGTGCATCATATGCGGCAGAATTTAATTCCTGAAGAATTTCCTGAAGGTTCCTTTGGTCAGGCAATTAATCATGAGAAGCCAATTACAAGTAGTAAATCTACTCCTTGGAAAGAAGGACAACGTAGAACAAGTGCCTTCACGTATGCCTATCGAGAGTTACATGAAGATTTACCACGTCAGGCTCCCGGATCCCATCCAATCCATGATGAGCCAGGCGACGTGCACCCACAAGAAGAATAGCACAAATATAGCTTATGTTAAGGAGTATGAAGTCATCTAATTCTCATAAAAAAGGCTGGGATCATCCAAAGTATTAGCCCCCCCAACTACTACATTTAGTATGTTTAACGAGGGAATTTGCCCTTGGTGTCCCAGCCTCTTGATTGATGAAAACATCTTTCATTTCTTACGGACGACTTTTTTCAAAATAAAATATGCGCAACCAAAATTGCAGTATTCATATAAATAATCATCTAATGCGCTAAATTTCGTATCGTATGTAGCTTTTGGATGCTCATCGTTATAAAACCCTTTTAAGCGTAATTGCTCATATCCCCAGTCCCCAACGACATAATCATATTTCTTTAATATTTCAGCAAATCTCTCTTGTACTGCCTCTTTATGAAAGCCATCTTTTATATTCTCCATCACTTCATATTGATGCCCAAACAATTCAATCATCGTTCACCCCACCTTACACACCTTAACTGTCTTTAGTTTACCATATTTATATGTTTGTCTACTAGTAAGTATTATATTTAAACTATTTTCTAAATGATTGGTGTTTCCGTGGACATGATGAAATTCCGAATCAATTCAACGAGAAATTAAACATAACCTTCTTAAGATGAGGCCTATAGTCAGTTAGCCTGCGATAAACAAGAAAGAATACAAATATATTTTCAGTATGAATTTTGCAATTTATAACAAACTAAACATACAACACTTTTTATAAGGAGGAAGATGGATGTGAGAGTAATTATGGTTAGTCTCATCACAATTTGCACAATTTTAGTCGGATGTAACACTAATCAATCGTTAAATGAGCGGGAACATGTTGAGAACGAATTGAATCCACAATCAACAAATCCTCAATCGGGTACAGATCAAAATTTCGACAAACGATTAGGATACGTAAATTATAAACGGGAACAGGTAAAACAACAAAGTGAAGAGGATCATATTATCACGATTGATCGCGACCAAGTGGCGGACGATTTAACGAGATTACTGCTTCGCAATGATATATATAATGAAGTAGCAACTTTAGTAACTGGGCAGCACGCTCTAATCGCATATGAAATAAACGAAGATGTGGATAGAACAAGAGCTGCCTCCATCGCAAAAAAGACAGCAACATCCTATCTACCAGGTTATTTTAAAATTTATGTTTCAGACAATAGTTCGCTAATCGCGGACCTGCATAGTTTACACAACGCAACGACATCAGATCAAGATTATCAACCAACAATAGATCGATTGATAAGTGAGATGAGGAAATCTCCACAAGGCCATGATAAATAGGTGGAACGCGATATCCTGTTACTTCATCAATACTTGCATGCCTTGTAATTCGGACGCATCAGTAGTGCGCAGAAAACATAATGTTTTTAACAGCCTATCCATGAGGATTATTAGAAGGTAATTTAATTAATGAAGAGTTTGCATTAATTATGCAATTTGAATAGCAACAATGCGATAGAGCTTTTCTTTACTAGGAAATTTTTGCATCGGGAAAGGGGGTTACCTGATTCACGTGACTGGACAACTACGATTATTTACAATTGTTTTCTCACTATTTTTAGTTGGTATTGTTTCTCACACGGCATTAGCTAGTGATAAAAACGAATCTATTTATGAAGAACGAATCGCTCTTTATAAAAAGACAGAAGCTATAACACAAATCCCATGGTATTACATTGCTGCAATTGATCAATATGAACGTCAAATTCACTATAAAGATAGTGAAGACCCATTAGTATCAATTAAAATACCGGCTGAAAAGTGGTATGGGATTGGAAATATTAATCACATACAAGACGTAAACATCATTAATCTTTTCAATGGACTTGGAAAGGATGGAAATGGTAACAACAAGGCAGACGCCACACATCCAGAAGATGTTCTCTATACTTTGGCAACATATTTATTACAGTACGGACCGACTGAAGAGGATATTTTAATCGCATTATGGGATTATTATCAAAGAGATTTAACCGTACAAACCATTAAAAACACCGCTAAAGTATTTAAAACATTTGATGATATTAACCTAACAGACCGGGATTTTCCAGTATCGATCCAGCATAACTATACGTATCGCAGTACATGGGGTGCTGGCAGAGGTTTTGGTGGAGCAAGAATCCATGAAGGTACAGATATTTTTGCAAGTTACGGTACGCCTGTTAAATCAACAACATACGGTGTAGTAGAACTAAAAGGCTGGAATTTATATGGCGGTTGGAGAATTGGTATTCGGGATATTTATAACATCTATCACTATTATGCTCATTTAAATGGTTACGCAGATGGCATAAAAGTAGGTCAAGTTGTCAAACCAGGTGATGTAATAGGTAGTGTTGGATCAACGGGATATGGCCCTCCTGGAACAGCAGGTAAGTTCCCACCGCATCTTCATTATGGTATGTATAAAGACAACGGGCATAGCGAATGGTCTTTTGATCCCTATCCTTTTTTAAGGAAATGGGAGCGTATGGCAAAAGATAAACGCTAATCATCATATAATAGGGTACTTCACAGTTGAAGTACCCTATTTTTAAGTAAATTTTTAATGCGCCTTTGCTTTTTCCTTTGCCTTTTTTACTGCATATAAAATACTTGCAGCTAAGCCACCCCAAATGACGACCATTCCGATTATCATAACTACTATCGCACTTGCACTCATTTATTTTGCCTCCTTCATGTTGGTTTCTTGACTTTCACTTAAAGGATCCTTTTTCCATTTTATTAAAGCAAGCAAAATACCTAATACAACAACGCCAATTGCAACAAACCAACCGGCATATAATACGAACATGTCTGGTAATCCTTCATAGTTTCCTGTATCTGTGTCATGTAGTCTTAATATGTTTGTTTTCAGTGAATCATACATCATATATCCTAAAACAATAGGTGTAATGATACCGAGACATACTGTCCACCAAGATCCTAGCTTAATATCAGAAACCGCATTTGCATGCGTACGAAGCTCTTTAGCCTTTCTAAATATCCATACAATGAGGATGACCTCAACTAAACCAAGAACTGCAACACCAAATTGGTTAATAAAGTAATCGACGTTATCTAAGAAGAACAAGCCACCTTTTGTTGCATAAACTAAAGAAATAAGTGCAGCTAAGCCTCCCCCAAATAAAACTGCTTTTGTTCTAGAAATATTAAATTTATCAACCAAACCTGCAATATAAGTTTCACTAATAGACATTAACGATGTCAATCCTGCTAATACTAAAGAGGCAAAGAAGAGAAAACCAAATAACTCATTAAAAGCCGGGAACTCGTTAATGATAGCTGGAAAAACAATAAATGCTAAACCAACTCCACCTTCCACAACTTCATCTACGCCCACCCCTTGCTGTAAGGCCATAAATCCTAATATTGCAAACACACCAATACCCGCTAATAATTCAAAACTTGAATTTGCAAACCCTGTAATAAAGGCGTTGTTTGTAATATCAGACTTTTTTGGTAAATAACTCGAATAAGTAATCATAATTGCAAATGCAATAGATAAACTGAAAAAGATTTGCCCATAAGCTGCAACCCATACTTGACCACTAAAAATTTGACTGAAATCGGGTTTAAAAAAAGCTTCCAGACCGTCTAAGGCTCCAGGTAATGTAACAGCTCGTACCACAATGATGAGAAACATAACGAGTAAAGTTGGAATCATAATTCTATTCGCAATTTCAATCCCCCTCTTCACTCCTTTAAATAATATCCCCAAAACTACGACCCATACAATAATTAAAGGTATAAGTACACCCGGCACTAAACTTCCGAACTCACCCGGATTAACTGTTCGTTTTAAATAATCGCCGATTAAAAATGCATCTGTTTCCGATCCCCAACTTAAGTTGAAAGAAAATACTGCATATGATATTGCCCAGGCAATAATAACTGAATAATATGTCGAAATAACAAATGCTACAAATACTGCCCACCAACCAATAAACTCTGACTTAGGATTAATTCGTTTATAAGTTAATGGTGCTGATCCGCGATACTTATGACCCATTGTAAATTCCAATATAAGTATCGGTATTCCTGCAGTTAACAAGGCAAATAAATACGGTATAAAAAATGCTCCACCTCCATTTTGATATGCCTCCGCAGGGAACCGCCAAATATTACCTAAACCTACAGCAGAACCAATTGCTGCTAGAACAAATCCTGCTCTTGTACCCCATTGTGAGCGTGTTTCCATTTTATTCCTCCTTTGTAATTTAGAACATAATGTTGTTAATGTTCCTTTTTTTCAGATATATTAGCATGTATTATACCGCTACTTAAAGACTATGTCAAAAGATTTTTATTATATCATCTATTTAAAAAGAAAAACGAGCCCATCCATTTTAGATGAGCCCGTTTCTAGTATAATTATGCAAGTTTCTTTTTTTGTAGCAGCGAATAAATGAATGGCACGACAGCAAGAATCGCAATCGATATAAAAAGACCTAATAACAATTGATGTGTGAATCCAACAATTAGAAAACCTATTCCAGAAGCAATTGCTGCCAAGAATGCGTACGGTAGCTGTGTCATCACATGATCAATATGGTTCGCTCCTGCTCCTGTTGAAGAGAGGATTGTAGTATCTGATATTGGCGTACAATGATCCCCAAAAACCGAACCAGATAAAACCGCAGCTAATGATGGAATGAGCAAGCTATAGTCTGTTACTAATGCTATTTCAATTGCAATCGGTAGCATAATACCAAACGTCCCCCAGGAAGTGCCTGTTGCCAAGGACATCACACCGCAAATGATAAATAGGATAAATGGAATAAACGCATATTCGACATTCCATTCCGTAACAAGATGTGCTAGATACTCTCCTGTCTTTAATGTTCCAATAATTGAACCAATCATCCATGCCAAAATTAAGATGTAGATAGCTGGTAACATCGTTTTTGTTCCTTCAATTACAATATGAGCAAAACTTTCTTTTGGTTTATTTAAACGAATATAATAGAAAATTACAGATAATACTGCTAATATACCTCCTACGAACAGAGATATATTTACATCCATATTAGCAATTGTATTGAATATGCCGCTTATACCTTCGGATTGGGCATTTTTTGCACCTGTAAACAACATCATTGAAATCGTCACTACGATTAACACGATTATTGGAATAAATAAAAACGAAATTTTGCCATTTGGATGGGCATCCAATGAATTCGTTAAATCACCTGTTACCTTCTTATTACTTCCGCCCAATAGATTACCAGTTTTGACGGCTAAATCTTCATGTTTACGCATTGGGCCAATATCAAATTTAAAAATAGCAACGATAAAGACGAGTAATAAAGCAAGTATTGCATAAAAATTATAAGGTATAATCTTTAAAAATGCTTCAATTGGTTTCATATCTGTAATTTGATACGTCGCAAATAGACTACCTAATATACCGATAATATACGCACCCCAACTCGAAATAGGTGATAATACTGTAACCGGCGCTGATGTTGAGTCAATATAATAGGCTAGTTTAGCCCGAGATATTTTTTGTCGGTCTGTTAATGGACGAGCAATTTGACCAACAGCTAAACTATTAAAATAATCATCTATAAAAATAACTACCCCTATAAAAGCCGTCATGACTTGTGCTCCAACACGTGTTTTTACACGTTTTATCATCCATTCTCCAAATGCACGACTTCCTCCTATTGCCTGTAAAAATGCTGACATAATACCTAATAATATTAGAAATGTTAATAAATAAAAATTATCAATATTTACAGTTCCATCTTCATAAAAGATAGTATAAAATACAGTCCAGATTTCTTTTATTGAAGCCCCAACTTGAAAATCATTAACAAATAGTGCACCTATGACAATCCCTGTTCCTAACGATAAAAGAACTTTCCTAGTTAATAATACAAGTAATAATGTAATAAGTGCTGGTATAATTGAATAAATAGTCCCTTCCAAAATCTTTCCCTCCAAATATTTTATTCGAATTTTGTTGGGCTACAGGTGGAGTGAATATTTACTCAAACAAAAAAGCAATGATAGAAAATAACTTATCATTGCCCCGCAAATATACGTTATCCTCCATTTCGATCTGTAGTCCTCCATACAACAAAACGCATTGTATGACAGTATGCCTCTTATTCAAAGACATCCCAGCAAGAATAAGTATGACCCTTATTCTGCTTCGGCAAGCAATCCTTTTGTTAATTGTCAACAGCGTCACCCTCGAATTAACGACTCATATTACTTGCACCTCTACCTCACCGATCTGATAAGGTTTTATTAAGTTTTACTAGATATTTAAACTATTTATTATAATATACTATCATTCATCTTTTTGCAAGTCCTTTTTAGGGACAGAGATATTAGGTCCACCACTGCCACCACCATAAAAGTCTGGTACTTGCCCCATTACCAAATGTTTATCAATCAATATTTTTGTAGAAACAGTCGTTACTTTCGTTGAAAAAGGTATGACAATTTGTACATCTGCTTCCACTAATACATACAGGGTCATAAACACACTATTAATTCCAAATTCCTCGCGTTCGTCTATGATATCAGTTGTTACACTACCAACTAGTTCTAAATTAACAGGTACTTTCGGTCCTAAATTCGCTAAAATTGTATTTCCCGTAATTTGACCTAATGGTATTTCCACAACAGTCGGATCTCTTTCTACTAATTCATCAACGGTATCCCCATACACAGAAGGTTCACCTAAAGGATCTTCATAATGCGGTGGCTCACCTCTATTCATACTATGGAAGAACTCTTCAACACGATCTGTAGCAGCACGATTTATTTTATTTACCAATGAGGAATTCCAACCTACTACCGTTACATTTCCATTGTTATCCACTTGTGTTTCTGTAATATCTTCGAAAGTATATTCTTCTGCAAATTTAACTGCAGCATTTATCGCCCTTGTCGCAAACTCATCTATTTTTCGCTCAGCTATATCTATCAGTACAGGTTTTATCTTTTGATCTATAAACCAAATACTAAAAGCCGTTATCATTAAAACGAGAAAAAAGGACACTCCCAAAATAGTACGGATAGGTGGTGGTGTTCGACTTCTCTTGATTAAAAATAACCGCATTAAAAAAACCCCCTCAAACAAAGTTTATGCTTGTTTTATGGGGGTTAGAAGTTAAACATCAGCCAAATAACAGTTTATTACCGTAATGTTTAATTCACTTGCCAAATCTATTTCAAAAGGGGAACTGTCATGACTTTCAATTCTTACGACAGGGCGATCACATAAAGACTTATTTTGTCCGATAACAATCCCTTTTAATCCATTGCTTAACTCAACTGTAATTCCATTCGGATAAACTGAAATACTATTTTTAAATGCCAATACCATTTCCATCTCAAAATGCTTTCCACTGCCCGCGTACAATAATTCTAGGCCTTCATGTGGAAGCATGGGCTTTCGATAAGTTCGTTGACTTGTTACCGCATCAAATACATCAGCAACCGCGATAATCTTTGCATGTTTGATAATCTCATCTTCCTTTAAACCACGTGGGTAACCAGAACCATCCAATCGTTCATGATGTTGATGTGCACATTCCGCGATAACTGATGATAAATTTGATTTATCTCGAATGAATTCATACCCATATGTCGTATGCTTCTTAACCATTTCATATTCAGCATCCGTTAATTTGCCTGGCTTTTGTAGTACTTGTTGGTCAATTAAAACTTTACCGATATCGTGTAACAAAGCACCTACTCCCAAATCCATTAACTCCTGTGAGGATAATTTCATTTCCATCCCAATCGCCAAAGCATAAAAAGCTACATTTAATGAATGTTGATACGTATAATCATCTGTCATAAGAATATCTGTTAATAATGAGATTGACTGTTTATTTTTACGCATTTCTCCGGTCACATCTTGAATGACTCCCATTAAGGCCTGTTCCTCTTCTTGAGAAATATAAGTTTGTTTTAAAACATTACTTTTTTTAATCGAAGTAAATGTATTTTCAATTGTCTGCAGAGCTTTCTGCCTTACTTCATCCGAAATAACAGATTCTGTCTCTATATCCTTTGTAAATTCATCTTCTATGTAAATATACGTTATACCAATATGCAATAATCGATTTAACATATTTTGTGTCAATTTTGTACCGCGATGGATTAATATTAACCCATTGTCATTATATAGTGATTGTCCTAAAGTAGCCCCTGGTTCAATAGAATTCGTACTCACTAACTTCATTTTTCTCTCTCCAAAATTCGACATCTTTTGCGTATGCTTCTTAAAATATACCAAACTTTTATATAACTTACTATAAAAATCAACATGAAAATAAAGTAAATGACGACTTTTTTTGCTTATTCTAAAAGTAAAAGGGTCTGACCCCCAATCGTCAGACCCTTTTATCATGAAATCTTTAATAATGCTTCCTTCCCAGACATCCCTACTTCCCAACCGTACTTCTCTTTAGAAGCATTTGTTATTTTTTCTAATGGTGCATGTAAGAGCTGATCAATCGTCCTTACACCACTTGCTCTACCTGCAATCACATTTCGATCTGCTAATTTTTCATTAAGTACATCAACATCTAATGCTGCACACATAATATAGCCAACTTCATTAGAAATGATTAATAAATTTGTTTTCGGAAGTTCCACTCGTATAGCCGTAAACATTAACCCCTCTACTTCTAAAGGATTGACAGTAATCATAATACATACCTCCCTTTCTCCTTACACAGTATGCAAAAAAGCTTTTTGTGTTCATCGCAATAAGGAGAGTCCGAGGTTTTTAATCTTTTTGTAGTGAGATTACCGTTGTTACAAGTAAGTCTCGTAAAAATTCAGGTACAAAATACTTCTTGTCTTTAGCTTTAACAATGTCAGGTAATAAACGACCAAAGGTAAACATATCTGCTGTTGCAACGGTATAATTTCTATTATGTCTGAGAGGTACACCTTGAATGTTTACAGCCTTTATGTGTACCTCATCTGCTTCGTGTGTGCCTAATATTATTTCCATTCCAGCAAAAACCATTTTACCAATCACTTCACCTCGAAATCCAAATCCTTTTAACCTTATTTCCATAAACGATTGCGTTAATGATACACGAATAACCTCCATAAGTTCACGCCCCGTAAGTGAAACGACGCACGGGTTAATCGGATGGGGACATATGCGGTGAATATCACCGTATGTAATCGCACCCTTTGGCAACGAATCTAATAATAAACCTGCATTAAGCATGGCACAATCGGCTTTTGTCCAAGTTATTAATGTATTTGTTAATTCTTGTATAATAAAGGTATTTTCAAACCAATTTACACTTAATGGTCTTTCTATATGAGTAATGACCTTACCTAATCTTTTTTCAGCTTCTATATATAATTGATTTAAAGTCTGTTCCGTACCAGCATCATGTTCTAAATGGGTTATATTTGTCGTAAATGCTTCTTTTTTCATCAGTTTCTGTTGTTCATGATCCCATTCTAAATGAACTTCGCCAACAAATTCACAGAGCTTGCCAGCTGCTGTCAATAATGTGTTTCCGATGTATTCCCCTTGTCGCAACAGATGGTGTGTATGACCACCAATAATTACATCTACTTCGGGGAATTCCCTAGCAATAAGTTGATCCACACTTAATCCAAGGTGAGATAGTAAAACAATCACATCTACTTGCTCTTGTAACTCTTTTATAATATTAGCAAGTTCTTCTAACGGAGGTGATATGTGCCAACCTAATAACTCATAATAATCATTAAAGGGAGCTGTTAATCCAAGAACACCGACTTTTACACCGTGTTTGGATAATAAAATTTGCCTTCTTTTACACCAACTTGGATTCGCTTCTCCCTTCTCATTATATAAATTCGTACATACAACGTTGAAGGCAGCATCATCATACAAGTGGAATAAATCTTTATGTGACAATGTTATTCCTTCATTATTTCCTATTGTCACAACATCATAATCTACATCATTCAAAAGTTGTACGTTTGCCCGCCCCATAAATGCCTCCGCAATGGGATGAACACGGTCAACATGATCACCAATATCAAAAAGCCAACAAGATTCCTTTTTCTTTGCATGGAAATGTTTCTTTTGTTTCATAAACGTTGCAACTTGCGACCAGTTTGAAAACTGGCTATGTAAATCATTTGTATAATAAAATGAAAACTTTTCAATCATATCGGATACCACCTTAACTAATCACCATCTTAATCAATCCTTTCTAGGTCCGGTAGCCAAGAAAAAATTTCAATCCACGCACCATGAGAGTGCGACAGCGAAAAGAGCCAAAAACAGCTTCTTTTCAATTAAAAAACTCCATAACATTCCATAATATATGCTTCTTACTACACATTCAAAACAGAATTTTGAACCCTCACACCAATGTTCCTACATTTTTTGCTACTTTCGAAGTCTTTTCTTTCCGCCCACAGTAGAAGTGTTTACATCATATGTAATTAAGACTAACATACTGTTTCACCTACTTCCATAAAAATGGTGGATATATATCGGTCTAAAAGTTTCTACCTTCACTTCCTTATTTGCCCCCTTATAAAACCAATAATTTTTTTCAAATTAAGAAATGTCTAGCAATCAGCTCCAAAATATCTTCACTCCTTCATCTTTTTCATACTATATCTTGTATCTTTCATATTTAAATATTATCTTCTGAACAAATATCATATATATCAATCATTTCCCGGTATAATGATTCAATAGTTCAAGAAATAATTAAAGCAAAAAAACTCGTCACATATTATGACGAGTTTTTTTAAATGTTTATATTAACCGATTGAACCTTCCATTTCGAACTTAATTAGACGGTTCATTTCAACGGCATATTCCATTGGTAGTTCTTTTGTAAACGGCTCGATAAAGCCCATTACAATCATTTCTGTAGCTTCTTGTTCTCCTAAACCTCTACTCATGAGATAGAATAGTTGTTCTTCGGATACTTTTGAAACTTTTGCTTCATGCTCTAGTGAAATATTATCGTTGTATACTTCATTATATGGAATCGTATCAGAAATTGACTCACTATCCATTAATAACGTATCACATTCAATTGTAGATTTTGCACCATCTGCTTTACGTCCAAAGTGTACAAGTCCACGATAGTTTACTTTTCCACCTTGTTTTGAAATCGATTTAGACACGATAGAAGAAGATGTATTTGGTGCTAGGTGATGCATTTTAGCTCCAGCATCTTGTACCTGACCTCTTCCAGCAAGTGCAATTGATAATGTATATCCTCTTGAACCTTCACCTTTTAGTAGGACTGCAGGATATTTCATTGTTAGTTTTGAACCAATGTTTCCATCAATCCATTCCATAGTTGCATTTTCATCACATGTTGCACGTTTCGTAACTAGGTTATATACGTTGTTCGCCCAGTTTTGAATCGTAGTGTAACGGCAGTATGCGTCTTTCTTAATAAAGATTTCAACAACTGCACTATGCAATGAGTTCGTAGTATAAACAGGAGCTGTACAACCTTCTACATAGTGTACTGATGCACCTTCATCTACAATAATTAACGTACGTTCAAACTGTCCCATATTTTCCGAATTAATACGGAAATATGCTTGTAATGGTGTTGTTGTTTGTACACCTGGTGGTACATAAATAAATGATCCACCAGACCATACAGCCGAGTTTAACGCAGCAAACTTATTATCAGTTGGTGGAATTACTTTACCAAAATATTGTTTGAATAAATCTTCATGTTCTTTTAATGCCGTATCTGTATCCAAGAAGATGATTCCCATTTTTTCTAGGTCTTCTTTTAGACTATGATACACAACTTCTGATTCATATTGTGCAGATACACCAGCAAGATATTTTTGTTCAGCCTCTGGGATACCTAATTTATCAAAAGTACGTTTGATTTCGTCTGGAACTTCATCCCATGTTTTACCTTGTCTTTCAGAAGGTTTTACATAATAAACGATTTCGTCAAAATCTAATCCAGATAAATCTCCACCCCATTGTGGCATTGGACGCTCGTAGAAATGCTCTAGTGATTTCAAACGAAAATCAAGCATCCATTGTGGTTCTTCTTTCATACGTGATATTTCTTCAACAACTTTCCGTGTTAGCCCTCTTTCCGTACGGAAGATAGAAACGTCTTTGTCACGGAAACCATATTTATACTCATCGATTTCTGGCATGTTTTTTGCCATTGTTTAAACAACCTCCTTAAGGTGTAATGAAAATATTCATGTCGCCATCTATATATTAATGGACACCTTTTTCCATTGCTTTCCAAGCAAGTGTTGCGCATTTTATCCGAGCTGGAAATTGTGACACACCTTGTAAAGCAGCAATGTCACCGAAATCTAACTTTTCAAAGTCAATTTCATCTCCGAGCATCATATGAGAAAATGCTTCAGACATTTTTAATGCTTCTTCAATAGATTTTCCCTTAATTACTTGTGTCATCATTGACGCGGATGCCATACTAATAGAACATCCTTCACCAACAAATTTCGCTTCATTAATTTTATCATCCACGACGGATAATTGTAGTTGAATACGATCCCCACATGTTGGGTTGTTCATTTCAACTGTCAATACTTCTCCATCAAGCGTACCTCGATTTCGTGGATTTTTATAATGGTCCATGATGACTTGTCTGTATAATGTATCGAGGTTATTAAAAGACATCACCAAAATACTCCTTCGTTTTTAAGAGTCCTTCAACGAGACGGTCTACATCTTTTTCTGTATTATATAAATAAAAACTTGCCCGAGCTGTTGCCGTAACATCTAACCATTTCATTAATGGTTGGGCACAATGATGTCCAGCACGAATTGCAATTCCCTCCGCATCTAATACAGTGGAAACGTCATGTGGATGTACATCATCGAGGTTAAATGTTACAAGTGCTGCCCGTTTTTTCGGACCGTAGATTTTCATTCCATCTATTGATTGCAATTTTTCCATCGCGTAGTCTGCTAATTTTTGCTCATGCTCCAAAATTTGTTCCATACCGATTTCATTTAAGAAATCAATTGCAGCCCCTAGTCCAATTGCCCCAGCAATAATTGGGGTACCACCTTCAAATTTCCATGGGAGCTCTTTCCAAGTAGAATCATATAAATCTACAAAATCAATCATTTCTCCACCAAATTCAACTGGATCCATTTCTTCTAGTAAATTACGTTTTCCATAAAGTACACCAATACCAGTTGGTGCACACATTTTATGACCAGAGAACGCATAAAAATCACAGTCCAAATCTTGTACATCTACTTGCATATGTGGAGCACCTTGCGCACCGTCAACAACGATAATCGCACCATGTTTATGGGCAATTTCCGTAATTTCTTTAATAGGATTAATCGTGCCTAGTACGTTTGATACGTGTGTCATTGCAACAATTTTCGTTTCTGTTGTAATCGTTTTACGCGCATCTTCTAATGTAATCGTACCATCTGGTTGCAAAGGTATATATTTTAATGTCGCACCCGTTACTTTAGCAACTTGCTGCCATGGAATGATATTACTATGGTGTTCCATAGGTGTAATAACAATTTCATCACCTTTTTGCAAAAACTTTCTAGCATATCCATATGCAACTGTGTTGATCGAAGTTGTTGTTCCGCGTGTAAAGATTACTTCCGCGGAACTCTTCGCATTAATAAACCGCCGTACTTTTTCACGGGCACCTTCATATTGGTCTGTTGCCCGCGATCCTAATGTATGTACACCACGGTGTACATTCGAATTATCTTGCCTATAGTAACGTTCAACTGCTTCAATTACCGATACAGGCTTTTGTGATGTTGCAGATGAATCAAGATAAACTAAAGGATGTCCGTTAACTTCTTGATTTAAGATCGGAAACATTTGCCTGATGGCTATTGTGTCCATTAGTTAACTTTCCTTTCAATCACTTGTGATAATTGTTTCTTAACAGATGGGATTGGTAATTGCGAAACAACTGGCTCTAGGAATCCATGGATAACTAAGCGTTCTGCTTCACTTTGTGTAATTCCACGGCTCATTAAATAGTATAGTTGCATTGGGTCTACACGACCAACAGATGCAGCGTGACCAGCCATTACGTCATCTTCTTCAATAAGAAGAATTGGGTTTGCATCCCCACGTGCTTTTTCACTTAACATTAATACACGTGATGTTTGTTCAGCATTTGAACCTGATGCACCATTTTCAATTTTACCGATACCATTAAAGATGTTTGTTGCACTATCCTTCATGACACCATGTTGTAAAATATATCCTTCTGCATTTTTACCCCAATGGATTGTTTTCGCAGTAATATTTTGGATCTGTTTACCGCGACCAACAGTTACCGTTTTCGCATGGCAAAGTGAGTTATCGCCAATAAGGTTCGTAATGTTCTCTGAGACAGTATTCCCATCGTTCATTTGACCTAATGCCCACTCGATAACAGCATCACGATAAGCTACTCCACGACGATTAATATAAGTAGTTGTTCCTTCAGCGAAATTATCAACTGCACCGTAAGAAATTTTCGCATTGTTTTGTGCTATTACTTCCGTAACGATATTTGCAACTGTTTCTTCTTTCTCGTTGTTTGAAATATAGTTTTCAACATATGTTAATTTACTATTTTCTTCTGCTACAACAAGAACGTGGTTGAAATATGCTAGTTCAGGGTCTTCTTGCCAAAAGACAACCTGTAATGGAACCGAAATCTCTACATTTTTTGGTACGTATACAAAGATTCCACCATTCATTAATGCAGCATGTAAAGCTGTCAAACGATGCTCATCAATAGAAACTGCATCTTTCATATAATAACGTTTCACAAGCTCCTCATGTTCATTCAAAGCTGTGAATATATCAGTGAAAATAACACCTTTTGCTTTCAATTCATCACTTAATGTTGCATAAGCAACTGTTTGATTACGTTGAATTAGCAAATTCTCAGGTAAATGTTCAATATCAAAGTAATCCTTTAATTCTTCTGGTAAATGTTCAAGTGATGTTAACTTTTCACCTTCACCAAACTCATGCTTGAAACGACTGAAATTCCAACGGTTAATATTCGTTTTATCTGGTTTTGGCATTTCTAGTGTTTCAGCTTGTTCTAAGGCTTGAAGGCGCAATTCTTTCATCCAGTCTGGTTCATTTCTGTCCGCCGAAAACTGGTTAACATAGTCCTTGTTATACGGCAGTTTTGTTTCAACAGTCATATTACCCCTCCTAACCTTATGCATTTTGCTCGACAACTTCGTCTTGAATACCTAACTCTTCTTTAAGCCACTCGTATCCTTCGTCCTCTAAACGTTTTGCAAGTTCAGGTCCGCCAGATTTTACTACACGGCCTTGCATCATAACGTGAACATAATCAGGCTCTATGTAATTTAGCAAGCGTTGGTAGTGTGTAATCATGAGGCAACCAAAGCTTTCATTACGCATTTTATTGATACCTTTGGAAACAATCTTTAATGCATCAATATCTAGACCAGAGTCAATCTCATCTAAAATTGCAATTTGTGGTTTCAAAAGCATTAATTGAAGAATTTCATTACGTTTTTTCTCTCCACCGGAGAAACCTTCGTTCAAATAGCGTTGCGCCATGTTTTTATCAATTTCTAGATCGTCAAGTACGCCATCCATTTCTTTAATAAATTGCATTAAAGGAACCTCGTTACCTTCTCCACGAAGTGCATTCATTGATGAACGTAGAAAATCAGAAGTTGTTACACCGCTAATTTCACTCGGGTACTGCATTGCAAGGAATAGACCTGCACGTGCACGTTCGTCAACTTCCATTTCTAGCACGTCTTCACCATCAAGTAAAATGCTACCACTTGTCACTTCATATTTCGGGTGACCCATGATTGCTGAAGCTAGCGTTGATTTTCCTGTACCGTTCGGTCCCATGACCGCATGGAATTCTCCACCTTTTATCGTAAGGTTTACACCTTTTAATATCTCCTTATCTTCAATAGAAACATGAAGATCCTTGATTTCTAGTGTTGATGCTGCCATATCGATACCTCCAAATACTATTGTTATAGTGTATTGAGAAAATTTATATTCATTCTCAATTTATTCTCATTATAATCTTAAAGCATTTCAAATTAATTATCAACTTTTTGATGTCTCATGCTTTCACACAAAAAGTTTCTGTTACATATGATGATAACACATTTAGAGTATGCGCATACATCAAAATACTTCTTTCTGAGTTTTAACTACATTCTTTGATTCTCATTATCATAGAAATTCCTTAAGATACAAACAAAAAAAAACTGACACTCTCGTATGGAGAGCATCAGAATGGTTTTCTCTAGTATATCGATTGTACTTTACTTATTTATCTCGGAATTTGGTTATTTATTTCTGCAATTAAAGACTTACTTTTTTCATAATCTTGTTGTCGACGCTTTTCTACTACTAACCGTTTATGAAAAGCTGTGCCATATTCCTCATACCCCATTTGATGCGACTCCTGCATCGCTCTTTCCATGTCAGACGTAACATTCATTTTTAGATCACTATGGATAGTTGATCATCCTTTCGTTTTGGTTACGATATAAAGCGTAACACGAGACGAAGGGATTACTCAAACTGGAAATAATGCTATTCATTCCTGTAGTGATTCATTTATAATACTAGTAAATCAATAACTTGAATTTTTAACCACTTTCTCCTAATTTCTATGTTTATCTTAGCAATCCCCTACTATTTTCCATCTACAGGTACAATTGCCCCATTATATTCCTTCAATATAAAGTCTTGTATTTCTTTTGAATGTAATACATCTACTAATGTTTTTAAAGCTTTGTTTTCTTTATCTTCAGTACGGACTGCAATAACGTTAACGTACGGTGAATCTTTATCTTCAATAAATAATGCATCATTTAATGGACTTAATCCAGCTCCAATTGCATAGTTCGTATTAATTGCCACAAGCACATGATCTTCCGAATTATAAAATTCCGGTAACAATGCAGGCTCATAATCAGGTGAGAATTTTAGCTTTTTAGGATTTTCTACAATATCATCAAGTGTAGCATTCGCCTTATCAATTCCATCTTTTAACGTGATCAATCCATTTTCTTCAAATAAAGATAAAATTCGGCCGTGGTCTGCGACAGAATTACTCATAATAACTTCTGTATTATCATCAATATCATCCAAACTGGCTATGTCCTTTGAATATACACCTAAAGGCTCTACATGGATGCCATCAATATAGTCTAAATCATATCCGGTTTTCTCTTTTGTTTCCTCTAAAAAAGGGATGTGTTGGAAATAGTTAGCATCTAATGTACCATTAGCTAAATCATCATTCGGGAATACGTAGTCTTGATAAGGCTCAATTTCTATTTTTATTCCTTTTTCTGCTAAAATAGGTTTTGCCTTTTCTAATATTTCCGCATGCGGTTCACTTGAAGCTCCGATTACTAATTCAACCTGCTCTTGGTTATCACTTTCATTTTTTGCCGATTCTGATTTCCCTTTGTCTTCATCTTTCCCTGTTCCACATGCAGCAAGTGCCAATACGAGAATAATAGATAAAATTGCAAGTAATTTTTTCATTTATATTTCCTCCATGTCGTTTATTATCTTTTATCTAACTTATTTGAAATATAGTCTCCAATTAACTGAAAAATAAATACAATGACAACAATTGATATGGTACAAACAAATACAACATCATAGTCTCGGCGTTGAAAACCAAAATAATATGCATAATTCCCTAATCCACCAGCTCCAATTACACCTGCCATTGTTGTATAACCAATTAATGCGATTGCTGTAACGGTAATTCCCGAAACTAGCGCAGGCATGGATTCTGGTAATAATACCTTCAATATAATTGTTTTAGTTTTTGCTCCCATTGCTTTAGCAGCTTCTACCACCCCTTTATCCACTTCTTTTAAGGCTATTTCTACGAGCCTGCCATAAAATGGAGCAGCCCCGATGATTAATGCTGGTAATGCAGCGTTTGGACCTCTGATCGTTCCTACTAGCACATTTGTTACTGGAATTAATAAAAAGATCAAGATAATAAATGGAATTGCACGAAACACATTTACAAATGCTGCTACAATAAAATGAATATATTTATTTTCCCAAATACCATCTTTCATCGTAAGATAAAGTAATAATCCGAGTATCAATCCAAAAATAAATGTTCCAATTAATGCAAGAATTGTCATGTAAAATGTTTCATATGTAGCGAGCCATAGTTCATCAAATTTTACGTTCTCTAATCCGTTAAAGTTCATGTTGTAAAACCTCCACTTCTACCGAGGTCTCATTTTTTATGAACGCAATAGCCTTCTCCATTTCTCCTGTTTCTCCAATGAATTGTACATATAGCGTTCCGTAAGCCCCCAATTGCGTTTGCGTTATTTTCCCTTGTAAAATATTAATATCTACTGCAAATAGTTTTGCTAGCTTACTAATTAATGTTTGATTTGTAGTTTCTCCTACAAAATGTAAGCGAGCAATTTTAGCTGTTGGGTTCGCTTGAAACAATCGCTCGAAGTCTGTTTCCTCGTCTTCTATGCCCATCACTTGTTGTACAAACTTCTTTGTAACAGGTTGTTTCGGTTGTAAGAAAAGATGAAGTACATCACCTTGTTCCACGACTTTACCATCTTCCATGACGGCTACGCGGTTACAAACCTTTCGAATGACGTGCATTTCGTGTGTAATCATAATAATTGTTAAACCTAGTCGTTGATTAATGTCCATTAGTAAATCTAGTATTGCATTTGTTGTTTCAGGATCTAGTGCAGAGGTTGCTTCATCACAGAGTAGTACTTTGGGACGATTTGCTAATGCTCTCGCAATACCAACACGTTGCTTTTGCCCGCCACTTAATTGTGATGGGTACGCATTCTCACGACCACTTAATCCCACTAGATTGATAAGTTCCTGTACTCTCTGTTTTATTTCTGCTTTTGGCACATTGGCAATTTCCAATGGGAATGCTATATTTTCCGCAACAGTTCGTGACCAAAGTAAATTAAAATGTTGGAAAATCATGCCGATATCTCTTCGGGACTTTCTTAACTCTTTCATATTTAAACGAGTAATTTCTTGATTATTAATCATGACTTTACCAGTTGTAGGTTCTTCTAATCTATTTAATAAACGAATAAACGTACTTTTCCCTGCACCGCTATACCCAATTACCCCAAAAATTTCTCCCTGCTCGATATCCAATGTAATTTCATCGACTGCCGAGATGGACTTTTCTTTATCTGTAAAAACTTTACTTAACTTTTCTATTTTAATCATCGGGATACCTCCTTATAAAAAGCCAGCCAATTAAAAACGCCTTTCTGCTAGAGAACAGAAAGACGTGTATATTCATCTTCGTGTTCCCTCATCTTTCAAAGCATATGCTTTGTAGGAATTAGCACCGTTTTAGAATTTACTTCTAAAGGTTGCCGCGGTTTCACAGGGCCTTTCCCTCCACCGCTCTAGATAAGAGACTTTCGTACTATATAAAATTATAAATTTCATTATACGATTATTAATTCTATTTGTCAAACTCATCTGCAAATAAATGCTTTGCGTATTTTACAAGATAAGTGTATATATTTGCGACAGACTGAAAAGCATATACTTTTTCCTTGATTTCACCATGATCTATAATAAAAAGACAAGGTACACTTTCAATCTTGTTCTCTTGCATAAAATTAGGATACAAGGAAGCATTCATTTCGTAAAAAATATCTTGATTGTGAGTTCTTTCAATCTGAGTTAGGATTGATCTTGCCACATGACATGTTCCACAAAATGGCGTATGAATGTAAAGTAGTAAATGCTCTTGTTTTAATGTATCTTCGGTTATTGGTTTCAAAATATCACCTTGCTATGATAAAAAAATTGGATTTACTGAAATATCTTTACTTGCTAATAAGGTAGCTAAAACTTGTTCCGGTGTTGTCGCTACTTCTTTAAATTCACTATTAATATAGATATGTTCCGCATGTGGCAATTCATAAGCTAGTTGCTTACGCAATTTCATACCAGATTGATCCTCATCCACTAGGATATAGACGTCCTTATTGTCTAAATCATGCGTTTCTAACATTTCATCAAAGCGTTCAACACCAAATGTACCATTCGTACAAATGATCTCCAATTGCTCTGTAATAATTTTTCTGATTTGCTTTTTATCTGTTAAACCTTCGACGATAATCACTTTATCTGATTCATTTGAATCCATTATATGCACCTCTCCGAAGACTTTTCAAAATTAAAGCAGGCCATAAACCATTTTGCGCAATAAGGCTGACTCTATGTAGGAGTCAGCCTTATATGATTATATCATGTATTAGTCGTCTTCTTTAATCATTTCTTCATATTGTTCTGGAGACATTAAATCATCAAATTCTGACTCGTTAGATGGTTCGATAACAATCATCCAAGCTTTTTCATATGGTGACTCATTTACAAGTTCTGGACTATCTTCTAACTCTTCATTAACAGCAACTACTTTTCCGCTTAAAGGAGCATAAAGTTCAGAAACTGTTTTAACAGATTCTACACTACCAAATGGCTCATCAGCTTCTACCTCTTCGCCCACTTCAGGTAATTCTACAAATACGATATCCCCAAGTTCATCTTGGGCAAAATCTGTAATTCCGATTCTCACTTGATTGTTTTCCTTTTTTATCCACTCATGTTCTTCTGAATAAAATAAGTCCTTTGGTAAATTCATTTTCATCCCTCCATATGTATCTTTCCACTTTAAATATACCGTTAAATCCATATAAATGCTAGTATTACATCTAGTACTATACATGCAATTAAAGGATTATTTATCCTAACCAAACTTCTGTGAATTGATCCTCTTTAAAGCCAACTGTTACATGTTTACCATCTGTTACAATTGGTCGTTTTAAGAGCATGCCGTCAGATGCTAACACCTCTGCCATTTCTTCTACAGACATTTTAGGTAACTTCTCCTTCATATTAAGTTCCCGATATTTTTTCCCACTCGTATTAAAAAATTTCTTAGTTGGAACATCTTCCATTCCCATCAGTTCGAGTATTTTTTCCTTTGATGGCGGAGTTTCTACAATATGTATACTTTCAAAATCAAGATTATGTTCTTCTAACCACTTTTTCGCCTTTTTACAAGTACTACAGTTAGGATACCAATAAAATTCCAATTTCATCATACATCTCTCCTTCTAGCAACATCTTAACATATTCCCTTGGTTGCTTGAAATAAGACAATATCCAAAAGCAATATTTGCATCAAAATAATGCATTAACAAGTTAATCTTGGTGGTTTTGCGATTATTTGTTTTTTGATTAATATGTCAAAATTCTATTCGTTGATGTGTCAATGCTGAACTTATAAATAAAAAGGATGTAGAATAGAAAATGGATTGTGTTTATACCTCTATTATTCTTAATAATTTACACTATTGCAATTACGACTGTTTCCGCATATAGTGGTAGTTATAATTTTGAAATTAGATCAAGTGTAGTTAGACCGTATACTCACAAGCTAGCAAAGAAAAAGACAACAAACGATGTAAGTGCACGCGCCTTCATATTCAGGTAAGAGTCATCCATCAAATGGGAGAACGTACAAAGATGATTTTAAAACTGTAAGTAAAGAGACTTACAGCGTTCAAGTAAGTAAGTCGACAGGTTTATGGAGAAGTTGCCAAGGGCAGTGGCAAAATAAAGCAGTAAAATCATTTCTATAATAATATTAATTCTACTATAAATTACAAAGGGTGTTATACATGATTTCAGCAGTCGAAATATCTAAAAGTTACTCGGCAACAATGAAAGCTCTCGTAAAGACAAGCATCCAGATAGAGCCAGGTACGGTCCATGTCATTATGGGAAAGAGTGGTTCGGGAAAATCAACACTATTAGGCGTATTGGGTGGGTTAATTGAGCCTTCAAGCGGTAGCGTCCGCATAAATGGTAACGATTACTATTCCTTATCAGATAAAGAAAGAGCTCGTATTCGCAGCGCAAATTTTGGATATATTTTTCAGTCCTTTCAATTAATCTATGAACTTACTGTGTACGACAATATTGTCATGCCTTTACATATTACGGGACAAGAGATTCATGAAGCGATGGTCTATGATCTACTGAAGGACTTAGAAATTCAACAATTTATGCATTCATTTCCGAATGAATTGTCTGGCGGACAGCAACAGAGGGTGGCGATTGCACGTGCCATCATTCACAAACCAAAAGTGATTTTCGCTGATGAACCTACAGGTAATTTGGACTCTGAAAATGCTAACAAGATTATCCATATGTTAGTTAATCTTTGTAAAAAATATAACACAACATTATTAATCGTTACACACGATGAACATTTATTAGCAAATCCAGATCGTGTCTTATTTCTAAAAGATGGTCGAGTAATCGAGGGGGAACAATGAGAGCAACAATATTATTTACATATGCTTGGAAGTTTTTATGGAATGATAAGAAATATTTTCTTTCTGTCATTGGTGCATTAACAATTTTCTTTAGCTTCATCACGATTACGAGTAGTATGTTACAGACGTATGTGGATGCAGAAAAGGAATTAGCTTATGCAAACTATGGTAACCACTCCTTCATCATCTACTCGGATGAACAGCTAGATTCTGCAGAAATAGAATCAAAGGATTTTATTTCCACTGGGTTAATATATACATTAGGATTAATAGAGAACTTTTTCGATCAGAATATTGACGTAACAATTGGAGCGATGGATCAAAATATATTACACCAATTCAAGTTAACAGATGGAAAATACCCGACAGCAAATAATGAAGTGGTAGTAGAGAGATTTTTGTTAGATTTATATAAGGAAAACAAACATTCCCATACAGAACTACCAATTACGATGGATGTACATGGTCAAGCCATTCATATTGTCGGCGCGATTGAAAACTACTCTAGCACGTGGTCACAACCTGATATAATTGAAAAGGGTAGCAATACTTTTCCTACTATTATTTTTACAGGTGATTTTGAAACTGTATTCCCAAAAGTGAACCAATATATTACATTATTTCAAGAAAAAAAAGAAAAACTATCTTTAGATTACAGTAAAGTGGATTATTTTCTCGATACAAATAATGTAAAAAATGTCAACGGCGAAAGTATAACTTTTAATGATGCATTATTTAACAGAGGATTAACAAAAGCCTTACAAGTACGCACATTCAGCATTATATTTATCATAATTGTTAGTATTACAGGGTTTTTAGTTTTTATTTACCTATTTTCCTTTTATTATGGCATTCGATTTCGACGTAATTTTAAGATATTAAAACAATTAGGTTGGCAAAAACAACATATATATAGGACTGCGATGTTTCAAGGTTTCATCATTGGTTTTTCAAGCTTTTTATGTATGTTATCTCTCTATTTTACCTTACATTTTTCTATGGTTTCCAGTTATCATATACATTGGAAAATATTAATTGGCCTACCGTTTATAGCGATAAGTGCCACTGTTTCAATCATATACATGATTTGTAAGCGACAATATGCTACTACGTTTAAAAGTAACTTTATAAGAGGATTTCTATATAAATGGATACAGAAATTATCATTTAAGTGGAAGTTTTTTTGTTTGCATGTATTCCATTTCATCAAATCATTGATCTTGATTGTCTGTTTAATGACGTCTCTGTTTATTTTACTTTTTGTGAGTCAACTGATAGCTACGGAAACTTTACCCGATTCAGGTAACGACCCTACATCTTCAGATTATCTTTTTATCTCTAGGAAATCGGGGACTTTTGATGTTTTACAGCAATTTTATATAGACAAAAACCCGCCTCAATTTATTCGTTTTCAAGATGTGGAGGAGTTAGAGAATAACAGTGCGATTAGATATATAGAAAAAATACCGGAAACCCGACAGACTAGTTTACTTATCGATGCAACCCAAACTAATGCTACACTATTTTATCCGTTTCAAGGGGAGGTTGAAGAAGATACCAACGTAGAACATACAGAAATAGATTATGAACGTTTACGTATTGCAGATACTATTACGCCATTAAGAAATATAGACTACATTATTTTAAATGATAAAAATTGGCCTATATTTAAAAGGCAAGTAAAAGTAAGTGATGATATCTATGATTCATTACAGAATTCGTTATCATCGATACTGTATCTTCCAAATGAACAAAACAGCATAGATACAACTTCTCCTTTATCGATAGGGAGAATAGAGGAAACTGAGGACGGACTAGCATTTAAAAGTTGGGACTTAAACATATTGACAGCGGTGAACAAACTAATCCATCCAGTCAGACAAGAAACTTATGAAAATGTCACCTTATTCTTGCATGAGCAAACAGTTCAACAATATGACATATTTCCAGGCTATGCTTCACTCGATATTTTTATGAATAATGATGCGAAGAAACAAGATATACAAAAAGTCGAAGACCAGTTAGCTTCATTAGCTGTGTTGCACCCAGACAACCTACTCTATATGGACGAACTAGCGATAAAGAATGATACGACATTTGCAAATTTTATTTCGCTTCTTGGATATAGTTTATTTATTATCCTGTTACTATGCATATGTGCAATTATCATGCTTGTATTTCTTATGAAGTTCTACCAAAGAGAAAGAGAATTTCTCATCTATCGTGCTCTAGGTGGGACAAGGAAAGATATTTTACGTTTATTTATATTGGAACTATGTATCTATTATTTATTAGCTTTACTCATTACCATTATCATACTATCTGTGACGTTATTCATCTTACCTGCTCCAGCACAATCTGTTTTAGTTGTAGTTAAAACAGTAATTCTATCTTTTATATTAATGGTGATGACGACGGGCATCTTTAGTTATATTTTTATTAAAAAACTACATATTTCTAAACTTGAACATATACAAAATAAATATTTATAAAGTGAAACTTCATTCAGTGGGGGTTTCCCTATCTCCCCCACTGAATGTTAGTTAAACAGAATCGGGCTTTTACTGGCTGTTGATCCCCGACTTACATTTCTTGGATTATACTCGAATTCTTGAAGTGGGGGTCTTACAGCCAGTTAATGCGGGATAAAGGTTGGTGGAGAGTCTTGCGTGGGTTTAAACGTATAGGTCTGTACGGTATTTTTATTATTTACTTGCTTATATTAACTAATTTAATTTTATTTAAAAGTATGCCAATAGAAGAAATGAAAAATCACTTTACCTTTCAAGCGGAAGTACCTTTTTGGTTAGAGCATAATGTTATCCCTTTTAAAACAATTCTATTTTATTTATTTTTTGCCGATATGAACGTAATGATTCGGGTAGAAAATATAGTTGGAAATATTATCGCTTTTATGCCGTTCGGTTTTCTTCTGCCTTTACTTATGAAAAGGAATATTAATTTTAAAAGCGTCGTCATGGCCACATTTTGTTTAAGTTTGTTATATGAACTGACACAGTTGATTTTTTCATTCGGTAGCTTTGATGTCGATGATCTTATTTTGAATACATTAGGTGGGGCATTGGGTTATGTAACTAGTAATGTAAAACAATACGCATTAATTCCTTTTATATCAATGGTAAAGGGACTACTTTTATCGATTCAAAGTAGTCCCTTTCTTTTATTTATACTGTGTATTTTTCTTCTTCAATAATCTCTGCCGCGATTTCACGCTTTTTCGCAATAACGTTAATTGGTGTGAAGCGTGTTAACTTGCGTAGAGATGAAAGCATCATACGTAATGTATCGCCTTCTTCCACAGCAATTAGAATTTCTTTTGCGTCTGCTTCAATACGGTTAAATGCTTCTTGTACGTATACTTGTGTATAAAGTAATTTTTGATTATTCTTTTCTACACCTGATTTATTAATTGCTTTTTCAGTACGTAGAATAGCAGATTCCATATTATAAACTTCTGCAACCATGTCAGCAAGATTCACAAGAATTTCTTGCTCATTTTCAAGTTTTTGCATATACTTTTGTGCTGCTAAACCTGCTCCTAGTAGAACAATTTTCTTTGCATTACGCAGCAAGTACTTTTCTTGTTCAAGTGGCTCTGTACCAGGCTCTTCTGGCATCATCATCATGAGTTCCTCTTGAAGACCTTGTGCTTTTTGTAGTAATGGCAATTCACCTTTCATTGCCTTCTTCAATAATGTTCCAGGTACGATTAGACGGTTAATTTCGTTAGTACCTTCGAAAATACGGTTAATACGTGAGTCACGATACATGCGCTCTACTTCGTATTCTTGCATGAACCCATAACCACCATGCATTTGCACTGCTTCATCTGCTACATAGTCAAGACATTCTGTTGCTGTATATTTGTTCATCGAGCATTCGATTTGGTATTCCGCAATTGCTTTTGCGATTTCTTGACCGTCTTTCAATTGTTCTTCATCTAACGATCCCATTCTTTGTTCGAATAGCCCTACTGTACGATAAACTGCACTTTCGTTTGCATACGTAGATGCTGCCATCGTAGCTAATTTTTCTTGTGTCAATGTAAAGCTTGAAATCGGTGTACCAAATTGTTTACGTTCGTTTACATATTTTGTTGCTAATTCTATTCCACGCTTTGCTCCACCAACACCTCCGATAGCTAGCTTGTAACGACCTACGTTTAGGATGTTAAATGCAATACGGTGTCCTTTTCCTTTTTCACCTAGTAAGTTTTCAACTGGAACTTCCGCGTCTTCTAATACTAAAGTACGAGTGGAAGAACTCTTAATTCCCATTTTCTTTTCTTCTGGTCCAACAGATACACCTGGAAACTCTCTTTCTACAATAAACGCAGAGAAATGTTCGCCATCGATTTTTGCATAAACAACAAATACGTCCGCAAAGTCGGAGTTTGTGATCCATTGCTTCTCACCATTTAAGATATAATGAGTTCCAGCTTCATTTAACTTTGCAGTAGCCTTTGCACCTAAAGCATCGGAACCTGAACCTGGCTCCGTCAATGCGTAAGCTGCAATCCACTCACCAGTTGCAAGTTTTGGTAAATATTTTTCTTTTTGTTCATGATTACCGAAAAATACAATTGGTAGTGTGCCAATTCCAACGTGCGCACCGTGTGTAATGGAGAAACCACCTGCACGTGCAAATTTTTCAGTAATAAGAGAAGAACTTATTTTATCAAGTCCTAATCCACCGTATTCTTCTGGAATATCTGCACTTAAAAGGCCTAGTTCTCCCGCTTTATGCAATAAATTTACAGAGTGTTCGAACTCATGGTTTTCCAAGTTATCCACAAGTGGTAATACTTCCCCAACTACAAAGTCTTCTGTTGTTTTTGCAATCATTTTATGTTCATCAGAGAAATCTTCTGGTGTTAAAATATCTTCTCCATTTAGATCTTCTACTAAAAACGCGCCACCTTTAAATAACTTTTCTTTTGTTTCGCTCATCGTCAACTTTCCCTTCGTTTTTAGATTTTTTATATCGACATGACGCTACAATAAGTCATGTCGATTGAAACATTCTTTTACATATATTTATTTGGAATCCCTAACCCAAAGCGCCAAATTCCTATAAGAGTTCAAACACTCCTGCAGCTCCCATTCCGCCACCGATACACATGGTGACAACACCAAATTGTACGTTACGACGTTTCATTTCATGCATGAGTGAAAGCGTTAATTTTGTACCTGTCATACCTAATGGGTGTCCGAGTGCAATGGCACCACCATTTACGTTTACGATTGATGGATCAAGCTCTAGTTCCTGCATTACACGTACGGACTGTGAAGCAAACGCTTCATTTAGTTCGAAAAGACCCACATCAGAAACGTTTAATCCAGCTAGTTTTAATGCTTTAGGAATCGCTTTAACTGGACCAACCCCCATTATTTCCGGTTCCACCCCCGCTACTGCAAAGGAACGGAATTTTAAAAGAGGTTGTAACCCTTCCGCTTCTGCTTTTTCCTTATCCATAACAAGTACAGTTGCTGCTCCATCACTCATTTGAGAAGAGTTTCCTGCTGTTACGGATCCTCTTACATTAAATGCAGGACGAAGCTTTCCTAATACTTCTAATGTCGTACCAGGACGAACCCCTTCATCCATTTCAAATAGAAATGATTTTTCTTCAATTTTCCCGTCATTTCCTACAACACGGTTTGTCACTTCTACCGGAACAATTTCGTCTTTGAATTTGCCATCTTTAATAGCTTGTGCAGCACGTTTATGACTTTCTACTGCAAACGCGTCTTGTTCTTCTCGTGAAATCTTAAAGCGATTTGCTACTTCCTCAGCTGTATGTCCCATGCCCATGTAGTAACCTGGCGCATCTTGGACAAGCTTCGTATTTGGCTTAATCACGTGTCCCCCCATCGGGATTAAGCTCATTGATTCTGCTCCGCCGGCAATGATTGTATCGCTATGACCAATCATGATTCGTTCAGCCGCATAGGCAATACTTTGTAAGCCTGATGAACAATAACGATTAATCGTTATGCCCGGTACATCATCTTGTAAACCAGCTAACCCAGCGATGTTACGTGCCATATTCATTCCTTGTTCCGCTTCTGGCATCGCGCAACCGATAATCACATCATCAATATTGCCGTTATAATCGCCAGCACGTTTTAATGTTTCTTTTACTGTAAGTGCAGCTAAATCATCTGGACGTGCGTTAACTAATGACCCTCTATTTGCTCTACCAACAGGGGTTCTCGCTCCTGCAACAATTACTGCCTCTCTCACATTTACTCCCCCTCTTCTTAGTTACGTAATGGTTTTCCTTTTAGCAACATGTGTTGCATTCTTGCCTGAGTTTTCGGCTCACCAATCAAACTTAGGAATGCTTCACGCTCTAGATCGAGCATCACTTGCTCGTCGATTAATGATCCTTCTTTTATACGACCACCTGAAAGTACATATGCTAACTTCTCTGCAATTTTCACATCATGTTCTGACGCATAGCCACTCAACTGTAAATTTTTTGCACCTAATAACATGGCAGCATAGCCTGCATCCCCTGCGACAGGAATCTTTTCACGTAGAGGTGCTTGATAACCTTGCTGCGCTAAAGATAGTACCGTTTGTTTTGCGTCGTATAATAAATGATCAGGATTTGCGCTAATACGGTCTCCGGCATCTAGATAACCGTTTTCTCTTGCTTCCGCTGCCGATGTAGAAACTTTAGCAGTCGCTACTTTTTCAAATACATCCGCTGCAACTTTGATTAAATCGAAATCAACACCCTTTGGCATGTTGCGTAACATTTTTAAGTAAAGTTCTTTTGTTCCGCCCCCACCTGGAATGAGACCAACTCCAAATTCAACAAGACCCATATATGTTTCTGGTGATGCTTGAATAGCAGCTGCTGGTAAAGATACCTCTGCACCGCCACCTAATGTCATATTAAATGGTGCAGTTACAACAGGTTTATTTGCATACTTAATATTCATTGCCATGTTTTGAAATTGACGTACAACCATATCTAATTCCATAAAATTATAATCTTGTGCTTCCATTAACATTAAGGCCAAGTTGGCACCAACACAGAAGTTTTTACCTTGGTTTCCGATTACAAGACCTTCGTAGTTTTTATCTACTTCATCAATGGCTGCATTCACCATCTGAATAATATCTAAACCAATTGCATTACTTTGTGAGTGGAATTCAAGCAATGCTACACCATCACCTAAATCTACGAGACTAGCACCAGTATTTTTCTTAATAACACCTTTTGTCTCTTTTAATCTCTTAATATGAATTTCTTTCTTATTAAACGCTTGTTTAACATATTCGCCATCGTGGTGATAGTAAGTGTTTCCACCATCTACTTTATAGAATGAATCATATCCGTCAGCAAGTAATTTTTCGACCCATTCTGGTACACTTGCCCCTTCATCTTTCATTCTTGCAACTGATTTTTCAAGTCCAATTGCATCCCAAGTTTCAAATGGACCGTATTGCCAGCCAAAGCCCCACTTCATGGCTTCGTCAATGGATACAATATCATCTGCAATTTCTCCAACTAGTTCTGCCGAATATAGTAGAACAGGTTTTAAAATGGACCATAAAAGATCTCCTGCACGATCATCTTTCGCTGAAATAAGCGCTTTCAATTTACGTCGAGAGCCTTTTTGCTGTTTCGCCATTTCCGTAGCAGCTGTTTTTAATTTTTTACGGTCTTCATATTCCATTGTTTCAGGATTTAATTCGTAAATCGTACTGCCATCTTTACCTTTTTTGCGTAAATAAAATCCTTGACCACTTTTCGCACCTAACCAACCTTTTTCTAACATGTCTTTCATAAACTGTGGTACATCAAATACTTCTTTTTCTTCACCATCTACTTGATCATACACATTTTTTGCTACATGGATAAATGTATCTAGCCCAACAACATCCAACGTACGGAATGTAGCACTCTTTGGACGGCCAATCATCGTTCCTGTAACTGAATCCACTTCACCAATACTATATTTACCGGCCAACATTTCACGCACCGTCACAAGTAAGCCATACGTACCAATACGGTTCGCAATAAAGTTTGGCGTATCCTTCGCTTCTACAACACCCTTTCCTAATACATCTTCACCAAAAGTTTTCATAAAGGATAATACTTCAGGAGCTGTATCTTTCGTCGGAATTACTTCAAGCAATTTTAGGTAACGTGGTGGATTGAAAAAGTGTGTTCCTAGGAAATGTTTTCGGAAGTCCTCTGAACAGTCCTCCACCATTGCTTCTACTGAAATACCAGACGTATTAGAACTAACAATTGCACCAGGTTTACGGTATTTATCAACATTAGCAAAAACCTTTTTCTTAATATCTAGGTTTTCCACAACAACTTCAATAATCCAGTCTACTTCACTTAATTTTCCCATATCGTCTTCCATATTACCTACTTCAATTAGATCAAGACTCTTCTGTGAAGTAATTGGCGACGGCTTTTGTTTTCGTAATGCTAATTTACTATTTGCAGCAATCCGATTGCGCACAGATGTATCTTCTAGTGTTAACCCCTTTTGTTCTTCCGCATCTGTTAATTCTCTTGGAACAATATCAAGCATAATCGTAGGAATACCGATATTTGCTAAATGAGCAGCAATCCCAGAGCCCATTACACCCGACCCTAAAACCGCAGCACGCTTGATTGATCGTTTCATTTTTAATCCCCCAATCCTATTTTGAATGAACACTCATTCATTTTAATGCTAAAAAGAAAAGATAGTTCCCTATCCGTCTAACTAATACTATAAGATATATTAGAATTTTTTGCAATAAAATCAATGAAAAGTTTTTTGTTCTTTTAAAGTGCATGCTATTGAATTTAAGGTTATGGAGTAT
>NZ_JBHLWL010000025.1:0-1438 GCF_042432965.1 Paracerasibacillus soli | reverse complement strand
TTTCTATATGTATCAAGATAAGAAAGAACAAGTTCAAAACCATCAAAAAAAGACACCTTTTCAGGTGCTTTTTTTATTTTATAAACTCATTCCCTGATCTCGACTTCGTTCTTTTTTTACCTCTCGGTTATGAGTTAGTTCAAATTCGTTCTTTTTAGGTTCTAAATCGTGTTTTTCTTGGAATTGTGCTGTTTTATCCTTTACCTTGTCTACAAACCCCTTAAAAACGTTTTTAAAGGCTTTTAAGCCGTCTGTACGTTCCTTAAGGAATTCCTTAGTGCTTTCATAGATTAAACTCACATCACGCTTTAAATCGCTTATTTTAGACTTTAAAGACTTGTTTTCTTCAAGCAACTCATTATAATCATTTACATTTTCATTAAATCGCTCTACAAGACCACTATATTTTTCTTTAACTTGCCCATGTTCTTTACTTAATTTTTTATATTCTCTCGCCATATCAGTACTCATGAGATTTCTAACATGCTGTTTTAACCTATCGTTATCTCTCGCAGCAGTCACTAAGTTTTTATAATCACGCTCCGATATAACAACATTTTTGGTTGGTTTCTTTTCTGTTTTCATTATTTCTTTTCCCAAACCAAACATGGACTTTTCACCCGTTGGCACTTCAACACTTTTCATGTGTCGTTTCGCTGGTACTTCTAAATCTGATTTAACTTTATCGCTATAAGCAGTCCATTCATCTTTTTTAACTGCTAAATTTTTTTCTAGAAAATCAATCTCTTTTTCCAAAGTTTGTTTTTTAAATTTAGCTGTCTCAATATGTTTACGGTCAGAGCCACGTTCACCACGCTTCAACTCAAAACCCTGTTTTTTCATATGCTCGGGGAATTTATCTTGTAGCCATAACAGTTCTTGACGATTAAACACATTTTTTCCTTGCAGTTTTCCATCACGCATAGGCACAACACCTAAATGCATGTGAGGGGTTTGCTCATCATTATGAACTGTTGCATAAGCAATATTTTGCTTGCCATATCGTTCGGAAAATAATTTATAACTTTCCTCAAAAAATCGTTTTTGTTCTCCTGGATCCAGTTGCTCAAAAAAATCTCGGTCAGATGTTACTAGCAACTCATTTACAAGAACAGCATCTTTCCTCGTTTTTCTTGTACCTGTTTTTTGTGATTCAATAATTTCTTTGACACGTTCGTTGTAATCAATATTTTTATCATTTTTCAAATCATAATTTTCACGTGTTCGCTCATGGTCAATATCATCATTCGTTCTACTTTTTCGCTCTCTTTGATTATGAAATTGCATGCCTTTTAGTCCAGCTGATTTCACTTTTTGCATTCTACAAACTGCATAACTCATATGTAAATCGCTCCTTTTTAGGTGGCACAAATGTGAGGCATTTTCGCTCTTTCCGGCAACCACTTCCAAGTAAAGTATAACACACTATACTTTATAT
>NZ_JBHLWL010000024.1:0-3148 GCF_042432965.1 Paracerasibacillus soli | reverse complement strand
AATCCACTATCAACGATTAATATTTCATTTGATGATAATGGTCCATTAACTTTTAAACTTTCGCCATTTGTGGTAACCGTTAAAAATGTTGAACTTGAACTACTGATATTTCCTTTCATTCGATATATCGGGAAAGATTCTATATTGCCTAACTCTCTTTCAACTACATGGCTACCAGTAGAATTAATCGTAAATTGCTCATCTGTAATCGCATAACCATAAGGGTCTGGACAAACAAATGTAAGTTCAAAGGAACCTGCACTTCTTAATATTCGTTCACAATCCACTTCCTCTACTAAACGTGCTAAAAAATATCTGTTTGGAATATCGTCTAGCACTAATTGTTTTAATCCTAAATTAGGGTTCAACCATTCAGCTACATCATCCAATAGATGAATTACTTCGGTAAATGAATGCTGCGGAAAAATATTACAAATGACTTTGATATATTTTTCTGATGTATCTGAACCTAGATCGGCAATTCCCATTCGACCAGGTATAACTTCAAATGCATTTCTAGGAGCGGGAGAAACTTGCCAACTAACAATTCTTGCAGTGATTTTCATGTTTTTCGAATGAACGCCATCAAATGTAAACCCCATTCATCCCACTCCTTTCTAACTTGGCACGAACCTCCCTTGTGCTCGAGACCCTGTTTGAATTAAGTTATATAATTCTTGTGAAACTTTTCTAATATCATCTTCACTTCTGACAATCATTTGTTGGATCGTAATTAATGATCCATATCCATCTTGACTTGTTGTAATACCGTTTGCCCCTACATTCACGTTTGATTGAATGTCGAAATCTGTCGGAACTGCATCTTGTATATCCTCAGAAACTTGACTCATTGCCTTATCAAAACCAACCCCTAAACCTTGAGCCATATCATCACCAATACCAGCAAATACAGTTGATGGAGATTTAATACCAAGTAAACCTTTTACTCCACTTACAATTCCACCTACAAAATTACTGATTTTATCTTTGATCCAAGTAACCATGGAGGCAATTCCATCCCAAAGACCACGTACAATATTTCGACCGATTTCGACAATTGCAATTGCTGCTTTTCCTATTCCCGTAATTAATGCCATCACAATTTGTGGTAAAGCAGCGACCAGGGAAGGTATAGCTTTAATTATGCCTACTACTAATTGCAAAATGATATGGATCCCCATATCGATAATCATCGGTAAGTTTGAGGTAATAAAGTTAATAATGGAATTTAAAATTTGTGGTAAGGCTGCAATCAATCTGGGTAATGCCGCAACAATACCTTCAGCTAATGCCATGATAATTCGTAGAGCGGCATTTAATATTTGCCCTAAATTATTGATTAACGTATCTACTATTAAAATGATTGCATCGATGACTGCTGGAATTAGCTGTGGTAAGGCATCTGCTATTCCGTTCGCTAATGCGACAACAATTTGGATAGCCGCATTAATTAAAATAGGTAAATTTTCAATGATAAACTCTGCAACAGTTGTTACTAAATATACGACCATCTCAACTAACGGCTCGATATTCCCTACAATCGCTTCAATAATTCCTGTTAATAAAGCAATTGCACCTTCTAATAAAGGTGGCAGTAAAGTAGGCAAAAGTTCTACCAATACATTCACCAGTTCTGTTAGCATCGTGGCTATCATATTAATGGCATCTGGGATATACTCTGTAATTCGATTAATTCCTTGTATTAAAAAAGATGATATTCTCTCGCCTATAGCGGTAATATCACCTTCTTGAACTCCATCATTTAATATTTCAGTTATATCTCGAACTAATTCTGTTACATCACCAACTGCCCCTTGGGCCATTTCTGCAAACTGTTCTCCAATAACGATTTGTAATCCCTCATATGCTGACTTTAAACTTCGAACCGAACCTGCAAGACCGCTCTCCATCGTATCCGACATTTGCTGTGCGGCACCATCGGCATTTTCAAGTTCCTTATATAGATTATTCATCTCATCGCCAGTTCCAGATAATAAAGCATTCACACCCGCTAGGTCTTGTTTATTGAAAATATTGCTTAATGCGTTCATTTTATCCGCTTCTGACAATCCATCGAGTTCCTTATTTAAATCGGTAAATATATCGTTCATATCTCGAATATTCCCAGATGAATCAGTAACGCTTATGCCTAGACTTTCTAATTCTTTTGCAGCAGCTGAAGTGGGAGATGTTAAAGACATAATAATGTTTCTAAGTTTCGTTCCACCTTCTGCGCCTTTTATCCCGCGGTTCGCTAGGACTCCCAACATCACATTCAATGTATCTAAATCTTGCCCAGCATTTTTCATTGTCGCTCCCGCAACAAGAATTCCTTCACCTAATTGCTGTACATCTGTGTTTGACTTTTGTGACGTCTTCGCCATTTTGTCCATGTACATGTCCATATCAGCGATTTCAAGACCTAAGGCAGCCATGGAATCTGTCACCAAGTCAGATGCCCTTGCTAAATCCATATCACCCGCAGCTGCAAGGGTAAGCACACCAGGTAATGCACCAATCGCCTGTTCTGTATCATATCCCGCTAAAGCTAGATAATTTAATGCCTCAGCTGATTCTGATGCCGAGAAACGTGTAGTTGCTCCAGCATCTTTTGCTGCTTGAGATAATTTATTAAAGGCTTCTTCCCCTTCTTCGCCTGTAAGTCCCATTGTTGCCTGAACTTGCTTCATGGCATCTTCATATTCGCCATAAACATTTAAAGAGTCCTTTATAAACTTACCTGATGCGACTGCCCCAGTTCCGATTGCAGCCATTGCCGCAGCCGCTGCTTTTAAACCGGCTACTAATACTTTACCTGCAATTTCACCCGCTGTTTTTAAACCATTCACAAGTTTTTCTACTTTTTCTCGATTAAGATTCTTTACTTCTTCTTGTGAGTCCTTCAGTTCACGTTCTAAGTTATTTAACTCAGCATTCGCATTATTTAACTGGGTTTGCCAAGAAAGTGTTCTTCTATCATTTTCTCCAAAGGATTCAGCAGCATTGGCAAGAGCCTTTTCTAGTGTTGATACTTTTTCCTTTTGTGCATCAATCTCTTTATTTAATACTGCATTTCTCGCTGTTATAGCTTTAATCGATTTATCATTTCTATCAAATTCTGATGTCACTAATTTCATTTCAGAACCTA
>NZ_JBHLWL010000023.1:0-9720 GCF_042432965.1 Paracerasibacillus soli | reverse complement strand
TCTACAATAGGAGCTTTTTTTATTTCTGTAAATAAAAATGTTCATTTTTTCAACTTATGGTATTTTTATCCATGCATGCAAGACCAATGGGTCTGACCCCATTACATACTTTCTGGTGCTTTTATGCCAAGCAAGCGTAATCCTTCTTTTAATACGACAGTAACGGTGTAAACTAAGCTCAATCTAGCGGTACGTTCTGCATCATTTGTTAACACTTTGACGTGGCTATAATATTTATTGAAATCTTGTGCGAGTTCAAATACATATCTCGCAATTAGTGATGGTTCTAAATCATCAAATGCACGTTGTACTACATGTGGAAAATCACGCAGATGTTTAATGACATGCCAACTATACGAATCAGACAATCCTGGTTCATCTCCAAGACGATATTTTTGTAACACATCATTATTAAAATCAGTAGCTTTTCTCAAAATAGAACAAGCACGTGCATGTGTATACTGTACATATGGTCCTGTTCTTCCTTCTACTTTTAACATCTCTTCTAAGCTAAATTCCACATGATTCATTCGCTCATTTTTTAAATCGTGATAAATGACAGCTCCGACACCAACTGCTTCCGCAACAGCTTCCTTATTTTCTATTGTCGGATTTTTCTCTTCTATATTCCGTTTAGCTAGGGAGATTGCCTCTTGTAATACATCTTCTAATAATACAACTTTCCCTTTTCTCGTAGACATCTTTTTACCGTCTTTTAAGATAAATCCAAAAGGAACATGCACCATGTGCTTTGCCCATTGATACCCTGCTTTTTCTAAAACTGAAAAAAACTGTCTGAAATGAACGGTTTGTTCCTGACCAACAACATAGATAGCCTTCGAAAAATGATATGTTGCTTGACGATATCGCGCAGCTGTTAAATCTCGTGTTGCATACAAAGTTGCCCCATCAGACTTACGGATTAAACATGGTGGCATGTCTAGTTCAGCAAGTTTTACAACTTCTGCCCCTTCCGATAAAGTTAATAGCCCCTTTTCATTTAATACGTCAACCGTTTCATCCATTTTATCATTATAAAATGCCTCACCATGATAAGAATCAAACGATACATCTAACAAATCATAAATTTTTGAAAAAGCTTTGAGGGATTCATCACGAAACCATTGCCAAAGAGCCGTTGCTTCTTTATCTCCATCTTCCAATTTTTTAAACCAGGCACGTGCTTCTTGATTTAAAGCATCGTTTTCATCTGCTTCTTCATGAAATTTCACATATAAATCTAGTAGTACAGGAATTGGATTCTCCTGCACACTTGTCTCGGATCCCCATAATTTATAGGCCGTAATGAGCTTTCCAAATTGTGTACCCCAGTCACCTAAATGATTAATTTTTACGACTTCAAATCCGCACTTTTTGGCAATATGTGTTAGTGAATTACCAATTACTGTTGAACGCAAGTGTCCCATTGAAAATGGCTTCGCGATATTCGGTGAGGAAAAGTCAATCGTTATTGTTTGCCCGTTCCCTATTGTTTTAGAGCCATAATGATCTTTCTCATTGATAATTTGTTGGACAATTTGTTTACTATAAGATTTTTTATCCAAAAATCCATTGATATAAGGACCAACAGCGATAATTTTTTCATACAACGGATGTTCTAATTTAGCGGCTATTTGCTCCGCGATTTGTACTGGTGATTTCTTGAAGTGTTTAGCTAAACGAAAACATGGAAAGGCGATATCTCCCTGTTCGTCATATTTTGGTTGTTCAATCATTGCTTCTATTTCTGTCATAGATAGTACATGTTCTACATGTTTTTCGATTTCCCTAGCAAAAGCTTTACCTATATTCACGTATTTTTCCTCCTCTTTATTGTGAATTACCATTCCTTATCATTCTAGTCGTTCTTATGTGTTAAACTGAAACATTAAAAAAACCCCGCCTCTACGATAGAGGCGGGACTTTTCCCACGGTACCACTCTGATTATACAATCCTGGATAAATCTAAAATCTATCCGGATTGTTACTTGATACGATAACGGCTGAACCGGCTAAACCCTACTTCTATTTCAGGTTGCTCCTCTGAAGTGCGCTTCGTTATGAAGATGTCATTAGGCTTACACCGTCCCTAACTCGCTTAAGACTTTTCTTCACTACTACTCTCTTCATCACAGGATTCACAATTAATTTAGATTAGTGTATCATATTGCCACATATTTTTCATCTATGTATTTTATTTTTTTGCAACATAGGTGGACATATTCCGTTATATTCCTTTATCTTTTTGTTTATTTGTTTCAACTTTCTTTGCATTTCTTTACCTTCCAGTCCTTCCAAGTCATTTATTAATTGCTCTATTTCTTTTCCCACTTCAACCCAACGTGGCAAAACATGGTTATCCTTCATCGTTTTATACAATTGTGCTTCTGATGGGTTCATATATTCTCTTCCTAAGTTTAGTGGCTTTCCCTTTCCAGGTAAATCAGTAAAATGTCCATCTGCTTCAGCCTGACGAATAATGGCTGTCATATGGTCCGTATACTGCAAGCTAGCGGAAATTTCAGAATCATCTTCTCGCTCACTATTTTTTTCTCTCAATATTATCATCCTTTCATATTTTATCGCAGACTGTATGCCCCACTCCTCACTGCACGAAATTTTACTTTATTTATTATAAGTTTGAGGTCGGTCAATTCATGTAAGCATAAAAGTTAATTTATCAATGAAATGAAGATAGGGGCTTAGCTGTACAGCTAATACTTTTTAAACACTGAGCTTCTGAACTAGATTTTCTCTTTATTCTAATCTTTGCTATGATGATATTAGCGCTTGATATTCGACAGGCTCTTAAAAAATGTTATCGTTCCAATCATCTTTTACTTTACAACAATCATACAACATTATTTTACTTTTGAAAGCACTTTCTAATTTTTCGTTAAAAGCATTAGCATTACCAACTTTGCCTACTTACATCAAGATTATGATTCTTTTACTTCTACCTAATAGTTTCATATTAACAGAGAGAATCAGCACTATTTTAGAAATCTAAAATTTATGGAGGGAGGAGTAAAAATGCAGAACTTTTTTATGTATGCTGGAGTTATTTTTATTATCATGTTAAGTTGGACCATTATTTTTCGAAAAAGGCGATTCATTATTCGTTATCTTGCGCCAATATTAGGAGCATTAACTGGCATCACTTTAATTGGCTTGTCACTCTTCCAAAATAATTGGGATGGCACAGGTCTTGATTATTTTGCTGCATATCTATTTATTGGATCAGCGATAGCCATTCTCATATCTGCTTTAGCCCAAGTAATGGCTGATTTAAAAAATGATTATCACGCTTCTTAAGTTCAAGGAAGTACCCCCTTATCTCTCACCTTGTTTCATTATATCTATTAACTATATGACTCAATTTCTATTTTTAGTAGTATATGCTGACACACCTTCCCGATTTTTTCAATATACTGCATTATGTGGTATGAAGGGGGGGATTGCAATCAATTTTTTAAAACAAAGTTGGATCATACTCATGATTGGGTTTGCAACTGTTATATTCACTCTATTTATCGTCATCATTTTTGATCAACATGAAGTATCAAAAGATCCACCTGTAACTGAAAAAGACGATGGCAAAGATAATGACAATAACAAAGACTCTGAGCAGCAAAACGATAAAGATAAAGATGAAAATAAGAGCAATGATAAAGGTAAAGATAAAGATAAGAGTCAAGACAAGGGCAAAAAAGATAAAAATAAAGAAGAACAAAAGGTCCATTGGGGTGTTGACTCTGCAGAGGTTGCAAATGATGAATTATTAGCCTGTGTTGTGGAACATTTTGGAAAGCCAAAGGTCTTCGGTCGCTACCTCGGGGATAATGAAGGGGTGTCTACCGGATTAACTAAAGAAGAAGTGGAATTTTTACATGATGAAAACGTAAAGATTCTCGTAATCTATAACCATGTGTCAGATGTCACAGGTAAAAAGCAAGGCATTGACCACGCTAAACAAGCAATAAAACTTGCAAAAGAACTAGGTATCCCGGAAGGCGTCGCAATTTTTGCCGATATTGAACCAGATTACCCGGTTAATACTGCTTTTTTAGAAGGATGGTATGAGACGTTGGCAGATTCCCCATATGAACCTGCAATATATGGTGTTTTTGATAAAGATAGCGAATTACTAGCGGCATTTCAAAATATGCAAGAAGACATCCAAAAAGAATATTTAATTTGGACAGCTCACCCACAAGAAAAAATTACTTCAAAAGAAAACGCTCCTAAATTTGACCCTCAAGGCCCAGAAAAAGCTAAAGTTTTTGGTTGGCAGTATGCAATTGAAGCTAAAAAATGTACCATTGATACAAACTTATTTCAAGATGAATTACTAGACTTTCTATGGTGATAAACGCCAACTTCGATTAATTGCTTAGGCCACTACTGCAAGAATTAATACGAGATGCAGTTGTGGCTTCCTTCACTTCGTTAGCCTACAATTCAAATTCTACTATATTTTTAAATTAGGAAGTCCAATAGTTCGGATCATCCATTTGCATTTCAGTTACAGCATCGTCTAAATCCATCGGTGTGATCGTATAAATTGGATAGTTTTCTCCTTTTTTTGCCTCTTCATAAAAGAAGCGAACGCTACCAGGATATTCATCGTCAATTAATAATAAACAAGCATCACTTTTTTCTATAAACCAAAGATTTTTCGCCTTGAATTGATAGCCTCCTTTATACTCTCCCTTATAAATAGGTTCATAAAAATCAGCACACATTAAAAGTTCTTGATAGGTAAATTGAATTGGCTCTGGCCAACGGCTTTCCTGGTTCTCAAACGGAGGGAAGATACCTAATTTGATATCATATTCATCTTGTAAATCAAGCACTACCTGAGCAGTCCACATTTCTATGCCCATTTGCCCTGATATGATGATCCATTCGAGCCCTTCTTCAACATATGAAACGAGGCGTTTTCTTAATGCATATTTGATAAACACAACTCGTGGATCATCCTCTTTAAATATACCTAATTCCATTGGTTTATATCCTGTTACAGTTAATATTTTCAATCATGTTCATTCCCTTTTTATAAAAATCTAAAACGTAATATTGCTGTCACATATGAGAAATGAAGCCTTCATTACTAGCTTAGCATGATTTGTACCACAATTTCACCTATGTAATGTTTCTAAGTGGGTCTTCCAATCACATCTGATTATTTTTGTGTTGCACGCTGTTATTTAGAATGGAAGTAAAATAATCAAAAATCATCCACAAGCAAGTTCTCAGAAAACCTCACGCAGGATTGTCCGCTGTCGTAAAATGAATAGAGCTGGAGATTCTAACCTCCAGCTCTTCCCTTCATTGTTTTAGCACCATTTGCCGCCTTGGTTCCAATTTTGCATTCCTGTACCCATGTTTGGTGAAGTAACACCTGCGACTTGACCTGGATTCATTCCCATACCCATGCCTTGATTCATTCCTGGTGACATTGTTCCTGCTACTTGGCCTGGTGCTGACCCCATACCGGAACCCATTGGTGGCATCATTGCTCCTCCAACAAATGGACTAGGGCCTGGAACATTTGGACGCGGTGGGCGCGGAACTTGAGGCGACCCTCCATATAGATTCACACTATTTGTTGTATTTACTACAGAAGTCGAATGTGGAAAAACATGTGTATTCTTTACTAAATGATGTTTCATTACAGTTGTGTGTGATGGATGGACGTGCTCAACTTCGCTCTCTGTACAAACATCAACGCAATTAAACTTCGTAGGATAAACGATTCGCTTTCTACAACCACATTGTGGATGACGACGACAACATCTCATGATAATAATTTCCCCTTTCTTTTGTAGGTCACTAATAACCTATGTCATTTATCTTAGGGGTGTATATGACATGTACCCATTTATTGAAATAATTCTAGTGTACATGCCCCAAAAAGGAATGTTTTACATATTTTCAGCTGTCAAAAGCAATCTATCCCATACAAGATAATTAATAATGTGCAAGCAATCCTTTTTTCATTGCAAACCGTTCACAGGAAATAAAAATAAGTAGACCAAGTGCAAAATAAACAATTCCATTTCCGATTAACAAAGCAAATTCTCCAGCTCCGATTTCAGAAATATGAGTTCCGTTAATCATAATACCTCTAACAAGATCAACCCCTTTTACAAATGGAAAATACGCTAGATAAGGTGCAACAGATAAAGGAACAAATGTCAATCCGGCAATAATAAACTGTAATATTTGCAAAAAGGCATTCACTTGTTTCCATATAATTGAAATTCCAGCAACCATCAGCCCTACACCAAACATACTAAATAATGTTAAGATAAATATTGGTAATACGGAAATCACATCTACATTTAACCACTGATTAGTTGTTAACATCGATAAATAAAGAAGGGCAACCATGATGAAAAAGTTGATAACTGTAGTAGCAATTAACCGAGATGCCATAATTCGCCACACTCCTAACGGCGACATATAAAGCTGTTCCAATGTTCCTCTCATCGCTTCATTCGTAATTTCCCAACCGATATTTTGTACGACAAGCATTCCTAAAAACCAAAAGATATAATTCACAATCATATATTGGGTGTTTACGTCTTGTGTGGATGGATCACCGATTACTTGAATCCCAGCAAACATCCCTAAAAAAATAACATAAAATGTAATGATATATGCAAGTGTATTTGGTAAATACCGTTTCAATTCAATATATTCTTTGCGTACATTAGCCTGTAAAAGATTAAACCATTTCATAGTTATTTTCCCCCTTTAATATTTTCATAAATACTTGCTCGAAATTAACCGTTGTACGATCAATGGCTTCAACTGGGGTATGCTCCATTTGTAACAATCGAAATAAATCATATATTGCTTCACTTTGGTAAAGGTCCACATTTAAAGTTGGCTGCATTGTATCAGTAGTATATTTGTGAACTGGAAACTTTTCCTTTAAAAGCAACTGTTGTTTTTCACTAAGTAAAGCACCTAATGTTATCGTATAAGAACGAACATCAAACAATTTTAATAAATTTTCCACTTTATCATCTGTCACAACTTTTCCCCCATTAATAATAATCGTTCGGTCACATACTTCTTGGATAACATCCATATCATGGGAGCTAATAATAATCGTCCGATTATGCTTTTTCACAATTTCCTTTAATAATTCACGCACTTCATAACTTGTTTCAACGTCTAATCCTAATGTTGGTTCATCTAGTAAGATTACTTCACTATTAGCTAGCATGGCGACTGCGATTGCTAATTTTTGTTGCATACCACGCGACAATCGATTCACAAGTTCATTTTCCTTATCTTTTAGTCGAAAGGAAGTTAATAATTGCTCTACATTCTCTTTCACATCTTTTCGAGACATACCACGATTACCTGCAAAATATTCAAGGTTTTCCCTCACCGTTAAACGCCAATATAAATTTCGGTTGCCTTCTAGTACGGCGCTGATATGTTCAAGTGATTTTAACCGACTTCCATTTTGCCCTAGCCCGTTAATGGTGATTTCGCCTGAATCCGGTACAAGTAAACCACATATCATTTTAATTGTTGTCGTTTTACCAGCGCCATTTGGCCCCAGCAGCCCTAATATTTCTCCCTTTTGGACTGTAAAGGAAATATTGTCAACTGCTTGAATTACTTCTTTAGTTTTTCTTTTTTTATACATTTTGTTTAATTGCTTCACCGTGATAATCGGTTCCATTCCATCTCATCCTCCCATTTTGCTAAAGTCCCATAGTTAAAAAAATTATTTTTTTAATATGATTTTTTCGTCTTTAGCTGTTCTATATTTATCCTACATCAGTACATTTATTATCACTACGCCCTTTAGTTCGAAAATTAATCCGCCTTAAGACTGAGATGATGAAAAACCCACATCTTTTTGTTGTAATTTATTTACTTTATGTTTCTATTTCTTGTATGATGGTTTAATATAGAATAGGATTTAAAATGTAAAATTGTTTTATTAACATAAGAATATGTAAACTGTTATTAGCAATTAACCAATTTATTTAGATATTAGGAGGAGGTGAATACAGATGCTTTTTGAAATTGTTTCCGACTTTTTATTAGCGACATCGCCATTTTATTTTTATATTAGTTTGTTTTTATCTGCTCTAGCTGTATTAAAATTCATCCACTTTGACTTGCATCATTATTTACACCATAATATTTATTCCAAGCGAGCGCATACTATTGATATACATGTTTTACACTTTGAAAACCAAGTGGAGCAGGTTTCAGAAATTAGGGATTGGATTGCTCAGAAGATAAAGCGAATTGAGTCGCCTGATGATGATACCGACGGACATCCCCTTCCACTCAACACGTTACTCACACATTTTAGGGGAGGTATATTATGGAAAAAAGATCTGTATTCACATTTTTTAAGAAATATGGCTTCATCGCGATCATTCTTCTTATTTTCTTGGCGGGGTGTTCGGGAAATATAAATGAACCAATTGATGAACAAACAACTGGTTTTTTTAATCACTATTTCGTATACAATTTTTCATTACTTATAAAATTTCTTGCTAAATTATTCAATGGTAGTTACGGTCTGTCGATTATTATTATTACGCTACTTATTCGACTGGCAGTCATGCCATTTATGTTGAAACAAACGAGAAGTAGTCTAGAAATGCAAGATAAAATGAAAGATATAAAACCCGAAATGGACGAGATTCAGAAAAAATATAAAGGTAAAAAAGACAAGGAATCACAAACGAAAATGCAACAGGAAATGATGGCCCTTTATCAGAAACATAATTTTAATCCACTTGCATCATTTGCTGGCTGTTTACCGATGTTAATTCAATTTCCAATCTTAATCGGTTTTTATTATGCAATAAGAAGAACACCAGAAATTGCAGCTCATGAATTCTTGTGGACAAATCTAGGTCAACAAGATATGATTTTAACAATTACTGCTGTTGTCATTTACTTTATTCAATCTAAAGTCTCACTAATAGGCTTAGATGAACAACAGCGGAAGCAAATGGCCATTATGGGGTATATATCTCCAATCATGATTGGGGTCATATCCTTAAATGCACCAGCTGCTTTACCTTTATACTGGACGGTTGGTGGCGTATTTATCATTTTCCAAACATTAATTTCTAAGCGTATGTACTTGAAACATAAGAAAAGCTTAGAAACGAAATAATATAACAGGGGTTGTGTCATGTAAAATGTACCCTTTGTAAAGTACATTTTAAAAAAAGGCTTTTAAACAACTTGAAGAAGATGATGACTGTATTTTGCAGGCGTCATCTTTTTTAAGTTCCATTGACTACGGTAATGATTATAATAGATCATATAACTCTTAATTTCTCGTTTTACATCTTCTAAGGTTTCACAAGCTTTAAAGTCTGTTTCATCTTTAAAATGGCCAAAAAGCGATTCTTGTGGGGCATTATCCCAACAGTTTCCACGGCGCGACATAGATTGCCCCAGTCCCATTTCTTTCACCATCTTTTGAAATTGGGGGCTGGTGTAGTGGAAACCTTGATCGGAGTGAATGAATGCACCTTCAGCCAACTTTATCCCACTCTTTTTCAACCTTTTTAATGTATTTAATGCAATATCTAACGTTATTCTATCAGATGTCTCACAGGCTAAAATCTCATTGGTTTCGGCATCTTTTATAGTTGATAAGTACGCACGTTTTCCTTTTCCATGACTCAAATAGGTAATGTCTGTTAATAATACTTT
>NZ_JBHLWL010000022.1:472684-486915 GCF_042432965.1 Paracerasibacillus soli | reverse complement strand
TCTGTTTATCCTGCCGCTTAAGTGGCAGGATAAACAGATCCCGAATCATTAATATTTTAGCGACCTTAATTCAGCCACCAACACTATTTGACAAAGAGCCTTAATTTTGCCTTTATAAATTTACAATCTTTCCCTTTATGTTGTCCATACGTTACTGCATTTTCGCTTATATAAATATTTTTATCTTGAATAGCTAACATATTTCTTATATCATTTGATATAGACAAGTGAGTTCCCTCCTATGAATTGGTTTTCGTCGACTTTAATTCTACAGGGAATCTCACTTGTTTTCTATTTATAAATCATTTCCATAAATATGAACCCACAATACTAGGGTGTCTGGAATGAAAAATGACTGACCCCTGTGCTAGGAGATCCTGTACGTCAAAAATCCCGTAAGAAGTGTTCTATTAGCATGGCCGATTGAAATCGGGTTTTGCGCCCAACTTCGACATGCCCCGATGTCTGGAGCAAGGCAGGTTTAATATTTATCCTCAACAATTACTTGCTGTCGGATTATGAAGTTAATTCGTAAAATAAAAAAAGACGCTAGTGAGTTTTTGCCCACCAACGTCATTTATTGTACAACAAATTTAACTTACCTTTTCGGTAAAATCCTCATGTTTCTTTTTCTTATTTATTGTATTTACAATTGAAGTAATTGCACCATCACCTGTTACGTTACAAGCAGTTCCGATACTATCTTGTGCCATATAGAGTGCAATCATTAATGATACCATTGTTGGACCAAAACCTAACCTTATTTCCAAGAGACCAATAGCAGCCATAACTGCACCTCCTGGAACACCAGGGGCGGCAATCATTGTAACACCAAGTAAAAGGATAAATGCAAAGAATGATCCAAAACTTGTGCTGTTTCCTTGGATAAATAGCACAGCAAGTGAGCAACTCACTAATGTAATTGTACTACCAGATAAATGTATATTTGCTAATAATGGAACAGTGAAGTCTGCAACTCGTTCCCTCACCTTTAATTTCTTTGTTCTTTCTAAAGTTACTGGTATGGTGGCGGCAGAAGATTGTGTACCTAACGCAGTAAAATATGCTGGTAACATTGTTTTTAACATGATGAAGGGATTTTCTTTACTCAGTGTACCAGCAACACTATATTGGGCAATTAAGTAGAGTAAGTGTAAAATAATAATCATAACAAATACTTTTGCAAATACATGAAGTATAGTAGAAACTTGGCCCGCATACGTCATATTCGCAAATATTCCTAATATGTGAATTGGTAGTAAGGGAATAATTACCTTTTCAATAACGAGCTGCACAATACTTCGTAATTCATTCATAACATTTAATAAAATGTCACCTTTAGTTGCAACAATACCTAAACCAATTACAAAAGCAAGTACCAAGGCAGTCATGACGTCCATAACCGCAGGAATTTCAAGCTCAATGAATGGGCCTACTAATTTTTCGGTAGGGTCTGACAATGATGTTTGTGCTTGCCCCTTTAATAGAGTCGGATAAAGTGCCTTTGCTACAACATAGGCGAAAAGCCCTGCTATAATTGTTGATATATAAGCAATGAGACCTGTTAAGCCTAGTAGTTTTGAAGCTCCTCTTCCCAAAGTTCCAATACCGGGAGCAATAAAGCCTAAAATGATTAGTGGAATAATAAAACTTAAGAAATTGCCGAATAACCCGTTGAATGTAGCTAATAAGCGAATAAACCATTCAGGTGTGAAGGAACCTAGTATGATTCCCAAAATAATTGCAACTATAATCCTTAATAATAAGCCAAATCCTTTCATCACTTCACTCTCCTTATATAACTTTTTGTGAAATATTTTTAACCAAATCATAAAGTGTGTCTTTTTTATACTTATTACTTTGTACGATAGGCGGACGGTTAATTTAGAGATTTGAATCGGTTCTGAATAATTCCTGTGAGGGATTCAAGACTTATATTTCTCCTGTTGTTGAATCGTTACCTTTCGTTTTATGTAATTGTATGAATAACCTTATCTTATGATTTAGTAAAAATCCTTTTGAAATAAGATTTTGTGCTTCTAGTTTAAATGCTTCGCAACAATTTTATACTTGATCATTTAAAAATGAATTGTTTCACTTGATATAGGATAGTTATTGTAACTATATATCAGGGTGCCGTTTAATGCAAATATTCAACCAATTATATGAAAAGGAAAAGTGTACCTATTTGGGTACACTTTTCATCATGGTACTGGAATATATTTTTAGGTGATATCGAGTTTATTCGCCTTCCTATTATAGTGTGCTTAGGAAATATACGTTGATTGTGCCAACGATATAAGAGGAAAGGTCATTCCTTTAACAAACGAGATAGACGCAAGGTCATACGTTGTGTTTATTCTTTCATATCTGTTAGCTCATACCATGTGGGCCGAGTGTTTGGGAGTCTCCAGAAGAGCCACCACTCATTTGAGAAACAAATGGAATCATTTTTTGCAACGTTTGACCAACACCTTGATTATTTTTTGTCATCGTGTAATACGTTGCAGCTCCAACACCAACTGATGCGATTAATGGTAACCAGACACCATTGTTTTTCATGTTATCATCCCTTCTTGTAATGTGCCCTCAGACATTACTTAGATTGGCTTAAATCAGACAAATCATCCGAGGAATGATATACCAGTACCAACAAATAATAATATTTACATGTTTATAATAAAATACGTTAGTATCTTTATACGTGTATCGACATTATGTGATAAAATAGCGTTTAGTGAATAAAAATTATACATATTTAACTGCAGGTGAAACCATGTCTAATAATATCGTAAGAGGAACGCTCTTATTATCGGGAGCAGCTTTTCTATCCAAATTTTTAGGAATGATTTATGTTATTCCATTTTATGCAATCGTAAATCCACAAGGGGCAGCCCTTTATCAATATGCATATGTTCCTTACAGTATATTTATCAGCATTTCCACTGTCGGGGTTCCAGCAGCCGTGGCTAAGTTTGTTTCCAAGTATAATGCATTAGGCGATCATGAAGCAAGCATGCGTATGTTTCGTAAAGGTATGATGCTCATGGCTGTCACAGGAGTATTAGCTTTTCTATCGATGTTTTTTAGTGCCGAGTTTCTTGCAAAGCATACTATTGTTTCAAAGGATTTAGATAATACGGTTGAAGATGTAAAAATGGTAATGAGAATGGTTAGTTTTGCGTTATTAATTGTGCCAATGATGAGTATTGCACGTGGTTTCTTTCAAGGCCACCAATCAATGGGACCTACTGCTGTATCCCAAGTAATAGAGCAGATCGTACGAATTGGATTCCTACTCATTTCTTGCTTTATCATTATTAATGTCTTACATGGTGATGTCGCAGTTGCGGTTGGTTTTGCTACATTTGCAGCATTTATTGGAGCGTTAGCATCTTGTGTTGTATTATACATATATTGGAAAAAGAGAAAGCAGAGCATATTAAGCAATATGGAACAACAACAAAAGGCAACACATCATATTTCAACAGCAAGTTTATTCCGTGAGTTGTTCAGTTATGCTGGCCCATTTGTTATTGTTAGTTTAGCGATTCCACTATTGCAACTTATTGATCAATATACATTTAATCGGGCAATGATTGATATCGCGCAAGCAAATATTGCAGAATTTGCTTTTCAGGTGATTAATTTTTCTGGTCAAAAATTAGTCATTATACCGGTAACCTTAGCAACTGGATTATCTTTGGCGATTCTACCGGCTTTAACAAGTTCGTTTACAAATAATAATATACAACTTTTATTTAAACAAATTAACCAAGCTTTACAAATCGTTGTTGTATTAGTTATTCCAGCTGCAGTTGGATTAGCCTCTTTAGCATACCCTGCATATGGATCACTTTATGGGTTAGATAGAATTAATATTTCTGGGCCATTGCTAGCTTGGGAAGCATCTATTGCATTATTTTTAGCCTTAATCACGGTAACTTCATCAATTTTGCAAGGAATTAACCAACAAAATTATGCTGTTATTAGTTTACTTGCAGGGCTACTTTTTAAAGTGTTGTTTAATATCCAGTTTATTCATATGTTCGGTGCAAAAGGAGCAATTTTTGCAACAGTAATTGCAACCCTTATAACGGTAGCATTAAATATTTGGCGTATGCAACAAGCTATTCAATTTCCTTTAAAACAGACGATAAAAAGAATGATGCTTGTCATTATATTTTCTACTATCATGGCTATTGTTTTATGGATATATAAACTTATTGTAGGTACATTTTTACCATATGAGGAGTCGAGAACAGCTGCAACAATCGTGTTATTCGGTGGTGTTGTCATTGGTGGAGGCGTCTACTTATGGCTGGCACAGGTTTCTACATTATTAGAACACATTTTTGGTAATGATGTTGTACATGCTACACTTCAAAAAATCTCAAGCATGAGAAAGCGTGTTTTTCATCGTTCATAGGAGGTTTGGCATTGCGTCTTGATAAATATTTAGCAAATGCAGGAACATTCGGAAGTAGAAAGGATGTAAAAGTTCGATTACGAAAAAAAGTTGTGACAGTAAATGACGAGGTTGTAACAGATGGAAGTACACATATCAATCCTGCTCAAGATATTGTAAAGGTAGAAAATCAAATTGTAGCTTATGAGCAATATATTTATGTGATGCTCCATAAACCACCTGGTTATATTTCAGCAACGGAAGATGGCTATCATAAAACTGTTATAGACTTATTACCTGCTAAATTACAGCATTTTGCGCCTTTTCCAGTAGGGCGATTAGATATAGATACGGAAGGTTTGCTGCTACTAACAAATGATGGAAAGTTGGCCCATCAATTAACATCACCTAAAAAGAATGTAGAGAAAAAGTATGTTGCAAAAATTGAAGGAGTTGTAACCCAAGAAGATGTGAAATCCTTCGCAAAAGGTGTAAAATTAGATGATGGTTATGAAACGAGGCCTGCAAAACTAACCATTAACAGTGCGGGGACGGTATCGGAAATTGAAGTAACCATTACAGAGGGAAAGTTTCACCAAGTAAAACGTATGTTTTTGGCTGTAGGAAAAAAGGTTATTTATTTAAAGCGTGTTAGTATGGGAAAGATAGAGTTAGATCCTAATTTACGTTTAGGTGAACATCGCCCATTAACGGAGGAAGAATACCAATATTGTCAGTCATTATTCGATCGTAGGTGATAAAATGGATAAGGTCCCACATTATTTTATTGCAATCCCATTACCAACAACATTGAAAGAACACTATGCGGTATGGCAAAAACAGTTACGACAATATTTGTCGTACAAACAATGGCCGCATCCAAAAGATTTACATATTACATTGAAATTCTTGGGAGGAGTTAAAGAACCTTTGCTCCTTCAATTATGCGAAGCGCTAAAACAAATAGAAGGTCTGTTCAAATTCGAGGTTGAAACAGGAGAAATTGGTACATTTGGCCAATCTGATTCGCCGCGTGTTTTGTGGGCTGGTGTAAAGTTAAATAGCCAATTACATCAACTATATGAGGAAGTTGAAAGGATTGCGTTAGGGCTTCATTTTCCGAAAGAAAATCGAACTTATCGTCCACATATAACATTAGCTAAGAAGTGGAATGGTCCTGCACAATTGAAAACTTTAATAGATATAAAAGAGAAGTTTTCTCAAAATGTGCAAACACTATTTGTAAATGAAATCGTCCTATATAAAATTGAACCCCAGCAATCACCTAAATACAAAGTAATTCATACATATCAATTAAGTGGTGAAATGAATGGCACAATTAATTAAAATGTACAATTATATATCGCGATATGAATGGAATATATATCGTTACCCGAGTCAATTTATTCGTATGAAAAAAGAGCATTGGGATAAGGTATACAATCTTTGGAGTCTAGAGAAACAATCTTATACAAATGAAGTGGATGCCGAAGAAGAAATGGAAAATACGCGCTTTTTCAGCAAGTGGAAGTTATTTTCGAGAAAAAATGAAACGCAAGATTTCGAAGAAGAAAGTAAAACTGAATTACCGGAAACACTTTCGGACTTGAAACGATACTTTCTGGATAAATTATTGCCTACACAAATAAAATGGGCAAGTTCTACAATTTCCTATGTCTCTTTTGTGAAGCAAACAATATATCAACATGAGTTATTACAATATTTTTTACAACGTTTTCCAGATACCTATTTATTAATGTATTACCCCGTTTTTTCAATTAAAAATGTACCTGTTGACGGTGAAATTATACTTATTAGTCCAATTGGTATAGAAGTTATCTATATACTAGAAGAAGACAATGCTACATTTGTGGCGAGTGACGAGCGGAGTTGGGTGAAGGTTAAAGATAATAAAGAAAGTAAATTTTTAAGTCCGATGGTGTCTTTAAAGCGTACTGAGCATATGATAAGTAGTATTTTTAAACAGGGAAAAATTGATTTTCCGATTCATAAAGTCATTTTATCGCGTAAAAATAAAATTGTTCATACTACCGAACCGTATCGTACAAAATTAGTCGGAGTAGCTGAATATGAGAAATGGTTTGAGGAAAAAAGAAATCTTGTTTCTCCTTTAAAAAATAGACAGTTACGTGCTGCGGAAGAACTTTTGAAATATTGCCAATCAAATTATGTCAAACGTCCAGAGTGGGAAGAGGATACAAATCCTTTCAAATTTGACGAAGAGGAGTAAAGGGATGTATATATTTATTGTAAATCCCGTGGCGGGGAATGGGCGTGCAAAACGTATATTTCATCAAATCAAGCAAAGCACTTTATTTCAACAAATAGAGTCCTCCATCTATTTTACCCAGTATGATGGACATGCAGAGGAAATGACAAAAGAACTTGTATTAGGACATCATTTAATCGAGGCCTTCATTGTAATCGGTGGTGATGGAACGCTACACGAAGTGGTAAATGGATTGTCAGATATGCGTGTACCGATAGCGTTTATTCGCGGGGGATCTGGAAATGATTTTGCGCGGGGAATTCACCAAAATGAGAAACCACTAAAACTATTTGAAAGTATCATCATACAGGGTGAAAAATCCCCATATTGGGTAGGAAAATATACAGTAGATAAAAGAGTAAAGCGATGTTTTGTAAATAGTATGGGATTTGGTTTTGATGCGGAAGTAACAAAATATGCAAATGAGTCGAAATTAAAAAGGGCGTTGAATTTTTTCCATCTTGGTAAATTAAGTTATGTATTTGCACTTATAAAAACTTTATTTGTTTTTCAATTTTTCAATGTAGAAGTAATCGTAGATGGTCAAAAGAAAGTCTTTAAAAAATGTTTGATGGTCACAATTGCAAACCATCCCTATTATGGTGGAGGTATGAAAATTATTCCGCATGCAAAATTAAACCAACAAACTGTTTCTGTACTTGTCATTCATTCAATTTCCAAGCTTAAAATTTTAGCTTTATTTTTAACTGTTTTTTGGGGAGGCCATATGCGTTTTCCTGAAGTTGAAACAATGCGTGCTTCAAATGTTGTTATTCGTGTAGAAAAAGAAAGACTTTATCAAGTTGATGGTGAAACAAATGTATTTCAGACATGTACGATTTCAAAAGAACATAGGGCTGTATCAATTTGTGGGCCTAAAAAAGAAAATTTCCAACAAAAAACAGAAGTTAATCATGCTTAATAAGTATTTTTCGATTGCAATCATTTTTTATTTTGGTTAATCTATTACTTGAAGCGATATTAATATGGTTATTCTGAGAAGATTTGAGGAATACATAGTGAACTGGTTTAAACATATATTAGATAAAGATTGGGAAATATCAACTGCAGGCGGTATGACTGGTGACGCTTATATTGCCAAAAAGGGGGAAAGGCGATTATTTCTGAAAAGGAATTCATCGCCTTTTTTAGCTGTACTTTCTGCAGAAGGGATTGTCCCAAAATTAATGTGGACAAAACGTATGGATAATGGCGATGTCATCACAGCACAAGAATGGCTGGATGGACGAGTGTTGAAACCGGAAGAAATGCAGCAATTCAATATCGCTAGCTTATTACGCAAAATCCACGAATCGCCTGAACTTCTCCATATGATGATGCGGTTAGGAAAAAAGCCAGTAACATCAGATGCATTATTAGAGAAGGTAGAAAAAAGATTAAATACGGTTGCCGCTCATGACAGTAAAGGAATGATGGAGCAGTCATTAGCTGTACTGAAACAATGTATTCCTTTAACCCGTAATACACAACATACTGTATGTCATGGAGATCTTGATCACCATAATATGTTATTAACGAATAGCGGAAAAGTGTATTTAATTGATTGGGAAAATGCAAAAATCGCTGATCCAGTCATTGACTATGGAACGGTATTACAACGATATGTTCCGAAAATATTGTGGGAAGACTGGCTCAAGCATTACGGCATTAAAACAGAACAGCATCTGTTTGAACGAATGTACTGGTATTTAATTGTTGATACACTAACATATTTATTGTGGCATATAGATCGTAACGAGCAAAAAGGAATTAGAAAGCGAATGGCTGATTTGGATGAAATGACAACAACATTAGGAAAACTAATCTAATCGTTGACTTGCTGTAGCTGTTTGTTCTATTGCATCCATCCATCCTTGAATATTATCTTTGTTGGATTCAATATGCTCTTCTTGATTTTGCACGTTTTCACCTTGTAAACAATAATTGTAAATCTGTGGAAGTAGCTCCTCAAGTTGTTCATTTGTTACAGTTTGATTAGCTAATAAAGACTTTATTATTCGTTTTACTTGCTGATATTCTGCGATTTCGCCATCTTTTTCAGATTGATGATCGTCCAAGATGTCTACAAGTAATTGTAACTGATCGTTGTGATTTAACGACATACTTTTTCACCTCGATATTATCATTTCAATTTTCATTAAAACTATGTATCATAAACGCATGAGCGTTGAATAACTTTTTCTTGGCATAATAAAATTAACGTCAATGAAAATAGAAAGAGAGAGATTGTATTGCGACAGCGAAATAAACCGTGGGCAGATGATTTTATTAAAAAACATCATCAATTAATCATTTCTGACCCAATAACATATAAAAGTAAATGGCAAGCGTTATTTAAAAATAACAATCCCATTCATATTGAAATTGGAACTGGAAAAGGCCAGTTTATTGTGGGTATGGCAGAAATGTATCCACATATTAATTTTATAGGTATTGAACTATCAAAAAGTGTTATTGTTACTGCAGCACAGAAGGTATTGGAGTCTAAACAAGAAAATATCTTATTACTCAATGTAAACGCAGAGCAATTGCTAGATTATTTTTCTGAAAATGAAATTGCAACCATTTATTTAAACTTCTCAGATCCTTGGCCTAAAAATAGACACGAAAAAAGACGGCTTACGTATAAAAACTTTCTAAGATTTTATGAAAAGATTATACAAAAGAACGGCAAAGTCATTTTGAAAACGGATAATCGGAAGCTTTTTGAATATTCATTAGTAAGCTTTTCGCAATTCCCGATGAAAATAGAAGAAGTTAATTTGGATTTACATGCTGAGGAAGATATCGCAAATGTCCAAACTGAATATGAAGAAAAGTTTGCAGCAAAAGGGCAAAATATTTATCGCTGTATTGCCTCTTTTAAATAAAATAAAACGTTTGCATGAAATTACCTCTTTCGTTAGAGTGAAGATATGTAATGAAGGAGGGATATGGTGGAGAAATTAGTAGTAGGTCGTGCAACGTTAACGTGGTTAAATGGTGGTGTGAATTTTTTAGATGGTGGGGCTATGTTTGGAGTTGTCCCAAAAGCCCTTTGGAGTAGAAAGTATCCAGTAAGTGATAAAAATCAAATTGAATTACGAACGGACCCCATTTTGTTACAGTTAGATGGGAAAAATATTTTAATTGACACAGGAATGGGAAATGGGAAGTTATCAGCAAAGCAAATACGTAATTTTGGGGTATTAGAAGAATCGTCACTCAAGGAATCATTACAAAGCTTAGATTTAACTGTAAGTGATGTAGATATGATTTTAATGACACATTTACATTTTGATCATGCATGTGGCTTAACAAGAAAAATCGCAGAAAATCAATATGAATCAATTTTTTCACAGGCGATGATTTATACTTCCTCTGTGGAGTGGGAAGAGATGCGTAGTCCAAATATCCGCTCTATTAATACATATTGGGAAATGAACTGGCGGCCAATTGTTAATCAGGTACATACGATTGAAAAAGAACGTGAAATTTTACCAGGATTACGGATGATCCATACTGGTGGTCATAGTGCGGGACATACGATCATCATTTTTGAGGATGGTGATGACTGCTTTGTTCATATGGCTGATTTAATGGCGACGCATGGTCATCAAAACAAATTATGGGCAATGGCTTATGACGACTATCCAGTTACATCCGTACATGAGAAGGAAAAATGGTTGGAGTTTGGTTATAGTAAAAAGGCATGGTTTACCTTTTACCATGATGCTTATTATCGTGCTTTAAGATTTTCTGAAAGTGGAGAACAAATAGCTGCTATCAATCGAAATCGTTATGAATATAAATGAAATGATAAATGAAGTTGAGATAAAAACAGAAGGGTCAGACCCCCGAAGGAGTCAGACCCTTATATGTCTCTCAAGCCTTATTCTGTTTCATATGAGTCAATCACTGCACCTGATTCAATATCAACATAAAACTCATATTGTTTGTTGTCGCCATCTATATTTCTTGTAATTCCACCACGATATGCTTCATAAACAAGGCCATTTTTTTCAACTTCTTCTGGCTTCATGTAAATCCAGGAACCACTAATTGGACCTAATTTCTTAAATGTCTCTTTTGCATTTTTTAAAGCAGTTTCGGGTGTTGTTTTTTGATATTGATCAATTTGCTTTTTTGCTAAGTATCCAGCAGCAACACCTAGACCAGCTGCAAGAATCATTTTCTTTTTACTCATTTATTTCACCTCTATAACATTTTATCGCAGATTAACTGGCTGTAAGATTCCATATCAATAATTAAATTGGAAAGAAGCAAATTTGTTCAACCAATAATTTAGTAGGGGAGTTGCCCCTCTTACTGATTGAAGTTCACTTTATCTCATCTCAATCTAACTCTACTTAGTATCCTCCATAATTGCGATATGAAACCATAACGGAAAGATGTTTACTTCTTAATAACGTATATTCTCACCTTAGTATACCTTAAATGTTTAAAAATAGAAAATAAATTTCTGGAAATACGGAAAGTCATTCGGCTATACTAGTAATAGTACATAAAAAAGGTGGATGACGAGATGAATCAAGAAACGAAAGATTTATTTAAAACGTTAACAGAACTTCAAGGTGCTCCGGGAAACGAACATGCTGTAAGAGCATTTATGAAAGAAGAATTAACAAAATATGCGGACGAAGTTATACAAGATAATTTGGGCGGCGTATTTGGTGTAAAAAAAGGTGATGGTCCAAAAGTATTAGTTGCAGGTCATATGGACGAAGTAGGTTTTATGGTCACACAAATTACCAAGAATGGTATGATACGTTTCCAACCATTAGGTGGATGGTGGAATCAAGTTTTACTTGCGCAACGTGTACAAGTTATGACAGATAATGGTCCGGTAATTGGTGTTATAGGCTCTATTCCACCCCATTTATTAACGGATGAACAACGTAAAAAACCAATGGATATTAAAAATATGCTTATTGATATTGGGGCAGATGATAGAGCGGATGCGGAAAAGATAGGGATTCGTCCTGGTCAGGCAATTGTACCAATTTGTCCGTTTACACCAATGGCAAATGAGAAAAAAATTCTTGCAAAGGCTTGGGACAATCGTTATGGTTGTGGATTAGCTGTTGAGTTGCTGAAAGAAATGCAACATGAAACATTACCAAATACATTATATTCAGGTGCAACGGTACAAGAAGAAGTAGGTCTACGTGGTGCACAAGTAGCCGCAAACATGATTCAGCCAGACATTTTTTATGCACTAGACGCTTCACCTGCAAATGATATGTCCGGTGATAAAGAACAATTTGGTCAACTCGGAAAAGGTGCATTGTTACGTATTTTTGACAGAACGATGATTACCCACCACGGTATGCGTGACTTTGTTCTCGATATTGCTGAAACAAAGAATATTCCATATCAATACTTTATTTCACAAGGTGGTACAGATGCAGGACGTGTGCATACTGCAAATGATGGTATCCCTTCTGCGGTTATTGGTATTTGTTCGCGTTACATTCATACATCTTCATCAATTATTCATGTGGATGACTATGCAGCTGCAAAAGAATTATTAATAAACTTAGTTAAAGCAACAGATGCAAATGCTGTGGAGCAGATTAGAAAAGCATAAGAGATTAGCAAAAAGGGGGATGGTGGCATGATGCTGCTCCCCTTTTTTGTGTTGAAGTAAGGAAGACGTCCTATCAAATAAAATAAACCATATATACGAGGAGTAATCATGATGAAGATAATCATTGGATCAAAAAATCCAGCAAAAATGGAGGCAGTAAAAACTGTCTTTTCAGATGCTGTAGTCGAAGCGGATTCTGTTCCGTCGGATGTATCAGCGCAGCCTTTTTCTGATGAAGAAACACGGGAAGGTGCAATTAATCGTGCAAAAGCATGTTCCAAACGACATGAAAATACAATTGGCATCGGTCTAGAAGGTGGCGTCATGTATGTGGGTAAACAATTATTTTTATGTAATTGGGGTGCGCTTGTTACAGAGGAAGGTAACGTTTTTACCGCGAGTGGGGCTAGAATTGCTTTACCTACTGAGATAGAGGAGCAATTAAAGTTTGGGACAGAACTTGGTGATGTAATGGATGCATATGCAAAAAAGCAAGACGTTAGGAAAAAAGAAGGGGCGATTGGCATATTTACAAATGATCTCGTTTCCCGTAGTGACATGTTCGTTCACGTTGTTCAATTGCTTCGTGGCCAGTGGGAATATTGGAATAAAGTAAAAGGGAATTGATTTGTTTATGAATCATAAACAAAACGCCGAGACACTATTGTCTGGGCGTTTTGTTTGTCTTTCAGCTACATCAATTGTAACATTTTTTAAATAATCTTTTATTCATAAATATAGGCCAAAACTTCTAAAGCTTGTTCAATTGTTTCAACCGTTACATTTGCTTTGTTAGATAGCTCTTTTAGTGGATGAATGAGTGATGTAGGACGCACGATAATTGTTGGCTTATTCATTGTAATCGCTGCACTTGCATCCATTGCTGTATTCCATTGTTTATATTTTTCTCCAAATAAGGCAACAACAACATCGGATTTTTGCATAAGTATTTGTGTGCGTAAGTTATTTATACTCGAGGCAGCATCATCTTTATAATATGCATCCGGTTGTTTGCCAATAATATCCTCTCCTACATTGTCAGAACGGTCATGATTTGTTTGTGGGCCGACAAATGTAAGTGGTAACTTTTTTTCTTCAGCCTTTCTTTTTATTTCATCGCGCCAATCATCATGGATTTGACCTGCTAAGTAAACAGTTAAATGCAAAAAAATCCCCTCCGTTATATTTCGCAAATTCTAAAGAATCTTATAAAGTAAAACCTAATATCTATTGTAATCAATATTCATTTCCTTGTGAACTACTCCCACCACTTACCACCCTTACGGGTCGCTTGAAGTGGGGGCTTCTTGGGTAATCGACACTTTTAGTAGCTGGCGAAATGGACCAAGCTAACCCTCTTGTTCCACGAGTTTATATTTTCATTAGGCACTTGCTAATAAGCGAATGCCTTCTTTTTTGATATTGAGTGCTGAATTGTAATCTCTATCAATATTTAGTCCACAAGGGCATTGATAGGTACGTTCTGATAATTTAACTTCTTTTATCGAACCGCATTTTGAACAGCTTTTTGTAGATGGAAACCACTTGTCGATTTTGATAAGTTGTTTCCCTTGTTCTTTCACATAAGTCCCTTTTCATTCAGCTAACATCTTATTGTAGACAAAACGAACACATCCGAAAGTTTTGCGTATAATCAAAGCCTGTTCATTTGTGGGATATAACCTGAACTTGTACGCTTTATTTTGTTTAGCCATATCAAATCACCTCACTTTATCCCTTGACTTTCAATATATTTTTTCACCACCTCAATAGGTGAACCACCAGTCGTCAACAAACAAAAACTTCTTGACCAAAACATTTCCTTCCATAACTTTTTTCGAACTTGAGGAAAATCCTTCTTGATAAGTCTTGAACTGGCACTTTTATAGGCATTGATGAATTTCGATAATTCACTGTTGGGG